>JANRIZ010000006.1:0-42591 GCA_033764445.1 Verrucomicrobiia bacterium | reverse complement strand
CCCTTTTACGAGTATTGGTGGCTGTATATCGGCTTTGTGGTCTTCCTTCTGCTGGTCCTGGGAATCGATCTGGGAGTCTTTCACCGGAAGGCCCATGAGGTAGGATACCGGGAGGCGCTGACCTGGACGGTCGTCTGGGTGACACTGGCGATGATTTTCAACGTGTTGCTCTACTACTTCTGCCTGTGGGAATTCCGCAACAACGACCGGCTGATGTCGGTTCCGGGATTTGATCCGCACCTTTCCGCACGGCAAAGCGCGCTGGAATTCCTCGCCGGATACATTGTCGAATACTCCCTGTCGGTGGACAACGTCTTTGTGTTTGTGGTCATCTTCAAGTACTTCGACGTGGCTCCCAAGTACCAGCACCGGATCCTCTTTTACGGCGTGCTGGGGGCGGTTTTTTTCCGGGCCCTTTTCATCGCCCTCGGATCCCTGCTCATGGCCCTGAGCTGGTTTGTCTTTGTCATGGGCCTGTTTTTGATTCTGACCGGTCTCAAGATCGTATTCATGGAAAACCATGATCCCGATCCTGAAAAGAACTGGGTGATCCGTCTGCTGAAAAAGTTTCTGCCGATCACACACACAGTCGAGGGGCCGAATTTTTTCGTCAAACACAAGGGAATCCTGTACGGAACACCCCTTCTGGTGTGTCTGGTGTTTATCGAGGTGACCGACATTGTGTTTGCCATTGATTCCGTCCCGGCCATTTTTGCGATCACGCGTGAACCGATGATCGTCTTTACCTCAAACCTCTTTGCCATCATGGGCCTGAGGACCATGTACTTCCTTCTGGGGGGCATCATGGATCAGTTCCGCTTTCTCAAGTACGGTTTGGGGGCCGTCCTGGTATTTGTCGGCATGAAGATGACCTTTCTGAATCATCTTTTCGGCGGGCACTTCCCCATCGTGTGGTCCCTGGCATTCATTGTCACCGCCATCGGCCTGTCGATTCTCCTCTCCTGGCTCATCAAGGAAAAGCATGCCGAAAAATAGGGGGACGACTCCGGACTTTATCTTTGGGGTCAAAACCCTAGGATCATTCCATGACCGACCCCTTGCCCTCAGACAAGCCTGAACGCCTGATGTCGTTGGACGCCTTTCGGGGATTGACCATTCTGGGCATGATTTTTGTGATCGCCATTGCCGCCGGGCAGTACCAGAAGGAATCCGTTCCCCTTCCCCTGACCCAATCCTGGTTTGGAAGCCTCCCCATCTCGACCTGGTTTCACGCGGAGACCGGGTACGATCTGTGGCAGTCCCGGGAAAGCCTGCGGCTCAGGGAATCGGGACTCGATGAAAAACAGATTCAAGCCGCCATCGCCGCCGCCCCTGAAACCGCCCGCAAAAACATCGGGCTGACCGTAACCGATCTGGTGGCCCCCTGGTTTGTATTCATTGTCGGAGTCTGCATCCCCCTCAGCCGTCAGACCCGCGAGACCGACTGGGCGGGGCCTGTGTTGCGCCGCACCGGCCTGCTGGTGCTGGTGGGGGTCGTTTACATGTCACTGGTGATCAAACAGGTGACCTGGTGGTGGGGTGTGCTGCAGGCCATCGGCATTGCCTATTTGTGTGGGGCCCTCCTGTTCAAAGCCGCCCCCCAACACCGCGGATGGATCGTTTTTGCCGTGGCGGGAGGCAATCTGCTCATGACGGCCCTGTTCCCCTGGTGGACCGGTGCATGGGAAAACGTGACAGCCCCGTTTGGAACCCTGAGCAATCCCAGCGGGAGCTGGGTCAAACCCTGGATTGTCCACTGTCAACCCTGGCTTTCCATTTCGTACGGGGTGATGACCATGATCGGCGTACTGGTCGGTCAGGTCATTCCCACCGGGGACTCCCACCGCATTTTGCGGCGGTGTTTTTGTGTGGGCGTGCTCTTCACCTCACTGGGATACCTGATCCATGCCATCGGCTGGCAGACCGGGCAGTGGCACCTGTGCATGAGCAAACCCGACGTGACCACCTCCTACGCCTTTTTTGCGGCAGGCCTGGGGGCGTTGTGTTTCGGGCTTTTCTACTACGTCGTGGATGTCCGCAAAATCCGTGGATGGATTTTCCCGCTGGTTGTCTTTGGGGGCAATCCGTTGCTGGCCTATTTCCTGCAGATCATCCTGCGAAGGCTTTTTGAGTCTTTGGGTCTGATTGGCGCCTTCAACCGGGTGAACCCTGACAATACTTTCGTACAGAACTGGGCTGTCCTTTTTGGCAGTCCAGGTTTTCCGTCCCCATGGGTGTTGGACTTTTTTTCCAAGGGGGGATGGATGGGGGTGATGTGGGGACTCCTGTGGACAGCGTGTTTATGGGCCTGTGTCTTGTTTTGCAATCGGCGGGGATGGTACTGGAAGTTATGACAGACACGGCACATCCGCATTGTTTTTCAGAAAACAACAGACAGGGACGATTGGACCGCACAGCATCGGCAAGGGTGGGGAATTCAGGGAGACGGACCCGGAGGGGTCACTGGGTCGGGAGGGGAAAGAACAGTGGGATTGGTCCCGGCAGGGGCCGGAGCCGGGCTGGATTTGAGCAATGAGACAATCTCCTCATTTTTAGCCATCTCCGCCAATTCGAGAGGGGTATGCCCGGCCTCCGATTTTGCGTGGATATCGGCCCCCGCCTTGAGCAGGGCGCTGACCGTTCGAACATTGCCCGACATCACAACCCGGTGCAGGGCCGTTTCTCCCGCGCTGGTTTTTCCATTGGGGGCAGCCCCTTTTTCAAGCAAATAAAGGATCAAATCCTCGCGGCCCTGGGCACTCGCCATAAAAAGCGGAGTCTGCCCCATCATATCCGCCGTATTCACATCAACGCCCTCGGAAAGGAGCAGATCAATGATCTCACGATGACCGTAGGAACCGGCCCGCAGCAGGGCCACCGGAAAAAGCTCTTTTGTGATCCCGGACCCCATGAGACGCTTCACCTCGGCTGTATTGCCCTTTTCCACCGCATCCAGAAGATTATCCCAGGGCTTCTCACGCCTGACAACCGATTTCAGGTCCGCGGCAGAGGTGGTCAGCGTCAGAATACGGTCATCCGAAAACGGGGGATTTTTGCGGTTGCTCTGATAATAGTCATACCAGCAGAGGCGCAGCGTTTTGCCCTGGCCGACCCCCAGGCATTGGAGGGGGACACGGATCTGAACCTTGTTTTTGCTGATTGAACACAAATCCGGAACCGTCAGTTGAAAGGGACTGAGAACCTGTCTTGAATCGGGCAATTTCAGATCACTCCTGAGATTCCAAAAAACGAATTTCGCGAAGGACTCAAGCACCGTCGATTTGGCCGTATCCACAGAGACGGTGCCGGAAGCATTCATGACCGAACCCTGGGAAAGGCTGACAAACCCAAGATAGACGGAGATTTTCAGGTCGTAGCCGTCCATGGGACGTTTGGCCTCATCGGCCCATGTGATCTTGCCACCGGTGGCCTTGTCCTGATCGAGATCGATGAGAAATTCCACCGGTGCCCCTGCATTGCGGTGCCCGTTGGAATCGACCTCCTTGAGGTGGTCCTCGATTGAGTTGGCCGTTTCAACCTCCATGACGAGAAATCCGTTTTCCTCCCAGACGGAAACCTCGCGCACATCGAGAATGCTGTGATTGATGTTGGCGTTGGCAGTATCTCCGACATCGTCCTGCCAACTCACCTTTTTATTCTTTTGATCCGCGCTCCCGATGCCGGGGAGATTCTTTTTGGAGCACGAGACAAGGCAGACAAACAGAATCAGGGCCAGAAAAGTGAAAGAATGTTTCGGACTCACACACCGGGAGGAAATCACGTCCATCATGATAGCCGATGTGACGCGGAAATCCAATCAAAAATCGCGGGTCGGCTGGCGATTGCAATGAATTCATTTTCCATCCTGTGAAACCTGGTGACAAGGCCGTTGGTACTGCCGGTTTCTGTCACCTGTTACCGTTTGTCGGTTTCCGCATTGTGGGGCTTTTGTCGCCAGTACCCCTTTCAGACATCAGCATTTTAAAATCACTTCCAGGCCCAGATGACCCCGCCCTGGGGTTGGGTCTGCAAGTTCAGGACCGTGTTCACCTCGGCCCCGTGGGACTTGTTCAAAAAACGCAGCGTCACTGTGCCACCGGCATCCGGCACCGGACCGAACCCCAGGAACACCGCCGAGGGAAGCGTGTCCCAGGAGCGGATATCGGCCTGGGGTGTGGTGGCGGAGGAAACCGCCTTGCTGATCAGACCCGCCAAAAAAGCCGCTCCACCGGCAATGGCCACCGTGTCATCCCCGCGATTCAATCCCTCGACCCCGGCGACTCCCCCACCCATCAGCAAAATATCCCCGGCGGCATCGGTGGCCCCTTTCACAGCGGCCTTCCCGCGATTGATCTCATCCATCGTGCGGCCCCCGCGCGTCATGGCCTGGAATGAAAGATTGTCCCCCACCCCCGTCCATCCGGCAGGCATGCGCATGAAGTGATAGGACTGGTTGGGTTCGCGAAACGCCAGCAACTCCCGGTACTGCCCCACGGCGACCTTGTAGGGACCGATCCCCACATTGGCCACCACCAGCGTCTGGGAGCCGATTTCGGGCATTGTTTCCGGGAGGGACGGGGCGAATTTTCTCAGACGGACCCATGCCTCCGCCGCACGGCTCATTTTGCCCAGACGCTGCCAACTGAGACATTCGAGAAAATACAGGGTCTGGTAATCGGGTTCCGCCACCGGGTCCCCCTCCTTTTTCACAGGTCCGGGCAAGTCCTGCAGTGCCCCGCTTTTGCAGCAGGCAATCGCGTTGTCGTACTGGCCCTCCTGATAAAAAATCAGTCCCCGGTACAGATACACCATCACCCGTTCGTAGGGTTCCCCCTTGAAGGGTTTGAACGATTCACTTTTAAAATTGTCCTTCGCCTGCTCGGCCTGTTCATTGCCCGCCTGGAGACTGTCGATATAAATGATCGCCTCATCCAAAGCCTGACGCGCCACGGTCCACTGCCCCTCCTGCATGGCCGCCGTGGCCAGCCGCATCCAGTTGAGCGTGCGATTGCGTTCCCCCTCGGCGTACAGAACCGTATAATACGGCCGCAGTGAATCCGGGACCCTCTCACCCGCTGCACGGGCCTGGGCCTTTTTCCAGTCCTCGTTGGACGGACCCTCCGGAACGGAGGCACAGCCCGCACACAGCAGTGACAGCAGCAGAGCCCCGTAACAAGCCATCCGGGACCGGGGAGTGAGAGGAGGATTCATGACCTGTCTTCCAGCCGGGAGAGACGGGGAACATCCCTAGCGGTAGACCGCGCTGTCAAACCCCTCTTTTTTGATTTCACGGAAGCTTTCCCATATCTGGTTGTCCGTATTGGCATCAATGAGCCGGAAACTGTAGAGCACGTAATCCGACTGCCCCTGGGAACTGCTTTGGCTCAGCCCCTTGAGCGAGCCGGTGAGGAAAAAATCCGCGCCGGTCAGCTGCTTGGAGGGTTCGGACGAGGAAACCTTGCCCTCGGCCTTCAATTCCTTTTCGCGCTTGACCGCCTCCACCCGGTCCCGGGCCACAAAAATGACCTTGCCCGCGCATTTTTCGCTGAGCAAACCGCGGATGCGCGTCAGGAAAAGGTCCGGATCAATCGGGAAACGCGTGGTGTTTTCCACCGGGAGCAGAACGATGGTGGGCGGCTTGGCGGCATTGGCAATCTGCGGCGTGCCGAGGATGGAACGGGCCATGGCATCGGTGACGGCAATCAGGTCCTGGGACTCGATTCCCGTGCCCGCCACCGCACCCTTGGCCGAGGGATCGACATAGCGGACATTGGGGCCATCGGCGCACCCGGCCATGAAAAGGACACCGGAGAAAACAGCGAGCAGGGGGAGTTTTTTCATAATCTTGGTCAATAGGACGCTTCCGAAATATCTTTATTCAAACCGTCCACAGCCTCTCCTTGAACCCGTTCCGGTTCGGCGCGGCCACGACAGGGCCTAGACAACGGCCTTATTCAGGCGCTCCGCTTCGGTGGTGGCCAGATGGTCGAGGGCAATTTCCAGGTCCTCCAGAGTGAAGGGTTTGTTGAGGTAGGGCAGGTTGTATTCCTTCAGAAAGCCCGAGGAATCCGTCCTCACCACGTCCCCGGTGATGAACATCATGTTGGCCGCGAGCTTGGGATTGATCTTCTGGATCGCCTTGAAAAGGGTCTTGCCGTTGACATTGGGCATGCGCATGTCGGAAATGATCGCGTCGGGCTGGTCCTTGATGATCTGGGAGAGGGCCACACGTCCGTCGCCGGAAACAATGGCCTGGTATCCCAGAGCCTCCAGAAGCTGCTGGAGGACTGTCCGGATGCCCTCCTCGTCATCGACAACCATGATCTTTTTGTATTTGCTGCG
Source organism: Verrucomicrobiia bacterium (assembly GCA_033764445.1). Taxonomy (GTDB): domain Bacteria; phylum Verrucomicrobiota; class Verrucomicrobiia; order JAWXBN01; family JAWXBN01; genus JANRIZ01. The sequence continues at coordinate 36,249 of JANRIZ010000006.1, read as the reverse complement.
GGCTCCCTCGACGCGGTTGGCATGGGCACTGACATTGACGGGGGCCCCGTCATCGATGTTGACATCCGAGGGATCAACCACCGGCAGGCGGGTATTGAAGGTTCCGCCGCGGGGATAGTTGTTGGCGACGACAATCTCACCGCCGTGTTCGCTGACAATGCGCCGGCAGATGGAGATGCCCATGCCGATCTTGCGCTCACCGGTGTGTGTGTAAAAAGGATTGAAGACATTGCTCAAATCCGCCTCGGCAAATTGCGGGCCGTTGTCGGAGACATCCATGTGGATGCCCTCCTCGTTGACATAGGTCTTGAGCGTGATCGTCCCGGTCAGCCCCGTGGCGATGATCGACTCCATGCAGTGGTTGATGAGATTCAAGACCAGTTGCTGGATGCGGTCGGGGTCCCCGACGGTGAAGGGGAGTTCCTGAAGATCAAACTCCATGAGCATGTTGTTGACCGTCAGCTCGTACTGGCGCATCTCAAAGGTTTTCTGGATGATGGCATTGAGGTCGATGCGCTGGACCTTGTTATAATCGTGTTTTTTGGCAAGGGTCAGCAAATTGGAGACAATGGCCTTGGCGCGATGGGTCTGCTCGCTGATCCGGTTGAGTTCCTCGACCAGGTTGGCCGCCATATCCGAGCGGGAGGTCATCAGGACGGTGTAGGTGGCAATGATGGTCAGGAGATTGTTGAGTTCGTTGGCCGCCCCGAGGAGGACTTCCTTGAAGGTGAACAATTCCTCCGTCTGCAGCAGCTGGGCCTCCAACTGCTTCTCGTAAAACAAATCCGTGAAGGCCAGCGTGACCCCGACAATGGAATTGGATTCCCGGTCGATCAGGGGGAATCCCTCGGCCTTGATGAAATTTGATCCCTGCGGTCCCTGGAAGGAAAGCTGTTCGGAATAGCTCGGACGCTGCCCGCTGAGCAACTCCATGATCAGCGGGGAGAGCTTTTCAAACGCCGCCTCATCGGCAATGATGGAGGGAAGCGCCTGGCCGACCAGGGATTGCGGCGGGTTGGCCTCCCCCCCCTTGATGAGTGTTTCGACTGCGGACTGGTTGCAGGCCAGCACCGTCAGGGCGGGGTCCAGGATCACCAGCATGACATCAAGGTCATCGATGACGGACTGGATGAGGTTTGGACTGATCATAGTGAAGGGAGGTTTTTCAACTCCGGATTCAACTGATTACACAGCACCACAGGTGAGTCGAGTTTTTTTTAATAAAGATTGCGTGGCAGCCCATTCACTCATCCAATTCATTGCGTGTTTTGAAGTGCCGTTTGCAAAAATGGTCCAGACGATCCTCCCCGAAACGGGCCACCAAATCGCGGGCGGCCGCCTTGACCGCCGGGGAGGCCCCCTTGGGAAGCGTCAGACCCGCCTCCCGGGAGAGTGACTGCAGGCGGCTGACAAACCCCTCCCTTGCGAGGATGGAGGCGGCGGCCACGGCAAAATCACTTTCCGCCTTGTGCCGCTGAATCAGCTCTATCTGGCGTCCGCGTTCCCCGAGATATTTGCGGACCGTGTACTCGGTACGGGCGAACTGGTCGGAAATGGCCTTTTTGCAGAGCGGCATCCGTTCGAGCATGTTTTCGATGACCCTGGCATGCCCCCATCCGAGGATGTTATTGACACTGCGCATCTTGACATGGAGCCGGTTGTAGGTTTCGGGCATGATCGGGATGACTTCAGCCCGGACCCCCGGAGTGTCAAGAATCGCCCGGGCCAGGTCGGCGATCTTTTTGTCGCTGGTGATTTTTTTGCTATCGCGGACCCCCCGTTCCTGAAGGAAGCGAACCGCCTCCTCATTGACGTACACGGCGGCAATGACCAGGGGCCCGAAGAAATCCCCCTTCCCGCTTTCATCAACACCGATCCGGGTGTCGAGCTGTTCGGGATTGAGTTCGAACTCATATCCCAGGCTGGCCACGCCCAGAACCTGGGGTTCCAGGACAAATTCCACAAACTCACGGGTTCCCCTGCCCTGGACCAGACACTTGCCGCTGGTATAGGCCGTGATGTTGAGTTTCCCCTTCTGGGCCCCGTACCGGGCGTACGGGACCTCCCGAAAGACGTACCCCTGGGCCTCCAGAATCGTTTTCAGGACATCCGCCTGGGCCGGGGTGATCGGGGCCGTATAGCTGGTTATTTCCGTCATTCAAAAAATGTTTAAAAAGTTTTTGACAGAACTCAAGCATTGCCTCTAAATGTTTGGCTCTTTACAAGGTAACCAATGTTATGAAGACCATTTCTGCAAAAGCTCAGGATACACTCCGCAAGTGGTATGTGGTGGACGCCGCCGACCTCGTGCTCGGACGCATCGCCGTCCCCATCGCCGATACGATCCGCGGGAAAAACAAACCCTCCTTCACCCCCCACGCCGATACCGGCGACTACGTCATCGTGGTCAATGCGGACAAGATCCGCCTGACGGGCAAGAAGGAAACCCAGAAATTTTATTCCAGCTACTCCGGATTTATCGGGGGTCAGAAGACGGAAACCGTTGAAAAACGCCGGGCCCGCCATCCTGAGCTGCTCATTTACAATGCCGTCAAAGGCATGGTCCCCCACAACCGTTTGGGCCGTCAGATCATGACCAAACTCCGCGTTTTCAAGGGCCCCTCCCACACCCACACGGCCCAAAAGCCCGAACCCCTGTCCCTGAGCTAACACATTATGTCTATGAGCAAAACCCCCTCCCATATGGCCACCGGTCGCCGCAAGGAAGCCGTGGCCCGTGTCAAGTTGGTCGCCGGCTCCGGAAAAATCGAGGTCAATGGCCGGGAATTTGAGACCTATTTCCCCACCTTGAGCCTGCAAAATCTTGCCCTGGCCCCTTTGGTGAGCACGGAAACCAGCAAAAAATTTGATATCATCATCAACACGAATGGTGGAGGCCCCAACGGCCAGGCCGGGGCGGTGCGCCATGCCCTCTCCCGCGCCCTCCTCGATTTCGACGCCACCCTGAGGCCCCAGCTCAAGAAAGCCGGTTTCCTCACACGCGATCCCCGCATGAAGGAACGTAAAAAATCCGGTCAGCCCGGCGCCCGTCGCCGCTTTCAGTTCTCCAAACGCTGATCCACCTTCCCCAACAGTCCGGCCCCCCCCTTTCAAAGCTCAAAGCCCCGAAGACTTCACGGTCCCGGGGCTTTTCCTTTTCGCCGACCCCCCCTGCTCCCCTTCCGCATGTTGCGCCATCTGTTTTCCGTGATGGCGTGTGTCTTTTTTCCTGTTTTGCCAAACACGTCATGCCGCAGGAGGCGACATGGAAATGTTTCGCATCAGCCTCCGTCTTGCACTTGACCTGTCCCGGATTTATCCCTACAACATCTGGTTCACGGATCCGTAGCTCAGCTGGTTAGAGCAGTTGACTCTTAATCAATTGGTCCTCGGTTCGAATCCGAGCGGATCCACCACTTTTCCAACCTTCCATGCTTGTCATGGCCCCCGATTCCCACCAGTGAATTCCCCTGTGCCAGAGCCGCGGAATACACAGTCCCGCCTCAAAAGAGTCATCGAACTCGCGCGACAGGAGGCTGAAGCCAACAAGGCGCACCACCTGCTTTCCCAGCAGTTGGGCATGCTGGAGGCGGAAATCGACAAGGATTCCCTGAGCCTGGGGGAACTCCTGCAGGCCATGCACGGACGTGGGTTTCTGGCGTTGATGGTGATCATCTGCCTGCCCTTTCTTCAGCCGGTCGGCGTGCCGGCCCTCTCCATGTTTTTTGGGGCCATCATCGCCATCACCGGCGCCAAACTGGCGGTGGGGCAAAAACCCTGGCTGCCCGAAACCATCCTCAACCGGTCGATCCCCGCCAATATCGCCCGGCATCTGCTCCGGACCGGTGTGGCGCTTTTTTCAAAGGTTGAAAAACTGCTCAAACCCCGGCTGCCCTTTGTCAGCCACAGCATCTTTGGCCGGATCAATGGGGCCTGCCTGCTGATCAACGGGATTCTGCTGATGCTGCCGCTGCCCCCCTTCCCGCCGCTGACGAACATGCTCCCCGCCTGGGCGGTGGTGCTGCTGGCGTTGGGAATGATGGAAAAGGATGGTTACTTCATCATTTCCGGCTACATCACGACACTGGTTTCCGCCGTGTATATCGGTGTCATCCTTCTGGCAGGCGCCTGGGTTTTTTCCCACTTTAAACCCCTGTTGGACTGGGTGCAGGGCCTTTTCTGAGGATTCGCAAGGGGTGCATTCCCATGCCACCGTATGGTCAGTAAAATGGTACCAGGGGCGAGAGTCGAACTCGCGACCAAGGGCTTATGAGTCCCCTGCTCTACCACTGAGCTACCCTGGCAGATTCTCCGATCAAGGAGGAAAGGACGGGATTTATACCGTTAAAAAGGCCCTGCGTAAAAGGATTTTTTCGGGCCCCGCTTAAAAAAAAGCCCCGGTCGGCGGACCGGGGCCATGAAAATCCGGATGAAAAACTATTCCTTTTTCTTTTCCTTCTCGGCCTTGGCGAGTTTTTTCTCGAGAGCCTTCAACTCATCGACCTCACCCTTGGACGCGGACCCGGCGGGCTCCACAAACTCCAGGAAGGCCATTTCAGCGGCGTCACTGTTGCGCGCCCCCAGCTTGACGATCCGGGTGTATCCCCCGACCCGTTCCCTCTGGGTGGTCGCCACCTCGGTGAAGAGCTTGGTCACAACGGCCCGTTTGTTCCCCAGACGGCTGAGGGCGACACGACGGTCGTGCAAGGTTCCGCTTTTGGCGATGGTCACCAGTTTTTCGGCCAGGGGCCGCGCCGCCTTGGCTTTGGCCAGGGTGGTTTTGATGCGCCCGTGTTCGATCAGGCTGACAATCAGGTTCATGAACATCGCCTTGCGATGTTCACTTTTGCGCCCGAACGTCTGGGCTTGGATGCGATGTCTCATATTCTTCTAACCCTTCCTTGATGGCAGGCCATCATTTCACGGCCGGTTCGATCTTCGAGAGATCCACCAGACCGGGTTCAAATTTCATACCCAGGGACAGCTGGAGATCCTTGAGTTTGTCCTTGATTTCATTCAGGGATTTTTTGCCGAAATTGCGGTACTTGAGCATTTCCGCCTCACTCTTCATGGCCAGCTGGCCGACGGTGGTGATGTTGGCGTTGTTCAGGCAGTTGGCGGCGCGAACGGAGAGTTCGATCTCGTTGACGCTCATGGCCAGGAGACGCTTGAGCTTGTTGTTTTCCTCGCTGACCTCCTGCTTGGTCTCCTCAAACTCGATTTCCGTGTTGTTGTAATCCACAAACACATCAAGATGATGACGCAGAATGGCTGCGGACTGGGTCAGGGCATCCTCGGGGGTGATGCGCCCATCGGTCCAGATTTCAACGACCAGACGGTCGTAATCGGTGCGCTGACCGACACGGCAGTTCTCAACCGCATACTTGACCTTGCGGACCGGTGAAAAGAGGGAATCGACGGGGATCATCCCGATGGGCATGTCCGCCTGCTTGTTCTCATCGGCGCACATGAAACCGCGGCCGACCCGGACCTCAAACTCCGCCTCAAACTTCTGTTTTTTGTCGAGGGTGCAGATGACCAGATCGGGATTGATGACCTCAAGATTCTGGTCGCACTGGATGTCCCCCGCAGTCACCGCCCCTTCCTTGTTGACGGAGATGCGGACCTGGTGGATTTCGCGGTCATGAATATTGAAGAGCACCTTCTTGAGATTCAGAACGATGTCGACAACGTCCTCGGTGACACCCGGGATCGTGCAAAACTCGTGCAAAGCCCCTTCGATGCGGGCGTTGGTGATGGCGGCACCCTCCAGGGAGGAGAGCAGAACCCGGCGGATGGAATTCCCCACCGTATGGCCGTAACCGGCCTCAAAAGGTTCGGCGACAAACTTCGCATAGTTTTCCCTGGGATTTTCCTCTTCCTTGGAGAGACGTTTGGGCATCTCAAAACGACCGAGACGGACTGGCATATGTTTGAACTCCTGTGCCGGGTTACCCCCCCAATGCGAGCACACTGTTGGGAGGACCGACGGCGATGTTTACGGGTTGATGGCTCGCAAAGGGCGACCCGGGAGGGCGTACGGAACGTCCGCCGGGCCGAACCTTTGTTAGCGTGAATAAAATTCGACGACCAACTGTTCGTTGATGTTGATCTGGATATCCTCACGGCTGGGCACGCGGTTGACCGTGGCCTTGTAATTCTCCTTGTCCACCGTCACCCAATCCGGCGCCTGGGCAATGGCGTTGGTCTCCAGGTTGCGATGGGCCAGCTGACGGCTGACGGGGGTGGACTTGACCTCAATGACATCCCCCTGGCGGATGTTGTAGGAGGAACTGGACACCTTGCGGCCATTGACCTTGATGTGACCATGGGAGACCATCTGGCGGGCCCCGCGGCGTGTGGTGGCGAAACCGGCGCGGAAAACGACATTGTCGATGCGGGTTTCGAGCATCTGCAGGAGGGTTTCGCCCGTGACACCACGTTTTTTCTTGGCGCGTTCAAAGGTCAGGCGGAACTGTTTTTCCATCAGCCCGTACTGGAGACGGAGCTTCTGTTTTTCAGCCAGGGCCATGGAGAAATCCGAGGATTTGCGGCGGGACTTCGGGCCGTGGATGCCCGGAGGATAATTTTTGCGTTCAAGGGCCTTGGAGGGGCCGAAGAGAGCCACGCCGTAACGGCGGCTGATGCGTGTTTTGGGTCCGGTATAACGTGCCATAGGGAATCGTGCCTTTCAGAGGGGGTGTGGGTCAGACGCGACGCTGTTTGCGAGGGCGGCAGCCATTGTGGGGGACGGGGGTGACGTCCTTGATGAGGGTGATTTCCAGACCGATGGCCTGGAGGGCGCGGATGGCGGATTCACGGCCCGATCCGGGACCCTTGACCCAGACCTCGACCTCCTTGACGCCATGGGACATGGCCACGCGGGAGGCTTCCTGGGCGACCACCTGGGCGGCGTAGGCCGTGCTTTTGCGGGAGCCCTTGAAACCGCATTTGCCGGCACTGGCCCAGCTGATGACGTTGCCACGGGGATCGGTAAAGGTGACGATCGTGTTGTTGAAGGAGGCGACCACATGCACCACGCCGCTGGTGACATTCTTGGAACCCTTGATCTTGACAATCTTGGGCTTTTCCATCGGCGCATTCGGATCCAGGGTCAATTGGTCCAGGGCCAGCACCGCATCGGCGGGAGTCTGCTTGGGTGCGGCCTCCCCTTCCTTGGCGGCGGGAGTCTTTTTGGGTTTTGTTTCTTCGGCCATACTCTGTTCTCTTTGACTATTTTGGATGATTAGACCTTGCCGGTCTTGGCGTTGGGATTGCGTTGCACACCCACCGTCTTGCGGGGACCCTTGCGGGTGCGGGAATTGGTTTTGGTGCGCTGCCCCCGGACCGGCAGCCCGCGGCGATGGCGGAGCCCCCGGTACGAGTTGATGGCCTGCAGACGCTTGAGATTCTGCTGAAGCTCACGGCGGAGGTCGCCCTCGATGACAAAATTGTTTTTGGCGATCACGGACATGATTTTGCCCAGCTGCTCGTCACTGAGATCCTTCGCACGGAGATCGGGGTTGACGCCGGACTCCTCGAGAATCTGCCTTGAACGTGTCGGCCCGATGCCGTAAAGATACGTCAGTGACACTTCGATTCGTTTGTCATTGGGGATGTCGACGCCTAAAAGTCTGGCCATAACGGATTACCTTTGTGTTGATGAAATGGGGTTAGCCCTGACGCTGTTTGTGGCGCGGGTTTTTGCAAATGACTCGGACAATGTTCTTGCGACGAACAATCTTGCAATGTTCGCACAACCTTTTGACTGATGCTCTGACCTTCATTGTTTCTGTCCTTTCACTTCAACGATCTGTCCTTTGGACAGGTCGAAAGGGGTTAGATGTAATACGACTTTACTGCCCTCTTCAAGACTAATCTTGTTAATATTTTGAGCCAGCGGACGGGACACAAACCCGTTGAGTTCATGCCCGTTTTCGAGACGGACCCGGAACAGCCGTTCCGAGATCAGGCGGCTGACAACGCCTTCCACCGTGATGAAATCGCCTCCGACCATGTCAGTATCTCCGGTTGGCCCTCGGTGACCAGCACCGTGTGCTCAAAATGCGCCGAGGGTTTGCGGTCAACGGTGGCCACCGTCCATTGATCGGCCAGCTCCTCCACCTCGGGACGGCCCATATTGACCATCGGCTCGATGGCCAGGGTCATGCCGGGCTTGAGCTTTTTGCCGGTCCGGGGATTCCCATAGTTGGGAATCTGGGGTTCCTCATGGAGGGTGCGGCCCACTCCGTGCCCGACAAAGTCGCGCACGACCGAAAAACCGGCCTGGCGGACCACCGTTTCGACGGCGTGCCCGATATCGCCGACCTGATTGCCGGCGCGGGCGACTTGCACCGCCGCATACAAAGAACGTTCGGTCACCTCCAGGAGCTTCTGCACCTCCTCGGAAACGACGCCCACGGGGATGGTGATGGCGGTATCACCGATCCAGCCGTTGAGCTTCAAACCAATGTCGAGCTTGACAATGTCCCCGTACTGGAGACGCCGACCCGATCCGATCCCATGCACCACCTCCTCGTTGACCGAGGCGCAGATGTGTCCGGGAAATGCGGGTTTGCCGCGCTGCCGGTACTGGTAAAAGGGACTGGTCCCTCCGGCCTTGCCGATCAGCTCCCGGGCCAGATCATCCAGGTCCCGGGTTGTCACTCCCGGCGCCACGGCCCGACTGAGTTCATCGCGGATCCTGCCGACACTCCGGCCGGCCTGACGCATCGACTCGATTTCCCGTGGGTTTTTGACCATGAGTGACCACCGTGAACCCCGGTTGCCCGGGTTGTGGAAACGCACACTCCGCAACAGGAGCCGGCGGCATTTCTAGCCGCGGCCGCGGGTGGCACGTCCTTTCTTCAGAAATCCGTCATAATGGCGTTGCAACAGGAATGTCTCCGCCTGGCGCATGGAATCCAAAACCACCCCCACGGCAATCAGCAGGCTCGTGCCCCCGAAAAACTGGGCGGTCAGAAACGGCACGCCCATGTTGTAGGAAATGATCTCCGGCAGCAGGGCAATGACCGTCAGGAAAGCCGCCCCGGCCAGGGTCAGGCGCGTCATCGTGTATGCCAGAAAGTCCGCCGTGGGTTTTCCCGGCTGACGCCCGGGGATGTAACCCCCGTTTTTCTTGAGATCATCGGCGATCTGGACCGGGTTGAACTGCGTGGACACCCAGAAATAGGAAAAGAAAAAGATCATCAGCCCGTACAGAACCGCATGCAGGACCGTCCCGGGATTGATCATGGACATCAGCCCGTTGAAACCCGACCAGCTCTGAAGCTGGGGCACCATCAGCAGGGTCTGCGGAAAGACCAGAATCGCCTGGGCAAAGATGATGGGCATGACCCCCGCATAATTGACCTTCAGCGGAATGTGCTGGGTTTGCCCCCCCATCAGCTTCTGGCCGACCATGCGTTTGGCGATCTGGACGGGGATTTTCCGTTCCGCGCTGGTGACCGCGACCACGGCCGCAATGACCCCGAAGAGAAACAGGACCAGCAGCAGGATGACGACCAGGTTGAGCTTGTCGGAAAACAGTGTGTAGGCCTGCATGATGGCCGCCGGCAGACGCGCCAGGATGCCGATCATCACAATGATCGATATCCCCTGCCCGATGCCGCGCTCGGTGATCTGTTCCCCCAGCCACATCATGAACATCGTCCCGGCCGTGAGTGTCACCACCGCCACAAAATAATACTGGAACCCGACGTCGGACACCAGCGGCCCCTGCGATTCGATTGTCTTGGCAATACCCGGCAGAAGCGGGTTTTTTTCCGGGTAGGCGAATCCGTGCGCCAGAAGCCCCCCCTGAAACAGACACAGAATGAGGGTCAGATACCGGTTGTACTGGGTGATTTTCTGGCGTCCCCCCTCCTCCCGTGCGATCTTGGCCAGCCGGGGAATGACCGCGGTCAGCAGCTGAATGATGATCGAGGCACTGATATAGGGCATGATCCCCAGGGAAAAGATCGCGCAACTTTCCAGGGCGCCCCCGCTGAAGATGTTGAAGAGGGCCATGACACTGCCCCCTTTTTCGGAATCAACGACATTCTCAAAATAATGCCCCAATACCGCGGCATTGACCCCGGGCGTGGGGATGGCGCAGCCCACGCGGATGATCAGGATGATTCCCAGTGTGAAAAGGATCCTGTTGCGCAGCTCGGGGATTTTGAAACAATTCGTAAATGCCGAAAACATAGGTTAAAGACCCTTGCACATCCCGAGGGGGATTATGCCTTTGCTCCGGCCGCAGGTTTTGAAAGACTGATCAGCTCGACGGTGCCACCGGCCTTCTCAAGCTTGGCACGGGCGGCGGCGCTGATGCGGTTGACCTTCAGGGTCAGTTTTTTGGACACCTCCCCCTCCCCCAGAACCTTGATCAGGTCATAGGTTCCGGTCACAAGCCGTTTGGCCTCCAGAAGGGCGGCATCCACCACCGTGCCGTTTTCAAACGCATTGAGACTTTCGAGATTGACGACAGCCACCTTGTAACGGAAGGCGTTGTTGTTGAAACCGCGTTTGGGAATGCGGCGGATCAGGGGCATCTGACCCCCTTCAAACCCCAGACGCAGACTGCCACCGGAACGGGCCTTTTGTCCCTTGTGCCCCTTGCCGCTGGTTTTGCCGTGGCCGGAGCTTTCGCCCGAGCCGAGACGTTTGACACGGTGCTTGGCACCGGGACGATGTTTGAGATCATGAAGACGCATAGGGATTCCTAGGGGGTTTTGGCGGTTTTAAGCCCGCGGATTTCCATGATGGCATCACGCGTGCGGAGTTGCTGGAGGGCCCTGAGAGTGGCCTTGACGACGTTGTTGGGGTTGCTCGAACCCAGGGATTTGGTGAGGACATCCTTGATCCCGGCCGCTTCGAGGACGGCACGGACGCCGCCACCGGCGATGACCCCGGTACCCGGCGAGGCGGGACGAAGAACGACTTTCCCGCCGCAATACTCGCTGAAAACCTCGTGGGGAATCGAAGACTTCTGAATGGCGATCTGGACCATGGACTTGCGGGCGGCTTCGGTGGCCTTGCGGATCGCATCGGACACCTCATTGGCCTTGCCGAATCCCTGACCCACCTTGCCCTTGGCGTCCCCGACGACGACCAGGGCACTGAAGCTGAAACGGCGGCCACCCTTCACGACCTTGGCCGTGCGGTTGACAAACACCAGTTTCTCTACCAGGGCCGCCTCATCACTCTTGGGCGCATTGTCCTGGTTGGGACGGCCCCCACGGCGCGGTCCGCCGCGGCCTCTCTGGCCCGGTCCTGAAGATTTTTCTTTAATGGCTTCGCTCATACAATCCCGTTGTTATGTTTTTAAAATTGGAGTCCGGCGGCGCGGGCGGCCTCGGCCAACGCCTTGACCTTGCCATGGTACTTGAAACCGCCACGGTCAAAAACCACCGCCTTGATGTTTTTCTGGAGCGCCCGTTCGGCGGCCAGTTTTCCGATGTCCCCGGCAAACTTGATGTTGGACTGTCCCTTGTCCTTGGCCTTGAGGGTCTTTTCCGTCGTCGAGGCGGAGGCCAGGGTCACCCCCGTCACGTCGTCAATGACCTGGGCATAGACATGTTTGCCCGAAAAATGCACGGCCAGACGCGGACGCTGAGCGGTCCCCTCCACTTTCTTGCGGATGCGGAGATGAATGCGTTTGCGCGCTGTCAGATGTTTGGAATCGATGTTTTCTCTGCCCATAATGACCTCTTATGACCTCTTGGATTGGTGACCGGTTTACTGGACGGTCTTGCCGGCCTTGCGGCGGACCTGTTCACCCTTGTAACGGACCCCCTTGCCCTTGTAGGGTTCGGGAGGATACACGGAGCGGATTTCCGCCGCAAATTGTCCGACAACCTGTTTGTCGGGACCCTCGATGGAAACCTGTGTGTTATCCGTGACCACAACCTTGACATGCTCGGGGATGACCTTGAACACGGGATGCGAATATCCCAGGCTGAGGTTGAGATTCTTGCCCTGGACGGCCGCCTTGAAACCCACGCCCTGGATGTCGAGTTCCTTTTTGAATCCCTCCGTGACCCCCTTGACCATGTTGTTGATCAGGGCCCGGGACAGACCGTGCAGGGCCCGCACCGCACGGGTTTCCCCCTGCCGGGTGAGAATCACCTGGCTGCCCTCGACACGGGCCGCCACGGTTTTGGGGAGACTCCAGGCCAATTTGCCCTTGGGGCCTTCGACATTGACCTGATCGCCCGAGATGGCGACCTTGACCTTTTCAGGCAGTTGAACTGGTTTTTGTCCGATCCGTGACATAGGGTACCTCTTGAAAAATTTCCGTGTGGGTTAGTAAACGTAGGCGAGCACTTCGCCCCCGACTTTTTGTTTGATGGCGTCCCGCCCGGTCATGACACCCCGGGACGTGGAAAGAATGCAGACTCCGTATCCCCCCAGCACCTTGGGAACCTCGCGGGAGTTCGAATAGAGACGGAGACCGGGCTTGCTGATCCGGCGCAATCCCTGAATGGCCGACTGACTCCCCGCATACTTCATTTCGATCCGGAGATTCTGCCTGGCCCCCTCCTTCTCGACGGTGACCTCGCGCACAAAGCCCTCCTTCTTGAGAACCTTGGCGATTTCACTTTTGAGTTTTGAATAGGGCAGGATCACCACTTCCAGGCGGGCGCTGTTGGCATTGCGCAGACGGGTGAGCATATCGGCGATGGGGTCGGTCACATTCATAGTGTTACAATTCGTTGGTGGAGAGTGCGGGATTACCAGGAGGCCTTGGTGACCCCCGGGATTTCGCCCTTGAGGGCCAGTTCGCGGAAGGTCAGGCGGCTGAGCCCGAATTTGTTCATGTAGGCCCGGCGACGTCCGCTGATGTTGCAACGGTTGTAGGCGCGGGTGGAAAACTTCGGTTTGCTTTTCCAGCGGGCAATTTGGGATTTTTTGGCCATAGGGGTGGTTCGGTTGGTTCAGTCCGGGTTCAGTTGGCGGCCGCGGTGGCGGCTTTCGCCTTGGCTTCCTCGGCTTTTTTCATCTTGTCCGAGAAGGGCACACCCAAAAGGGAGAGCAACTCCTTGGCTTCCTCATTGGTGCGGGCGGAGGTGACAACGGTCACATCCATGCCCATCGACCGTTTGATCTTGTCGAGCTCGATTTCCGGGAAAATGCTGTGATCGGTGATTCCAAAGGTGTAATTGCCACGTCCGTCAAAGGCCCGGGGCGACACCCCGCGAAAATCGCGGATGCGGGGCAGGGACATTTTGATCAGACGGTCCAGGAACTCGTACATGCGCTGGTTGCGGAGCGTGACCTTCACGCCGATCTCCTGTCCCTGACGGAGCTTGAAGGTGGCGATGCTCTTTTTGGACTTGGTCCGTGTCGGTTTCTGTCCGGTGATCATGGTCATGTCCCGCTCGGCATCCTCCAGGGCCAGTTTCACGTCCTGGGCCGAACCCATGCAGATGTTGACCACGACCTTCTGGATCCGGGGAATCTGCATGTCATTGCCGTAGCCGAACTTCTTTTTGAGGGCCGGCCGGGCCAGTTTCTGATAGTCTTCGTATACGAGGCTGTTCATAACATTCCTTTTTCAATCGTCCCGTCAGGCCGCCTTGGTGCGGCGAGCCTTGCGCTGGTCGTATTTTTCGGCCAGCATCACCTTCGAGGCGTGAATGGTCCCTTCACGGGTTTCAATCCCGCCCTGGGGGTTGTTCGGGCTTTTTTTGACGTGTTTTTTGATGAAATTGACACCCTCGATGATGACGCGTTCCTTCTTGGGAAGCACCTGCAGCACCTTGCCGCGTTTGCCGCCGTCCTCACCGGAAAGCACCACCACCACATCGTTTTTTTTCACATGCAGACGCTTGATCATCACACCACCTCCGGGGCCAGGGATACAATCTTCATGAAATTCTTGTCGCGCAATTCGCGGGCCACAGGGCCGAAAATGCGGGTCCCCACCGGATTGTTGTCCTTGTCGATGATGACGATCGCATTGGTGTCAAAACGCACATAGGACCCGTCCCGGCGGCGGATGGCCTTGCGGGTGCGGACCACGACGGCATTGACCACGGCACTCTTCTTGATCGTGCCATCGGGGGCGGCCTGTTTGACGTTGCATTTGATGATGTCCCCGATCTCGGCGAACAAGGATGGCTTTTTGCCCAGAACGCCGATCATCGTGGCCATTTTGGCCCCGGTATTGTCGGCAACATCACAGCGTGAGCGGACTTGTAACATATTCGGTCTCCTTGGAATTCCCGGTTAGAGGACTTCGACAAGCTCCCATCGTTTGAGTTTGCTCAGCGGACGGGTTTCGCGGATGCGGACCCGGTCCCCGGCCTTGGCCTTGGAATTTTCGTCATGGGCATGGAACTTGGTGGTCATCCGCACGATTTTCTTGTATTTGGGATGCGGCACACGGCGTTCGACCTTGACCACGATGGTCTTCTGCATTTTGTCGCTGACAACAATGCCGGTGCGTTCCTTGCGCACTCCCTTTTGCGTATTTTCATTTTGATCGGTGCTCATGCTTTTTTACTCTCCTTGGAACTCTTTTTGCGGAATGTCACCTTCAATCCCTTGCGGCGCTGGGTCAGCAGCGTCTCAATCCGGGCGATGTCCCGGCGCAGGTCGCGGATGCGGCTGGGTTTCTTGAGCTGACCGCTCTGCTGTTGAAGCCGCATGTGGAAAATTTCCTTGCTGAATTCGCGGTGGCGGGCCGCCAGCTCGGAATCCGTCAGTTCTGAAAATGTGATGATGTCACTCATGTTCTTGTATGTTCCTTTTTTAGGCGGCGTGATGACGGACAATCAACCGTGTCCGGATCGGCAGCTTGGCGGCGGCCAGGCGGAAGGATTCACGGGCCACAGCCTCGGGAACCCCGTCAATCTCAAAGAGCACGTTGCCGGGGCGGATGACCGCCGCCCAGAATTCCGGCTGACCTTTCCCCTTTCCCATGCGGGTTTCCGGGGGACGGGCCGTGACGGATTTGTCCGGGAACACCCGGATCCACAGTTTGCCCTTGCGCTTCATGTTCCGGTTGATGGAAACACGGGCGGCCTCGATCTGGGTGTTCTTGAGCCAACAACGGTCCATCGCCTGGAGGGCGTATTCGCCGAAGTCGATCTTGTTGGTACGGGTCGCGAATCCCGCGCGGCTTCCGCGCTGGGTTTTGCGATACTTCACTCGTTTGGGCATCAACGCCATATTCTTGTATCCCTTGGTGTTTTAAAATGCGGTGACGGGTTCACGGGTTACTTGGCCACGGCCTCCGCCGGGGCTTCCACGTCCGCATCCCGCTTCTTCTTGAGGGGTTTGGGTGCGGAATGGGCGGTTTCACCCTTGCATATCCAGACCTTGACGCCGATTTTCCCGGCACTGGTGTTGGATTCGGCAAAACCGTAATCAATATTGGCACGGATCGTGTGCAAGGGCACCTTGCCGGCACGATAGGGCTCGACACGGGCGATTTCCGCCCCGCCGAGACGGCCTGCACAACGGACCTTGATCCCCTGGGCACCAAATTCCATGGCCGTCTGGACCGCCTTTTTGATGGCACGCTTGAAGGAAATGCGGCGCTCCATCTGCAGGGCGATGTTTTCCGCCACCAGTTGGGCGTCCAACTCGGGGGTTTTCACCTCGATGATGTCCACGTAAATCTCCTTGTTGCCCGTGAGTTTGGCGATGTCCTCCTTGAGCTTGTCGATTTCGGTTCCCTTGCGTCCGATGACGATGCCCGGACGGGCGGTGTAAATGGTCACGCGCAGACGGCTGGCCGCCCGCTCGATGATGATCTTGGGCACGGCGGCACTGGCCAGTTTCCTTTTGAGAAAATCACGGATCTTGTAATCCTCCATGATGTACTTCGGGAATTCGCGATTGCTGGCGAACCACTTGGAGCGCCAGTCTTTGGTGACGGCGATGCGGAAGCCGATTGGATGAGTTTTTTGTCCCATAGTCTTTCGTGTCCCAGGTTACGCGGCGGGGGTCTCCACACCGTCGGTCAAAATGATTTTGATGTGGCTGGTCCGTTTGCGGATCATCCCGGCGGACCCACGGGCCTTCGGGCGCCAGCGGCGCATGGTCGCACCCTGTCCCACGACTGATTCCTTGATGATCAGCCGTGTCGGGTCCACGTTGTTGTTGTGTTCGGCATTGGCAACGGCGGACTTGAGCACGTTGTAAATGAGGCGCGCGGCCTTTTTGGTGCTGAACTTCATGATGTCCAGCGCCTCAAGGGCCGGCAGTCCCTGGATTTCCTTGGCAACCTCCCAGGCCTTTCGGCTGGAGATCCGGGCATTCCGATGGATCGCTCGCACTTCCATAATCATCCTTATTTTTCCGTTGCAATTTTGGCGCGGTCTCCGACCGCGATCATGTTGTCTTTTCTAAAACGTTCTATCACCGCGCCCGAGTATTTCTCCCGGACATCAATGATCCTCACATTTCCCACCACCCTGTCATTCCGAAGAATGACGAATGGCATGTTCTCTTTTGCTCCGTGGGCTCGGCCCACGTTCAAAATGACCAAGGCAAGGCTGGGATTCACATTCATCACCGAGGCGGATTGCAGGGTGACTCCCTCGGTGGGGGAGTCCCCGCTCCGGGTCAGTTCCTCGAGGAGTGCGCGCGTGATCCGCAACTCGACTTCCAGTTCTGCCCGGGCCTTGAAATCCGAAAACTCGGCGCTCTTGAGCAGGGTCCTGGTTTTTTCATCCAGTTCCTTCAGCCGGTTGAGAACCTTTCTGCGGTCCCGTTCGGACGCATACAGGTTCTTGACGGCTTCAATGACCTTTTCCTCAAGGGCGGCAGTGGCCTGATTGGACCCGGTGATTTCCGCCTTCAACTTCATTTCCTGAAGCTGCTTTTGAAACATCTCCGATTCCGCCTGGGCCACCCCCAGTGATTTGACCAGCTCATCGATGGCTTCCTCCTGCTGGGCCAGTTGACGTCGCAATTTCAGGAGTTGTTCCCCCTGGCTGTTTGCAGCCGCCTCCCGGCCTCCGCCTGCGGAGTCCGCCACCTTGCCTGACTTTTCCAAAGAACGATCGGGCGTTTCCGCCCGGAGGGCGTCCATCCCACAGGTTCCAAGAACCCACGCGGTGATGGCCGCCCAAAATATCTGTGTGCCGACGGTTCGCATGAGGCGAGTCTTTCCCGCGTTCAGGCCACCGGTCGTCACCCGTCGCCTACTTCTCGGCCTTGGCCGTGTGGGCTCCGTGTTTCTTGAAGATTCGGGTGACCGAAAACTCCCCAAGACGGTGTCCCACCATGTTTTCGGTCACGAAGACCGAGTTGAATGTCTTGCCGTTGTGCACCATGAATGTGTGTCCCACAAACTCGGGCGTGATCAGCGACCGGCGCGACCAGGTTTTGATCGGTTTCTTCTGGCCGAGATCATTGAGCCGGTCGATTTTCTCGAGCACATGTCCGTCGACAAAAGGTCCTTTTTTGAGTGAACGTCCCATAATAGATTCCGGTAAAGGGTTACTTGGCCTGGGCCGATGCCTGCTGCTGGCGCTTGGTCTGACGCCGCTGCAGGATGAATTTGTTGGTGGGTTTGTAACGGGCCCGGGTCTTTTTGCCCTTGGCCACCTGACCCCAGGGGCTGACCAGATGCTGCCATCCGCCACCGCCCTTGGATTTTCCCTGACCGCCGCCATTGGGGTGATCGATGGGATTCATGACCATGCCCCGGACGGTCGGACGCCAGCCCATCCAGCGTTTGCGGCCGGCCTTGCCAAGCTTGATGTTCATGTGTTCGCTGTTGCCCACCTGTCCGATGGTGGCAAAACAGTTTTCATTGACCAGACGGACCTCACCCGAGGGCATTTTCAGGGTGCAATACCCCTTGTCCCGGGAGGTGACAAAAATCTGGGCTCCGGCACTGCGCCCCAGCTGGGCCCCGCGTCCAATGGTCAGTTCCACACAATGGACAGGCGTTCCCACCGGGACCTTGCGGAGGGGGACGGCATTGCCCACCTGCGGCTCGACATTCTCACCGGCCACCACGGTCTGGCCCACCTTCAACCCATCGGGGGCGATGATGTAACGCAGCTCACCATCCTGATACTTGATCAGGGCGATGCGGCAGGTGCGGTTGGGATCGTACTCCACGGACTCGACCACGGCGGCCACATCCCGGCGGTTGCGCTTGAAATCAATGATGCGGTAACGCTGTTTGTGCCCGCCCCCGCGATGACGGCAGGTGATGCGTCCGTGGACATTGCGTCCGCCGGATTTCTTCTGGGCCGTGGTCAGCGAACGCTCGGGCTTGTCACGCGTGACCTCCTCAAAGGTCGCCGCCATGCGGAATCGCTGCGTGGGAGTGATTGGACGGAATGATTTTAAACCCATAAAATTACACAACCTCGATTTTGTCACCGGATTTGAGCGTCACAATGGCCTTCTTCCAGTCACTGGTCTTGCCATACTGGACTGTGCGCGTCCGGCGACGTTTGCCGAAATGGTTCTGGGTGTTCACACGCAGCACCTTCTTGCCAAAGATCTTCTCGACGGCATTCTTGATCTCGATCTTGTTGGCGTCGGGGGCGACTTCCAGCGTGTACTTGTTGTACCGCTCACTCAGAAGGGTGGCCTTCTCAGTCAGACGGACTTTGCGGATGATGGAATAGGGATCTCTCATGGGATTAACTCACTCTCTGGCTGACCTTGTTGAAAGCGTCCTGGGTGAAAACCACCCGGTCGTACTTGAGGACCTGCTCGGCATTCAGAAAATCCGCCGTCGTCACCTCCACACCGGGAATGTTCCGGGCGGCCTTGACCAGAGACTGGTCCAGGACGCCGTTGACAAACAGGGCCGACCCTTCGATCTTCAAGTCGTTGATCAGGGTGACAAACTCGCGGGTCTTGATCCGGCTGATCTTGAGTTCCGGCACGAGAATCACCTCGCCGTCAAGCACACGGGCGCTGATGGCCTTGCGCAGGGCCAGCTTTTTGACGCCCTTCGAGATGTTTTTGGAATAGTCCCGGGGATGCGGCCCGAAAACCACGCCACCCTTGCGCCACACCGGCGAGGATTTGTAACCCGCACGGGCCCGTCCGGTGCCCTTCTGGCGCCAGGGTTTGGCGCCCGAAAAATTGACTGTCGCCTTGGTCTTGGTCGAGGCGGTTCCGGAACGCCGGGCGGCACGGTAACCCACCACGACATCATGCACCGCCTGGGTGCCACGTCCGTTTTCAATGAGCTCAAAGCTGGCTTTTTTCGCCGCTTCCTTGTTGAGAATGTTTCCTGGGGTCGCCATATGAAGTCTTGGGGTTTACTTTTTGGAAGCGGGTTTTTTCTTGGCCGTGCGGATGATGACCATCTGTCCGTTGGACCCGGGAATGGCCCCGGCAATCAGCAGAACATTGTCGGTGGGACGGACCTGGACAATCTCCAGATTCTGGACGGTGCGGCGCGTGCTGCCCATGTGACCGCTCATGCGATGGTTTTTGTAAATACGACCGGGGGTGGACCGCTCACCGATGGCACCCGCGCGGCGGTGGGATTTGGAACCGTGGGCGGCTCCGCCCCCGCCAAAACGATGGCGTTTGACCACACCCTGAAAACTTTTCCCCTTGCTCACGCCGATCACATCCACGTACTGGCCAACGGCAAAACGATCCACTCCCAACACATCACCGGGCTTGAGGGTCTCATCCTTGTCCGTGTGGAACTCCCTCAGGTAATGCTTCGGTGCGGTCCCGGCCTTTTTGCAGGCCCCCACCACGGTCCGGGACACACGGTGCTCCTTCATGTCCTCAAACCCGAGCTGGACGGCATCGTACCCATCGGTGGCGACGGTCTTGGATTGAATGACCACATTCGGCCCGGCCACGACGACGGTGACAGAGCGGGCGGCCCCCTTGGAGTCATAAACCCGGGTCATGCCCATTTTTTTTGCGATTAGTCCGACACTCATTTTTGGAACCTCAGATACGGTGGTTGAAAATTTTGATGGGGGGGGCTCAGATTTTGATGGTGATATCCACGCCGGCGGGCAGGTTGAGCTTTTTGAGTTCGTCAATGGTCTTGGCGGTGGGATCAACGATGTCCAACAGGCGCTTGTGCGTGCGGCGCTCAAACTGTTCCATCGACTTCTTGTCCGCATGGGGGGACCGGTTGACCGTCCAGCGTTCGGTCTTGGTGGGCAGCGGAATGGGACCGGCCACACGGGCTCCCGTGCGTTTGGCGGTCTCCACGATGTCCCCGGCGGATTGGTCGAGAATCCGGTGGTCGAAGCCCTTGAGGCGGATGCGAATTTTTTGGCTCATAACATCTTTCCTTGATCAAATCGTTAGCTGCGGGGGGCGGGTTTTTTGCTGTTCTGCTCGACAATCTGGTTGAGCACCTGGTTGGGCACCTGCTCAAAATGCGAGGGTTCCATCGAATACGCGGCGCGTCCCTTGGAAAGGGAACGGATGGCGGTGGCGTAACCGAACATTTCCGAAAGGGGCACATCGGCGCGGGCGACGGAGGCATTGGCCTTGGTCTCAATGTTGATGATCTTGCCGCGGCGGCGGTTGATATCCCCCAGAATGTCACCCTGATATTCGTCCGGAGTCGTGCATTCCACCTTCATGATGGGCTCGAGCAGGATCGAACCGGCCTGTTTGAAGGCGTCCTTGAGGGCGAAAATGGCCGCCATTTTAAAGGCCATTTCGTTGGAGTCCACGTCATGGTAGGACCCGTCAATGATGTCGATTTTCACGTCCACAACGGGATATCCGGCCACCACGCCGTTGAGCAGACCTTCTTCCAGGCCCTTTTTGCAGGCGGGAATGTACTCCTTGGGAATGTTGCCACCGACAACCTTGTTGTCGATCTCGTTGCCCTTGCCCTTTTCATTGGGATAAACCTTGATGATCACGTGGCCGTACTGACCGCGTCCGCCGGACTGCTTGACCAGCTTGCCTTCACCATCGGCGTCCTTGGTGATGGTTTCACGATACGCAATCTGCGGCGCGCCGGAGTTGGCCTCGACCTTGAACTCGCGCAACAGGCGGTCACGGATGATCTCCAGATGAAGCTCACCCATCCCGGCGATGATCGTCTGGCTGGTCTCCTCATCGGTAAAGACACGGAAGGTGGGATCCTCTTCGGAAAGACGGCTCAACCCCTCCCCCATCCGCTCACGGTCACCCTTGGTCTTGGGCTCGATGGCCATCGAAATGACGGGCTCGGGGAAGGTGGGCGGCTCAAGCATGATCATGTCGTCCTCATTGCAGAGCGTGTCACCGGTGGTGACATTCTTGATGCCGACAATGGCGGCAATGTCACCGGAATAAACGGTGTCCAGTTCCTCGCGTTTGTCGGCCTGGATCTGGATCAGACGGCTGATACGGTCCCGCTTGTTGGTGCGGGGATTGTAAACGGTGTCCCCCTTGGAAAGTTTGCCGGAGTAGATCCGGAAAAAGACGAGCTTGCCCACAAAAGGATCGCTCCAGAGCTTGAAAGCCAGGGAACTGAAGCTGCCGGCATCATTGGGACGGGTATGCTTTTCGGCAAGGGTGTCGGGATCCACACCCTTCACATCGGGAATGTCGAGGGGGCAGGGAAGATAATCGACCACGGCGTCCACCAGGTACTGAACCCCCTTGTTCTTGAAGGCGGACCCTCCGGCCACGGGTACGATCTTGTTGGCGATCGTGGCACGGCGCAGCGCAGGCTTGATGTCCTGTGGCGTGATTTCCTGGCCCTCCAAAAACTTCTCGGCAATGGTGTCATCCACATCGGCCAGGCGCTCAATCAGGAATTCCAGCGCCGCCTTGGCGGAATCCTTCAGCGCGGCGGGAATCTCCTCGACCTTGTACGTGGAACCAAACTGGCTGTTGTCGTCAAAAATGATGGCTTTCTGGTTGACCACGTCAATCTGACCGGTCAGATGATCCTCCTTGCCCAGGGGGATCAGAATCGGCACGGGATTCGCCCCGAGCTTGACCTTCATGTCATTGACCGCATTTTCAAAATTGGCACCCGTCCGGTCCATCTTGTTGACAAAGGCAATGCGGGGAACCCCGTATTTGGTGGCCTGACGCCACACCGTCTCGGACTGGGGCTGCACTCCGGCCACTCCGCAGAACACGGCAATGGCTCCGTCCAACACACGCAGGGAACGCTCCACTTCCGCCGTGAAATCCACGTGCCCGGGGGTATCAATGATGTTCACGCGCATCTTCTGCTCTTCGTACGCCTTGAAAACACCTGCCTCCTTGCGCTGCCACCACGAACAGGTGACGGCGGCGGAGGTGATCGTGATCCCACGCTCGCGCTCCTGCTCCATCCAGTCCGTCACGGTCGTGCCCTCATGCACCTCACCGATCTTGTGGATGGCCCCGGTATAGAAAAGAATCCGCTCCGTCAAAGTCGTCTTGCCGGCATCAATATGGGCGCAAATCCCGATGTTGCGGGTGCGTTCCAGGGGAAACTTGCGATCCGGTGAATTCGGATTGGCGGTATTGGAGGCGGGTGCGACGGCGTTGCTCATATTAGAACCTCAAGTGTGCAAATGCTTTGTTGGCCTGGGCCATCTTATGGACATCATCACGTTTTTTGACGGCATTCCCCTGCCCCTGGGAGGCATCCAGAATCTCTCCGGCCAGGGCATCCCGCATCGGAACCCCCTTGCGGGCCTGCGCAAAACCCACCATCCAACGGAAGGCCAGGGCGACCTGACGCTCCGAGGGGACTTCCATCGGAACCTGATAGGTGGCCCCCCCCACGCGGCGGCTCTTGACCTCCAGCCGGGGCTTGACGGTGTCGACAGCCTTCTGCAGCACGTCCAGCGGCTCTCCACCCTTGCTCTTGTCCTTGATGGAATCAAACGCCCCATAGACAATCTTTTCGGCGGTGGATTTTTTGCCGCTCTGCATCACACTGCTGATCAGGCGGGTGACAAGAAGGCTTCCATAACGTCCATCGGGGATGGCGCGGCGTTTCTGGGCTGTTCTGCGACGTGACATATGATATTACCTGTTCAATTGAGTTTCTTAAAATGGGCTACTTCTTCTTTGCATCCCCGGCGGCGGCGGCCCCGGCCTTCGGACGCTTGACCCCGTACTTGGAACGGCTGACACGGCGTTTGTCCACACCCAGCGCGTCCAATGTCCCGCGCACAATATGATAGCGGACCCCGGGCAGATCCTTCACGCGCCCGCCACGGACCAACACAATCGAATGCTCCTGGAGATTGTGGCCTTCATCGGGAATGTAGGCGATCACCTCCACGCCGTTGGTCAGGCGGACCTTGGCCACCTTGCGAAGCGCCGAGTTGGGCTTCTTGGGCGTGCGCGTCATCACCTGCAAACAAACCCCACGGCGTTGCGGGCAGTTCTTCAGGGCCGGGGCCTTGGATTCGTACTTGACCTTGGTGCGGCCCTTGCGAACCAGCTGGTTGATTGTCGGCATATCGTCGATTGCGTTATGGTTGGTTGGGTTGATTTCGTTTCAATTCGTTTCTTTTCAAAACCGCTGCCGGAGGCAGGGAACAAAAAGCCCTCGCTGTTTAGAAACAGTTTCTTAACCTCGAAAACCGGGTTGAGATTCAAATCCTCTAGCTGAAGGGAACGGTGAAGCTAGAGGAAAAGCCAAAACCGTGCAAGCGTTTTTTGAAAAAAATTAAAAAAAGTTTCTGATTTGCAAAAAACTGCATTCAGGAGGGTTAAAGCAGGTTCATGTTTACGTAAGTGCTTGATTTTGAAGTCCCGCCCAAAAGCGGTCCCCCCGCGTTTTATCCTTTGTCCCCTTGTCTGTTCCTGTATAATCCCCTCCACTTCTCATGACAAACCGGCTTTGGCTTTGTATTTTTTTTACATTCCTGTGTCTGGGCGGGGGCCCCGGCACCTTCGCAGGTTCTCCCGACGTTTCACCTCCGGCCCTGACGCTGCGCGTGGGGGTCACCCGCGACTACCCGCCCTTTTCATTTCTGGATGCCCACAACAAACCCTCGGGATTTGCCATCGAGCTTCTCGAAGCCATCGCCCGTGAAAAAAAAATCGCCCTCACCTACACGGTGGATTCCCGGGCCAACATCCAGAAAATGCTCATCGAAGGCCGGGTGGACGTTGTCCCGGACCTGATCTTCTCCGCACAAAGGGATGAATTCGCCGATTTCACCCCCCCCTACCTGATCTCCCACAGCGGCCTGTTTGTCCGCAAGGACAACCGCTCCATCCGCTCGGTCGGCGACCTCAAGGACAAAATCGTCCTCGTACCGGCCCTCTCCAGCAGTGAACAATACGCCCGGGCCAACGGTCTCAAAAATGTGGTCGCCGCCCCCAGTCACGAGGATTGCCTGCGTCTGCTGGCCTCCGGAAACTCGGACTGCGTGATCATGAGCCGCTTCATCGGTCTGGCGCTGATCCGAAACAAATCCGAATTCTCCTCCCTGATGAATATCGGCGCCCCGCTGGAGGGGTTTCAAAACCGTTACTGCATCGCCGTCAGTCAGGGGCATCCGGAAATTCTCTCCACCCTCTCCGAGGGGCTTCTCAAAATCCAAAGCTCCGGCTCGTTTGCCGCCATCCACCAACGCTGGTTCGGCGGTCTCCAGGAAACGGGGGGCTCCTGGCGGCTCCCGGTGCTCGGACTTCTGGGAATCCTGGTCCTGGGCCTGCTCACCTACGGAGCCTCCCATCTCTGGGGGCATCTGATCAATTCCACCCTCTCCCACCGCTCCCGCGATCTGGTCCAAACCAATCGCAACCTCAGGCTCGCACGCCTGTCCATGGACCGGTCGGGTGAAATGATCTATTGGATTTCCCAGGACGGGGACATCCTGGATGCCAATGAACAGGTCCTGCTCCAGACGGGTTATTCCAAACAGGATCTCACGGCCATGAAAATCTGGCAGATTGACCGGCAGCAGTCCCCGGATTCCTGGCGGGCCCGCGGACGGGTGCTCCGCGGAATGTCCCAGGGCGTCTTTGAGGGGGTCCACACCTCCCGGGACGGACGGCTGCTGCAGGTCGAAAACGTTTCCACGCTTCTGGAATTCGAGGGACGGGAGGTCATCCTCTGTTTTGTCCACGACATCTCAAAAAGAAAATCCGAGGTGAAAAAACTGGAGGAAACAGCCCTCCAACTGCGGTTTTTCGAGGAAATCATCCAAAACTCCCAGGACATGGTCTATGGCATCAATGCCGAGGGGCGTTTCCTCTTCGCCAACCGTCAGGCCCTGAAAACACTGGATTACACCCTCGCGGAAATCTGCGCCATGCATGTCTGGGAGGTGGACCCCCTTTTCCCAAAGGACCGCTGGCCCGCCCACTGGGAGGAACTCCGGGAAAAAGGCCGACTGACCTTTCAATCGGTCCAGACCACCCGCTCGGGGATCCGGCAACCCCAGGAAATCACGGCCAATCTGATCCATCACCACGGGGAGGAAATCAATGTCGCCTTTGCCCGGCTGACCGGGGACCCGCTCCATCCGTCCTCCTCCCCCGCCCTGCGGGCCCGCGATCTGCGTCTGACCCAGTTCAGTGTCGACAACGCCCGTGAAATGATCATCTGGAGGGGCCCCGACGGACGCATCCTCTACTGCAACAACGCGGCGGTCAGGCGTCTGGGATACTCCCGCGAGGAACTGCTGGGGCTTTCGATCTTCGACCTGAACCGGACCATCACACCGGAAAAAAAAATCTACAGTTTCAACGATCTTCGCGAACAAAAAAACATCGTTTTTGAAACGGTGTACACCACCAAATACGGGGTTTCCTTCCCGGTGGAAATCAGCGCCAGCTACTACTGCTTTGAGGGGATTGAGTTTGACTGTGCGTCCATCCGCGATCTGACGGATCAACACAAGGCGATGGAGATGGTCCGCCAGAGCCAGGAACGTCATCAGCTGGCCCTCCAGTCCTGCGTGGACGGGTTCTTCGAGTTGAATCCGCAGACGGATGAAATCTGGTACTCGGACAATTGGTACCTGATGCGCGGTCTCACACCGGGGCAACCGCCCCCCAGCCGTGATCTGTGGCGTTCCCTGCTCCTGCCCGAGGATGCCGTCAGGATCGAAAATGCGGTCTCGGCTTATCTTCAGAAAAGAACCCCCGAACGGTTCTCCCAGGAATACAGAAGCCGTCACAAGGACGGATCCTGGCGCTGGATCCGTGTCTGTGCCATGGGCCAATGGGATGCATTCGGCCGCTGTGTGCGCCTGACCGGCACGAATACGGATATCACCACCCAAAAGGAAACCGAACTCCAGTTCCTTCAGGGATATCTCCGGCATCAGATCGCCACCACGCACGGAAGGCTGGCGGTCTGGGAATTGACACCCGAACCCGAAAAATTCACGGTGGATGACTGTTTCTGGTCATTCCTCGGCCTGTCGGCCCCCGAAAGCCCCGGCCCCCTGGGGGGGCTCATGGATATTCTGCCGGAGGAGGACCGCACGGGGTTCAGGTCCCGCATCATGGATTTTCTCAAAAACCAGTCCGGAGAACTCAACTTCGAATGCCGGTGCCGTCACCGGAACGGATCATGGCTCTGGTTTGTCGTCAGGGGTCTGATCCAGAAAAACCGTGAAAATCTCCCGGTCTCGATCCTGGGCACCTTTTCCGATATCACGGCCCAAAAGGTGGCCGAGGGGCGTCTGTTCGAAACCCAGCAGCGGGAACACGAATCGGCCCGCAAGGGGAAAATCGTCTTCTGGGAATTCGACGTCACCCACACACAGGGCCGTACGGATGACTTTCTCATGGAGCTTCTGGGTTACCCGGGGGAAAAATGCCCGGATCACGAGCCGGAAAAATGGAAGGATATCTACACGCCCGAAAGTTACAAGGTGGTCTGCCAGCGGGGCAATGACTTTGTCTATGGGAAAGTCCTGAATCTGGATTATGAGGCGGCCATGCGCCACCGGGATGGCTCGCTGCGCTGGTTCAGGATCCACGGCGAAACCAATGGCCGCAATGAACGAGGCGTTGCCAACAAAGTCATCGGAACGATGGTGGATATTACCGATCTCAAAAAAATCCAGATCGCTCTCGATGACATCCAAAAGCGTCAGGCCCTGGCAACACGCCACGGACGGATTGCGTTCTGGTATATGAATCGGAACTCCGACCAGGGGGGTGGCATGGATGATTACATCCTCGATATGCTCGGTTACCCCGATCGGAGTTGGTCCCGGGACTGGACTGAATGGCAGCAGTATTTTGCTCCGGGACATTTGGCCGCCCTGCACGATCACATCATGCAGTACATGGAAGGCAAATCCACCCAGATCAGCCGGGAGGTCCGGATGCTGCATCGGGACGGCTCCTCCCACTGGTTTCTGGTCCGGGGGCAAGCCATGGAAAATGACCCGGCGGGTCTCCCCATGAGGGTCATTGGCACCTATATCGACATCACGGAATTAAAACAGGTTTCCGAAACTCTTCTCGAAAACCGCAACAGACTCCAATTCGCCTCCTCCCACGGAAAAATCGTCCATTGGGAATACGACGTCTCCTCTTCCACGGGTCGGGTGGATGATTTGTTGATGGACCTGCTCGGGTATCCGGGGCAGCCCTGCCCCTCGGATCACGCGGCAAGGCTGGCGCTGTTCCACCCGGAGGACCAGCCGATCATCGTTTCCCTGGGCAACCAATACATTGAGGGAAAACTCGAGGAACTGTCCTACGAGGCCAGGGCCTTTCACAAGGATGGGTCCCTCCGCTGGTTCCGCATTCAGGGCACGGCGGCCAGCCGGGACTCCGCAGGCAGGATCACCCGCGTCATTGGCACCTATGTGGACATTACTGATTACAAAATCGCCCAGGAAACCCTGCTCGAAAATCGCAACAAACTCCAGTTCGCCTCCGCCCATGGAAAAATCATCTACTGGGAATACCACGTTCCCTCGGCGGCCGGGCGCATCGACGATTCCTTCATGGAAATTCTGGGTTATCCGGGCCAGACCACCCCGACGGATTTCGACCAACGTATTCTTCTCTTCCACCCGGAGGACCGGCCAAAAATCGTCTCTCTGGGAAGACAATACATCGAGGGAACCAGCAACATTCTTTCGTACGAGGTCAGAGCCCTGCATCAGGATGGTTCCCTGCGCTGGTTCCGGGTCAGGGGTCATGCGGTCGAACGCGACGCATCGGGCCAAATGACCCGCATCCTCGGCACCTACGTGGACATCACCGACTACAAATCGGCCCAGGAAACGCTCCAGCACAATCACAATCTCTACCGGGCCATGGTCGAAAACTTCCCCAACGGGGTGGTGGTCTTTATTGACCACACCCTGCGCTTTGTTTTTGCAGGAGGTCGTGGTTTTACTGAAACGGGTCTCAACCCGGATCTCCTCATGGGCAAATCCATTGAGGAGGCTTTCCCCGAGGACAGCCCTTTTCGAAGACTCATCATCGAATACAATTCCCGCACGCTGGCGGGGGAAACTTTCAACACGCCATTGCACTTCCAAAACCTGATCTACAGCTCCACCTACCTCCCCATTCATGCGGCTGACGGGAGTGTCATCGGCGCCCTGTCCATCCACCTGAACGTCACGGAACAGACGAAGGCCGAGGAGGAACTCCGCCGATCCCTCAAAATCAAGGACATCCTCGTCCAGGAGGTCTTCCACAGGGTCAAAAACAATCTCCAGATCATCTCGACCATCCTCAAAATGCAGGCCCGCGAAACCAAGGACCGCGTCGCTGTCGAGGCGCTTACCGAATCCCAAAACCGCGTCTCGGCCATGTCTCTCATCCACGAGGAACTCTACAAGTCCGATGCCCTCAACTCGCTGGACCTGGTCAAGTACTCCCGCAATCTCGGCCACAAACTGCTGCAGACCTATTCGCTCCCGAATCAGAACATCTCCTTTGAAATCATCGGCAATTCCCCGGCCACCAACCTCGATATGGCGGTGCCCATCGGCCTGATCCTCAATGAGCTGGTCAGCAATTCGCTCAAACACGCCTTCAAGGACCGCCGCAAGGGACACATCCTCATCCAATTCGATCCCATCCCGGGCAAGGGCTTCAAAATCACGGTTTCCGACAACGGACCGGGGCTCTCCAAGGACATCAATCTGGAACATTCCCGGTCTCTGGGCTTCAAAATCATCACCCTGCTGGTCCGCCAAATCCATGGGGTGCTCGAAATCTCCAACAACGGGGGGTTCCGTGTCTCCATGTCCTTTCATTACTGACTCCACTCTTTTTTCTTGCCAAGGGATTCCAATGGATGATCATGATTCACAGGAATGAATAAGCCTTTACAGGTTCTGGTGGTCGAGGATCAGTTGATTGTTGCCGAGGACATCCGCACCACCATCCACAACTTCGGTTACGAAACCTGCCATGTGGCCAGCAACGGAGAGGAGGCGATCTCCGCCGTCAAGGACCACCGTCCGGACCTGGTCCTCATGGACATCCGTCTGGATGGAAAAATGGACGGCATCGAGGCGGCCCGGATCATCCACGAAAAATACGACATTCCCTCCGTCTACATCACGGGCAACGCCGATGACGCCACCCTGGAACGGATCTCGGGTTTCGACGGGTACGGCTGCATCATCAAACCCTTCCAGGAACGTCAGCTCCGCGCGACCATCCAGATGGCGCTCTCCAAACACGAGCAGGAAAAACGGCTCAAGGCCACGGAGGCCACCCTCAAAAAGGATCAGAAACAGATGGAACTGCTGTTTCTGGAACTGCGCAAACTTTCCATGGTCGTGCGGCTGACCGACAGCGGCGTCTTTCTCATCTCCAAGGAGGGCATCATCGAATGGGTCAACGAGGGCTTCAACCTCATCTCCCTCTACGGTTTCACTGAGGTGGTCGGCAAATCCCTCCAGGTGCTCATGGAGGGCCTGGGCATCCACCTCGATCAGGTGGACAGGCTTCAGGATGCCATCAACAACGGCAACACGCTCAAGTCCGAATTCTACTGCCGCAACAAGGCGGGCAGCCCCTTTTGGATGACCTTCGAATTGCAGCCGATCCGTGATGATGATGATGAACTGATCGGGTTCATCAGCGTCCAGCACGACATCACCCTCCGCAAAATGCTCGAGGAGGAAATGCGGCTGACCAATGAACAGTTCAAGGCGGTCCTCGACGCCTTCCCGGGCATGGTCTCCTGGGTCAGCTCGGACCTCCGCTATCTGGGCTGCAACCGGCTGCTCCTCCAGTCCCTCAGCCACCGCACCGAAAATCTGGTGGGCATGCCCGTCGGGGAACTGACCCCGGAATTCGGACGTTTTGCGGAACGTTTCTTCAAATCCTCCCAGGTGCAGGATTCCATCGAAATCCCCATGCCGCTGGGCGAAAACTTCTGCAATTACCTCATCATCGCCCAGAAATACGACAATGGAAACGCGGCGGTCTTTGTCGGAATCGACACCTCCCAGCGGAAACTCAACGAGCTCGAGCTCATGCAAAGCCGCAACCTCCGCGGTCTGGGTCAGCTCGCGGCGGGGGTCTCCCACGAGTTCAACAATCTGCTCATGCCCATGCTCATGCAGATCTCCGTCATCGCAGAGCTCTACCCGGAGGACCGGGTCATCCAGAAAAATCTCGAACCGGTCTTTGTGGCCATCAACGAGGCCCGCGAACTCACCAAACGGGTCCTCCGCTTCAGCATGAATTCCAAGGAGGTCAAGGAACCCATCCTGCTCTCCGAGGTCACCCAGAACACGGTCACCATCCTCAAACACACGGTCAATAAAAACATCTCCATCCTCACGGCCTGTCAGGAGGACCTCCCGCCGCTCAATTGGAACCGGACAGATCTCCACCAGGTGGTCATGAACCTCATCCTCAACGCCCAGGATACGCTCATCGAAAAACTCAGTCACGATCCGCCCGGCAACTGGGCCCCGGAAATCCGCATCTCCATTGCGGAGGTGCCCTTCGACTCCCTCAACGAGGCCATCCGCGCCAAGGCCTCCCCCCACATGCGCTATCAGCGCCTCTCGGTCACCGACAACGGTCTGGGCATCCCCCCGGATGTTCAGGGCCGCATCTTCGAGCCCTTTTTCACCACCAAGGGCTCCCGCAAAAGCTCGGGCCTGGGTCTGTCCATCGTCTGGCAGATTGTCGAGGCCATGGGCGGGGGCATCGAAATGACCACCAAACCGGGGTTCGGCACCACGGTCTCCATTGTGGTTCCGGAGGAATCCCCACGCTCCCTGCCCTCCTCCTCGGGAGCCCCCTCGGATTCCGGCCTGCTCAAAGCCCAGGACGGCCCTCCGGGCCCGACCAAAAAACTGCTCCTGGTCGAGGACGACGAGTTTGTCGCCCGCTCCTTCATCTCCTACTTCGAGCTCATGGGCTTTTCCATCCACCGCGCCTCCAATGGCGAGGAGGCCTGGCAGATCATGCAGAATGCCTACGCGGATTTTGATGTGCTGGTCACGGATCTGAACATGCCTGTCCTCACGGGCAACAGTCTGGTCAAACGCATCCGCTCCCTCCCCTACAAGGGGGTGTTGGTCGTGCTCAGCGGGTTCATCGACCGCTTTGTGGAGACGGAACTCAAAAAACAGAAGGTGGACCTGATCGTCAGCAAACCCTACTCCCCGGAGGATCTGGTCAAACAGATCGACCGTTGCCTGGAGGAACACACCCAAAACGCCGCCAAGGGGACCTGATCCCTGGTCCCGGCGGAGGCATCGCCCAACGGCCATGGGCCGCAAAATGCACCGAGGGGAATGTCTCGTGCCAGTGACAAATCAGTGTTTCATCCGTGGCTCTGCCACCGATCGACCGAATGTGGAAGCCACGGACTTGTCCCGGATGGTTCGGGATGTACACGGATCAAACACGGCTACATCCTCAGAAAATTCCGGATCAGGGACCGGCCTTCAACGGTCAGGATCGATTCGGGATGAAACTGCACCCCGTGAATGGGATGGTGCCGGTGCTGCAAACCCATGATCTCCCCCTCGGCGGTTTCGGCGGTGATTTCCAGGCTCTCGGGCAGGGTCTCGCGCCGGACGATCAGTGAATGATACCGCGTCGCCTCAAACGGACTGGGCACGTCCCCAAAGACACTTTTGCCCCCGTGCAATATGGGCGAG
This sequence comes from Verrucomicrobiia bacterium, assembly GCA_033764445.1. GTDB lineage: Bacteria > Verrucomicrobiota > Verrucomicrobiia > JAWXBN01 > JAWXBN01 > JANRIZ01. The sequence continues at coordinate 4,249 of JANRIZ010000006.1, read as the reverse complement.
GTCTTTCCATGCATCAGACGCGGGGCCCGCACCACCTCCCCCCCAAACACATGGCCGATGCACTGATGCCCCAGGCACACGCCCAGCAACGGTTTGTTCGGACCAAATTCCAGGATCACCTCGTTGGAAATCCCGGCCTCCCGCGGCGTGCACGGACCGGGGGACACCACGATCTTGTCCGGCCGCTCCTCGGCAATCTGCCCAAGGCTCACCCGGTCGTTCCGAAACACCACGGGGTCCGCCCCCAGCTCGCCAAAATATTGCACGAGGTTGAAGGTGAAGGAATCGTAGTTGTCGATGATCAGGATCTTTTGCATGGCTCGTCTCTGTCCGTCTCCCCGGCGGTTGCGGATGGCTGGCTTTCAAATGTCCGGGCCAGTTCCAACGCCCGCAGTGCGGCCCGGGCCTTGTTCCGGCTTTCCTCATATTCACCCATCGGAGTGGAATCCGCCACGAGTCCCCCCCCGGCCTGCACATGGGCCCGGCCGTCCTTGAGCAGTACGGTCCGGATGGCGATGCAGGAATCCAGGTTGCCGCCAAATCCGAAATACCCGACAACCCCGGCATACGTGCCCCGGCACGTGGGCTCCTCCTGGGCAATGATCTGCATGGCCCGGATCTTGGGCGCTCCGGTGACGGTCCCGGCGGGAAAGGTGGCCCGCATCACATCGTACGCATCCGTCCCCTTCCGCAGTGTCCCGGTCACGTGGCTGACGATGTGCATCACGTGGGAATATCGCTCCACGGTCATGAAATCGGTCACCCGGACGCTGTGAAAATCACACACACGCCCGATGTCGTTGCGGGCGAGGTCCACGAGCATCACATGTTCGGCCCGTTCCTTGGGGTCCGACAACAGTTCCTTCTCCAGGGCGGCATCCTCCCCGGGGGTCTGCCCGCGGCGCCGGGTCCCGGCAATGGGTCGGATGGCAACGGCCCCCTCCTCGCAACGCACATGCACCTCCGGGGACGCCCCGACAACGGCAAATTGCGGGAGGTTCAGGCAAAACATGTAGGGCGAGGGATTGATGTGCCGCAGGGCCCGGTACAGGTCAATGGGTCTGCCATCAAAGGGAACCTCAAAACGCTGCGAGGGGACGACCTGGAAAATGTCCCCGGCCTTGATGAACTCCTGCATGTCGGCGGTCATCCGGCAATACTCCCCACAGGTCATGTTCACCCCGGGCTCGGGGCCGGGAGCGGATGGCTCGTCCAGAGGGACGATGGCGGACCGGGCGGACTTCATGAGTTTCCGGCGCAGGTCCCGGATTTTCCGCACGGCCTCCCCATGGGCGGACCCGGCGGAATCGGTCACGTGGGCATTGGCCAGTATCTTGATGGTCCGTGCGGCATGGTCGAAAATCAACAGGGTGTCGGTCACGGCAAAAAAGGCGTCGGGCACCTGCAGGTCGTCCTTCCGCGCCCGGGGCACGCCGGGCTCAAAATACCGCACGCTTTCGTAGGACAGATACCCGACGGCCCCACCGGTGAAAATGGGAAGACCCGGACGCTTGACAACCCGGTAGACGGACATCATGGCCTGGAGTTCCCGCAGGGGGTCGGACTCGGTCTCATATGCGCGCACCGCCCCGTTTTCCGTGATGCGCACGGTGCGTCCCCGCATCTCAAACAGGAGTCCGGGATTGCAGCCGATAAACGAATAACGTCCGAATTTTTCGGCGCTTTCGGCGGATTCCAGCAAAAAACTGATCCCGCCCTCCTCCGCAATCTTCAGGTAGGCGGAAACAGGGGTCTCGGCATCGGCGACAACCTCCTCGTACACGGGAATGAGGTTCCCCTCTCGGGCCAACTCGATGAATTCGGGGAGTGTGGGGGTGATCATGGGGCTTTCCACCTAGGACGCGTAGGCCTGGTCGGGATCAAAGACACGCAGTTCGGTGACGGGTTTGATCTCCCCCCGGGAGCCGATCTCCTGGTAAAAGCAGGACATGAATCCGGTATGGCACGCACCACCGGACTGCTCCACCTCAAACAGGAGTGTGTCGCCATCACAATCAATGTGAAACCGTCGGACCACCTGGGTGTGGCCGCTGGTCTCCCCCTTGATCCAGTACTTCTTCCGGGAACGGCTCCAGAAATTGGTCTTGCCGGTTTCAAGGGTGGCCACAATCGAGTCGGCATTCATCCACGCCATCATCAGCACACGCTTGGTGGCGGCATCCTGAATGATGGCCGGCACAAGTCCGTCACCGTTGAATTTGATCCGGTTCAAAAAATCGCGATTGACCTGCTCGGGCATATTCTTTCCGTGTTGAGGTGTTCCCCAGATCAAAGCCGAATCGGCAGGCCTTTGGAACTTAAAAATTCCTTCACATCCCCGACGGTGTGGTCGGCATAATGAAAAATGCTCGCCGCCAGCACGGCATCGGCCTTGCCGGTGGTCAAAACCTCATGCATGTGCCCAAGGGTTCCGGCCCCGCCACTGGCGATGACGGGCACATTCACGGCCTCGCTCACGGCCCGGGTCAGCTCCAGATCATACCCCTTCCGCGTCCCGTCGGCGTCCATGCTCGTGAGCAGGATCTCCCCCGCCCCGAGGCTGACACCACGCACGGCCCATTCAAGGGCGTCGATCCCGGTGGCGTTGCGCCCCCCATGGGTGTACACCTCCCAGCGTCCGGGTCCGGCCCGCTTGGCGTCTATGGCCAGCACTATGCACTGGCTGCCAAAAATCTCCGATCCGGCCCGGAGCAGCTCCGGGTCCTTCAGGGCGGCGGTATTGACCGATACCTTGTCCGCCCCGGCCTTGAGCATCACCCGCACATCCTCGGCCGTCCGAATGCCCCCGCCAACGGTCAGCGGGATAAACACCTGGTCGGCGGTCCTTTCGACCAGCCCCACCAGGGTCCCGCGGTTCTCGTGGCTGGCACGGATGTCCAGAAAAACAAGTTCATCGGCCCCCTGCCGGTCATACTCCAGGGCGGCCTCCACGGGGTCGCCGGCATCCTTGAGCTCCAGAAATTTGACTCCCTTCACGACACGGCCCTCGGCCACGTCCAGACAGGGGATGATTCGTTTGGCTAACATGCGGACCAGACAGTGATATAGAATGCACTTCGTGGCGAGGAATTTTTTTGAGGCCGCCCGCCGTCCTTCACCGGACAACCGGCGGTCCGGTTTCCGCCAGGCCCACACCCTCCGTGCTCACTGTTTTTCGGACGGATCCAACGGCTTTTTGATGCCCTCATGGATGCAGACAATGCCGCCGGTCAGGTTCTCAAAAGCACACCCGACAAAACCCGCCTCCCGCATTTTGCGCCGCAATCTGTCCTGGTCGGGAAAATCACGGATGGTCTGCCCCAGATATTCGTAGGCCTCGCGCTGACCCGACAAAAGGCCGGCCACCGTGGGCAGCACCATTTGCAGATAAAAAAAGTAAAACGGACGCAGGGGCAGCCACGGCTGCGAAAACTCCAGAATCAGGACCCGTCCTCCCGGACGCACGACACGGAGCATCTCACGCAAACCGCGCTCCAATGACTCCAGGTTCCTCAGCCCAAAGGCGATGGTCACCACATCAAACACCCCGTCGGCAAAGGGCAGTTTCAGCGCATCGGCCTGGATGTTGACGGGGAGATGTTTGGACTGGGCCACCCGCAGCATGGGTCGGCAGAAATCCACACCAAAAACAATCCCCTCAAACCGTTTGCGCCGGTAAAGGGCCACCGCCAGATCCCCGGTCCCGGTGGCCAGATCGAGCACGCGCCGGTGGGGCAGACGGACCACCCGGCGGGCGAGCAGCCAGCGCCAATACACGTCGGTCCCGCAACTGAGGAAATGATTCAGAAAATCGTACCCTCCAAAAATGCGCGAAAACATGGCCTCCACTTTTTTTCCCTCGGGCATCCGGGCACTTAAACAGCTCTTCTCCTCCCGTCCAAGGGTTTTTTCCGACGAATCCGGAGGGTTCGGAATCAAATACGCATTCACACGGATCATTGGCCTCAAGTCCAATAAGTCTCATGCCTGTTTTTCTGCCTTCAGCGGGCCGCCGCATGTTGGCCGCCCCGATCAATCCGGGGTAAACTTCAAGGCGCAAAACACACAAAAGGGGATTCTTTCTGAACCGCCCGGGGAGCGCACGCGCCCCCGCGTGCATCAGGAGGCGCCCCCGCCTCCGCTCTGCGAGGCCCAACGGGCCGATGGATGTGAAGCCTGGGATAACGTCCCATGAAAATGGGAACCTATGAAATCATCCGTGTTTGATCCGTGTGCATCCCGAACCATC
>JANRIZ010000003.1:0-19349 GCA_033764445.1 Verrucomicrobiia bacterium | reverse complement strand
CCCCATGCCGTCACCTGCTGATCCGTATATTCCACCTCATAAACTGGATTCACCATATCGGTTGATCCTCCCCACTCCTCAAACCCTTTTCAATGAATCTTTTCCAAAAATACATCTGCCCTTATTGCAAAATTTGGGTTTAATGCTGTGTTTATCCTCAAATGGGTTGGCACATGAAATTCAAAGACCCTAAAAATTTTTGGGCTGCCAGTTGGGGTTTCCAAAGGAGCCGTCGGCATGGTACTTGAAGAGTTCGCTCACCAGAAATGTCAGGGCCCCGAAGACCCCGCGCATGTTCACGCGGGCGTCGAGATCCAGACGGTCCCGGGGAATCGAATAACTGCCCTCGCAGATGACGGCAAATCCCCCGCCGTACAGGTCGGTTTTTTTTGTGTGAATGACCCCCCTGCGGATGGTGAACTCACTGCGGGCCTTGTCGGCAACCGAGTAGCCGAATCCGGGAACAATCGCATCCATGAGCTTGGAGATGCCGCCCAGGAAGGGGATGTTGAGAATTTTCCCCTTCACAATGTTCATCTCGCCCTCCCCTTCGAGGGTTTCCCAGTCCCCCACATACCCCGCATACTCCCCTTTGCCGGAAAGTTTGCCCGAGGAATCCCCGTACTTGAAAAGACTGAGGGTGAGTTTTTGAAAATTCACATTTTTGACCCCGGTCTTCAGGACGTACCGGGTGCGTCCGTCCTCCCCGAAATCAAAATCCGCGGACCCGGTCAGCTGCCCCTCATAGAGGGTGCCGGCAAAATCCCGGACCGCCAGCGTGCGGCCCTTGATGTGGAGGGAGGTTGTCACTTTGTCAAAATTGAGCACCGCCTTCTTGAGCGGATAGTCCATCGCCCCGGCATTGAGGTGGATCATCACATCCGTGGCGGCCCCGGTTTTGTAGTCGATGAGACCCTTGATTTTGGCCTTCGGGGGAACCTTGAAAATGTAGGGTTCAATCGCCCGGACGGATTTTTCGCCCAGGACCTTTGCGATATCGATGGGGAAAAGCTGTGACTGGGCCTCCCGTATGAGCAGGGTCTGCTCCTGGAAAGCATACACCAGGTCCGCACGGCCCACCCCCTCCTTGCGCTCAATGACCCCGTCGGGACAGGAGAGTTTCCCTTCCGCGATCCGGAACCCGGTCTTCAGGGATTTGAACGGCACCTCCAGCAGGGAGACCTCCCGGGCCAGGCACCGGCCCTCGACGACCAGGGCGGAGGCGTCACGAAAGGAACCCTCCGCCCTGAACTGGATTTCCACCGGGACGGGCACGCTCGTAAACATCGTCATGTACTTGCGGTAGTTGGCCGGGGTGAGGACCCCGTACCGCGCCGGATTGATGGCCAGTACTCCATGGGATCGGAAAACCCCCGTGGAGAGACCCCCGAGGAGGCTCAGCGACATCGTTTCCCGGCCATGGGCCAGGGTGAGGTCGGGGATGATAAACTGGCCGTCATGCAGTCCAAAAGGCACATCCAGAAGATCAAAGGACACCCCGCGATAACTGAATTTTTCGACATGGATCTTGCCGGAAAGCTCGATCTGATCCAACCCGGGTCCGTTCCGGCGCAACTGGAATTCCAGCCCCGGATTCCTTTCAAATTCAAAATCCCCCAGCACCCGCCCCACCCCGGCGGTCCGGTCCAGGGGCAGCCGCGTGAAATCAAAATCCGAGGACACCGAGACCTGACCGGTCTGGACGGAAATCCGGTAGGTTCCCTCGGCCCGGACCGACCCGTGGGGTGTGTCGAAATGGAATTTTTCCAGCCGCAGATGGTCCCCGTCAAGCCCCACACCAAAATCGATGGACCGGATCGCCAGGTCCCTGAACTTGATGTCATTGGCCTGCAGACTGGCCCGACCCTTCCACGTCGCGGGGTCTCCGAGGTCCGCCACCACCTCGGCCCGCAATTCCGGCACCCGGTCAAACTCGATCTGCCGGAGAAACCCGAGCAGCCGGCTCCGGAAGACCAGTTGAAACTGTTTTTCCTCGGCGGTCAGTTCCCGGCGCTTGAAGGGCAGCGGATTGAGGATCAGATTGGCCCGGATCCGAAACCGGACCCCCGCGCCCAGGCCGGTCAGTTCCTCAATGAGCAGATTTTTCCCGTCCAGGAGCCGGATCCGGGCGCGGGTGTCCTTGAATGAAAGCATTCCCTCGGGGTCCGCATCCATCAGGGGAATCCGCAGGTCCGCGCCGGTCACCTGCAGAAATGTGGCGGGATTTTTCCCCCGGACCAGCTCCCAGACGGAAATGCCGATCTGGACGCGCGATACCCGGGCCAGCTGCTGACCCGAACGGGGGTTGAAAAAGGTGACGTCCTCACCGACAACCCCCTGCAGCGGGCTGAAGTAGAGCTTCCCAAAGCCCATTTGCAGCCCCTGCTTTTGGAGGGATTCCTGAAGACGCGCGGTCAGCCCCTCGGGCAAACCCGCCCAGTACAGATACGCCAGCAACCCGGCCACGACCACCACGGTCACCGCAAGCAAAATGCGGAATGTGGCCCAGAGTCGCTTTTTCATACGGGTCCCCGCCTATCTGAGAGCGCCCCGGGCCTGCGGACGGAGAATGATTTCCGAGACGACCAGCCGGACGAGTTCCGCGGGAATTTCATAGAGAGTCGGACGGCCTTCCACCTGGGCATAATACCCTTTGGACGGCGTTTCGGCCCCAATCTTCAAAACCGTGGCCTCTCCCTCGACCGGACGGAGGGTCAGAACGGCGGTGGGCCTGTCCAGTCCGCTCCTCTTGACCTCCTTTTCATCGACCGCCACCACCGTCACCGCCCGGAGCGGGGCCAGGCGCAGGAGCAACTGTTCCCATTGGGAGCTGTTGATGACCCCCTGGCTGCTTTCGGAGAGTTTCCAGCCGCCCGGACCGGCCACCAGGGTCACGGGCCCCTCCTTGAGGGTCAGTGTGGCCTCCCGCAACAGCGCGGGATTGATCGAAAAAATCTGACGGTCCAAATAAGCCGTCCGACCGGCGGGCAGGTTCTGCAGATACTCGGGACGGACCGCACTGACAAACATTTCCTCCCCCGACCGGGCGTAGACCCCCGACTTCGGATCCTTCCGCCCGAACTTCACATCCGCCACCTTCGTTTCACCGCCATCACCCCCCGTCGCCCACACCTGGATTTCCTGGGCGGCGGGGTCCAGTCCGTAGGTTTTCAGGGAGGCGGGCACATCAGTGACAAAGGAACTGACCGTGCCGCGCAACAGCTGGTCGAGGAGTGTCTCGACGACGGCGGTGTCGGCCGCCTGCACCGGTTCGCCGGCAATCACCCAGGACCCGTTCTGTTTCCGGAGTTCCAGGGAGGTTTTCCCGGAGGTGATCACCAGCCGGGTCACCGTCTCGGGGTCAAATTCGGCCAGCGTGGTATTCCGCAGATCGTTGGGCTGGGGCAGAAGGGCCTTGACCAGCTCCGTGGGAAGGGTGACCACGACATTCCGGTTGACGATCTTGGCATGGGTCATTTTGGGGTTCTCCCGCACGGGCAACCCCAACAGCAACACGAGCGGCTCTTTTTGCCCCTTCACATGGAGGGTGACCACCGCGGAGGGCTCCGCCAATCCGAAGGCCTTTAAATCGGCACTGCCCTCGGAGACAAACCCCTGAATCCGCGCCTGGTGCAGCTCATTGAGCAGGGCCTCCATTTTTTCCGGATGGGCCCGGACGTTGATCGGTTTGGAAAGCCGCCATCCCTTCCCCCCGGCAAAGGCCTCCACAATGCGCGAGGTCCCCCCCTCCCCGGCGATCTTGATTTCCATCCGTTCAATCAGCGAGGGGTCCACCCCCAGAACGGATTTGTCCCGCAGATCGGAAAGTTTGAGGTTGGCAATCGCCTTGAACGAGGGCGAGAGCAGAAAAACATCCCCGCCGCTCTCCCGCCCCACAAAAAATCCGCCGCCCGCGGGGGCCTCCGCCCCGACTCCCAGTTCCAGGTCGCCCTGCGGACGGGTCACCCGGATTTTCAAGCGGGGTTTTTCCAGTTGAAAGTCCGCCGACCGCATTGCGGGGGTCACCTCGGCCTTGGGAATTTTCCGGCGGGACTCGAGTGTGGAGAGTTCGCGCAGGATGGTTTTGAGAAAAAACAGGTCCCCCCGGTCAGTGACCGGATCGGTGATTTTCCACTGTCCCTCCCGGAACTGGACGGTCATGGCACCCTCGGGACTTTCAAACCGCAGGGCGGTCACCTCCTCGGGCTTGAAATCAAACACCCGGACAGACTGGATCTCCCAGTCCCGGTGGGTTTTCAACTGGCGTTCCTTGAAAAAAATGAATCCCAGCAGCAGGGCCGCCACGGCAATCAGTATCAGTGTTGTTTTTGTTTTCATGCGCATTCATCCGTCCGAAAGGGTTTCCATCCCGGGGAACCCTCCCCGCACGGCAGTGTTCCACAGTTTTTTCAAAAAGTCACCTTTTCGACGGGCAGTTCGGGGATCCCCAAAAACCGCGCGGTAAATTCCCCGACCCGCGCAGGCAGATCGGTGACACAAACGGTCAGTCGTCCGCTCCCCGGTCCGGGATTGAGTCCGGCACTCCGGGTCAGATACCGGCGCACGGCCTGGGCACTGGCCTGGGCGGAATCCACCAGCGCGACGGTCGGACCCGCCACCCGGGCGATGGCCTCCTTGAGCAGGGGATAATGGGTGCAGCCCAGAACCAGGGTGTCGATATTCTCCCCGAGAATCTCCGGCAGGTACTCGCGCAACACCGCCTCGGTGACGGCGTGCCCCGCCCATCCCTCCTCAACCAGGGGCACAAGCAACGGACAGGCCTTGGAATAGGTCCGGCCCCCGGGCCGAAGTCGCGTCAACGCCTCCGCATAGGCCCCCGAGGCGATCGTCGCCGCGGTTCCGATGACTCCCACGCGTCCGCTGACGGTCCGTCCGGCGGCGGCGGCGGCCCCGGTTTCAATCATGCCCAGAATCGGCACGGGAATCTCCCGCAGAAGTGCGGGCATGGCCAATGCCGAGGCGGTGTTGCAGGCGGCCACAATGAGTTTGACCCCCTGCCCCTGCAAAAACCGGCAATCCTCCAACGAAAACCGGGTCACGGTCTCGGCGGTCTTGTTCCCATAAGGCACCCGTGCGGTGTCCCCTAGATAGACGATGTTCTCCTGCGGCAACTCCTCGCGCAAGGCACGGACCACGGTCAGTCCGCCAATGCCGGAATCAAACACACCAATGGAAGCGTTGGAATCTGTCATGCAACGGAACCTCTCGATGGGGTCAACGCGGGACCGGGGCGGTCGCGGGGGTGAGGGACGTGGGAACGGACACGGGGGTGACGGGCTCCGGCACGGGAACACCCACGGGGGTGATCGGCGCCGGGACCGGAACGTGTGGGGGGGGCACGGTGGGAGAAGGGGGCACCACAACACCCTTCGGCGGAGTGCCATCAACCGGGGCATTGGTCGTCCCGGCCTGTGTCTGTGTCTGTGTCTTGGGCCGGAGAACAGGTTTGGGGACGGCCATTTTGACGGGAGCAGGCAACGGCTCGGTAACCGCGGGGGGTTTGTTGGTGGACAGCGGGTCCGGTTTTGGTTTTTTGCGGAGAGTCCCCTCGGTCTGTATCTCGGCACCCGGGTCCTCACCGCGCTCCATGATCGAGCGGTAGGCGAGAATGCCGCTGACAATTCCCTCCGCCAGTTCGTCCCGATACGCCTCCCGGGCGATCTTGCGGGATTCCCGGGAATTGGACAGGAACCCCCCCTCAAAAAGAATGGCCGGGATCCCGTTGTAGCGCAGCACCCAGAATCTCGCCCGTTTGACCCCCCGGTCGGGCGTGCTCACCGCCTTCATCACCGCCTTGTGGACCGTGGAGGCCAGCAGGAGGTTCTTCGGATCGGTGCTGTTGCCCCGCTGCCCCTCATAATCGCTGATCCTCACCCGCTCCGACCCGGTCGAGGGGGTCCCGCGCGGGGCCAGCCAGAAGGTTTCGATTCCCTCCGCCTGCGAGGGGCCCTGGTTAAAATGCAGGCTCACAAAAATGGCATCCATCCCCTCCGAACGTGCGATGTCCACCCGTGCATCCAGACCGATGAAAACATCCCGGCGCCGGGTGAGCACAACCCGGAGCCCCTCGGACTCCAGCAGTTTTTTGACCCGGAAGACCATGTCGAGGGTGAATTTTTTCTCGTATCCCACACGGCTGCGGGCCCCGTGATCGTCCCCGCCATGCCCGGCATCGAGCACCACGGTGTCAAAGGTCCGCCGACTCACCCCGTACGGACGCAGCACGGGATCAAACAGCAGGCTCACATCCGACCGGGAAATGAGGACGGTCCCCTCCCGTTCCTCGGGCGGAAAGGCCAGCCAGTATTTGATGCCGTTGATTTTGGCGTCATTGCTGTTCAAACGCAGGGTCAGCCGGCCCAGCCGCCCCTGGAGGGTCGTGTCACTGGTCGGGCTGAGGGGCTGGTACTGGAAACCGTAAAATTTGCAGAAACTCCGCAGGGTGACATAGTCCCGGTTGCGGTGGCGCACCACCTGCCACTCCGTCTCCTGCCCACAGAGGGGGAGCACACTCAGCAGGAGTAAAAACAGGCAGCAGCGAACTGTCATGACCCCGTGAAAACTGCCGCAAACTGCCGGGTGCCGCAAGGTTAAAGAGGCTTATTTTGACCGGCCTTTTCCCCGCCTTTTTCCTCCACCCCCGCAGGGGGCGGGGCCTGCTCCCCGGAACCAGGTTTTTCCGGGGGATGGATTTCCCCGGTTTCCGTCCCCGGCACTTTCATCGATTCAACCAGCCGCAGATAAAAATACGTCCACGGCACGACCATCATCAGGGACAACGTGGTGGCCGCCCAGGGCCAGATGAGGTTCTGACGGAAAAACCATTCGCTGATCATCCAGGCCGCCACCAGCACGACCAATGCCACCACGTACGGACCGTGCCGGTGAAAAACGGATGAAAAGAGTGAGGCGACCAGAATCAAAAACAGCGGCAGGCCGTACGTCGCCACGGGCAGGGTTTTGACCAGATAGTCCTCCTGCAAAATGTTGGCAACCGCCTGGCAGACTTTTGCAAAATGCGCCGATTCCTCGAAGGCGGGATCGTAGAGGATGACCAGTTTGCCCTCCAGCTCGTGGAGCACGGTCCGCTCGCCCAGGCCGCTGTCGAGATTGGCCTTGCCCTCGAGCACCTGGTCAAAGGTGACGGTCCGGTAATCCCGGAGGGCAAACCGGGGATTGAGCAGCATCTGTCCCCGTTCATTGATGGGCACATCCCGGTGACCTCCGGGCCGGGTCCACGAGATGGATTCGCCCACCTTCACTTTCATCAGGAGCGGCAGGGTGTTGTCGTAGGCCAGAAAAATGCCCAGCGGCAGGGTGGGCAGCAGATAGGGTTTGACCCGCATCAGCATCGGATAACCCGAGGAGGCACGCGGCAGGTTTGTCGGCAGCGGCAGAACCATCGCGGCGCGATCGGCAAAAATCCCCAGCGGACGCCACGAACTCACCCCGTACGGAATCTGCGTGTCGTTCCCGAAATAATTGGGCAGGATCGGCGGCAACACCTGCCAGCGGCCCTGCCCCAGATCGTGCGACATGGTGTTGGCCCCGCACACCAGGACGACTGGACGGATGGATTCGAGTTTTTCGGCCATGAGTGTCTCAAACTCGCCCTGGTTCCTGGTGCGGGTGTCCAGCCGCCCCAGCAACAGAACCGTCCGTGGCGGTTTCCGGATCAGGGCATCGAGCAGCAGGGCCAGATTCAGCCGGTTGGATTCTGCGGCAATGAGCACGAGCTCGGGGGGCGGGGCGGTTTTGGGACGGAACCCCGCCCGGAAGGGGATCAGGGCGTGGTCAACCTCCTCGACGGCCCCCGTCAGGATCAGTCCACAGGCGAGCAATCCCGCCGAAAGCGTGCTCAAGAGGGCCACCAGAATCAACCGCAGCATGGGGACATTAAACAGTTTCCACCGCATTTTGCCACGGGAGTTTTCGCCCACCCGCGGGACGGATCAAAGATAGTGTTTCCAGTTCAAATCCGGGAAAATATTGTCCCGGTGCTCCAGACCCGCCAGAAACCGCTCGTCGATGCGGTTGTCCCGGACCTGTTCAAAAAGCTTTGTGAACCGCAGGATATGGTCGCGGGTCCGCTTGGTCGCATAATGCGGCGCGGTGCCCGTCTTCATCAGAAAGGCCCAGTCGCTGGATTGGGCCAGCAGCAGCTCGCGGGCCAGTTGTTTGAGCGCCCGCTCCATCTGCCCGTAGGCCCCGGGATATTTCCGCGCGGCCTCGGTCATCCGCTGGGCGGCCACATGCAGATGCGGGTACACCCAGGAATTGCACGAGTCGAGCCACACCTCCCAGTAACCCTTGTTTCCCCACGAGGAGGCGCTGGGGGTGACCACCTGGTGCGTGTCGTACTCGCGCAGATAGTCCACCGCATGGGTCAGCCGGAAGACCTCCTGGTCAAAGGCGGATTTGCGGATGAAATAATTCAGAAAATCGGGGCCCTCAAACCACCAGTGCCCGAAAAGCTCGGCGTCGTACGGGGAGACAATGATGGGTTTCTGATCCCCGCCCATGACCCCGGCCAGATGTTCGACCTGTTTTTCCCGGTTGAACATGAAGTTCCCGGCGTGGGTGGCGGCCCGTTCAACGGCCTCCTGACGGAGATAGGGCTGTTTGTCATGGCCCGGGCCGGTGATCTTGAAATATTTCACCCCGGTGAATTTCCGCAGGCCGTTGGGCTGGATGTAGGGCCGGATGTAGTCCAGCTCCGCATCAAAACCGATGTCGCGGTAAAAATCCCGGTACACGGGGTCCCCGGGATACCCGGCCTGGGAACTCCACACCTGCTGCCCCGACTCCGGATCGCGTGCAAAGGCCGCGGGTCCGCTCCGCGTGAAAACAGGGGCATAAATCCCGTACCGGGGCCGCGGCTCGGCAAACATCACACCGTGGGTGTCCATGATGAAATAGCGGATCTCGGCCTCCTGCAGGAATTTTTCCACCCCGGGAAAATAGGCGCATTCGGGCAGCCAGATGCCGCGCGGGGTGCAGCCAAAACAGCTTTCGTAGTGGTCCCGGGCCAACAGAATCTGTGCCCGCACGGCCTCGGGATTCTCCCGCATGAGCGGCAGAAACCCGTGGGTGGCCCCGCAGGTGATGATCTCAAGCCTGCCCATCTCCTGGAACTTGCGGAAGGCCCCGACCAGGTTCCGCCCGTATTTCTCCTGAAACACGTGGCGCGCCTCAAGATACCGGTTGTGGTAAAACCACGCCAGATCCTTGAACGCGGGTTCGTACTGGTACCGCTTGGTCTCCTTCCACGTCAGCTCCAGCAGCCGGTTGATGTGCCGGACGTACCGCTCCTGCAGCAGGGGGTCGAGCAGCATGGAGGCCAGGGGCGGGGTCACGGACATCGTCAGCCGGAAATCCACCCCGTCATGCACCAGCCCATCCATCATGTTGATGAGCGGAATGTAGGTCTCGGTGATCGCCTCGTAGAGCCAGTCCTCCTCCAGAAACTCCTCGTGTTCCGGATGCCGGACAAACGGCAGATGCGCGTGCAGGACAATGGCGAGGTAACCTTTGGGCATGGTGCTGTATTATTACGGCACTTTCCCGGCGGAGGCAATGCACAATTCCCCGGGTGCCGGATCAGAAAAAAGGCCGCGGGGTTGCCGCGGCCTGACGGGGGATTGTTCCGATGGGAAAACCTACTTCAGGGCGCCCTTCTGCCAGAGCGCGAGATTCTTCTTCCAGGACTTTTCGGTTTCCCGGCGAAGCAGACAGGCATCCTTCCACACGTCGGGGAAGGTGGTCAGACCGTACGTGCTGCACCAGGGCCCGAACTCCGGACACACATACAGGGTTTCGCCCCCCTTGGCGGCCTTCAGCCACGCGACAATCAGGTCGTTGACAAACTCAATGTAGTGTTTGCCTTCGACGGAAATCTTGCCTTTGCCATCGGTCAAGGGCACCTGGCAGTGGTGTCCGTTGAAGGGACGCAGATGGAGCTGGCGGGCCTTTTGGGTGAGGTCCAGACGCTCGACCAAAAGCCGGTTGCGGTAGGGGGTGCCGATGTGTTTGACCACCGCAAAATGCGAAAAGTCAAAGCACATCTGGATTTTTTTGCCGGTCTTTTGCTGGTACAGCTTCGCAATCTCGTAGGTCTTCTCGGGGGTCTCCGTGCAGGTGTCGCGGTGGACCTCCAGGTCCATGCGGTCGGCCAGGCCGAGTTTTTTGGCGTAATCCATGATCACCAGCCACAATTTGACGGCTTCCGCGGGCAGCGTATCATGATCGAGCATCTGCACGTTGACCCGGGAGGGATTCATTTTGGCCAGGGCATCAATGCGCTCCTTGTAGGTCTTCCAGTTGCCGTCAATGTACACCACCAGATCCATTTTGTATTTTTTGGCCAGGGGCACAAAAAGTTCGGGAGCCGCCCAGACGCCCATCGCATCAAAACCCTGTTTTTTGGCCTGCCTGAATTTCTCCTCCACGCTCCATTCCTTTTTGGGGTTGTGGATGTCGGGCTGGTGGGTGAGGGTCCACATGCCGGCGAATTGTTTGAGAACAGGGGCTTTTTTCATAGGTGATGACGGATTGATTTGGGTGGGTTGAAACGGTCCAGCGCTCCGCTGTGTGCAGACCCCCGGACCGGAAATGAGGTGGGTGCTTTTACTTGTGCAGGGTGCGGCCCTTGAAGGTCAGCTCCGCAATGCCGGACTTGTCCAGATTGCCCAGACCGAGTTCGACCATTTTTTTGTACTGGCCCAGAGTGGCCTCGGCCAGCGGCAGGGCCAGTCCGTTTTCCTTGGCCAGGGCCAGGGCGATGCCCGAATCCTTGGCGGCGTGTTCGGCCGAAAAGAAACAGCTGTGGTCGCGGGCTTCCATGTCCCCGCCATCGGTGACCAGCACGCGGGAATTGGCTCCCGTCTGTGAGAAGACCTCCTGGACCAGGCCCAGGTTCAGATTCATGGCATGGGCCAGGCCCAGGCCCTCGGCCAGCCCCGCGGTGTTGATGTTCATGACCATGTTCACCAGGGCCTTGACCTTGGCCGCGTCTCCGGTCTTGCCGACAAACCGGCAGATCAGACTCATGGCATTCAGAACCGGGGAGACCTTCTTGAAGACGGATTCATTTCCGCCGCACATCAGGTACAGGGACCCGTTGCGGGCCTGGGTGATCGAGGAGGCCATGCAGGCCTCGAGCGTTTCGGCCCCGACCTTGTTGGCCGCGGCCTCCACCTCGTGATGAATGGCCGGGGAAAGGGTGGCACAGTTGATGAAAATTTTTCCGGCGGCACCGATGAGCAGGTTGTCCCCCTCGCCAAAAAACACCTCGCGCATGGCCTGGTCGTTGGTGACCACGGTGATGATGATGTCCGCGGAGGCGGTCACATCCGCCAGACGGGCCGGGACATGGGCCCCGATCTCCCGGGCCAGCTCCTCGGCGAGCGGACGGTGGGAATCGTACACGGCCGTCACATCGTACCCCAGGTCCTTGAGCCGCCGGGCCATGTTCGCCCCCATGCGCCCCACGCCCACAAAGGCGATGAGCTTGGGAACAAACCGTTTTTCATCATGGTCAATGACGTCGACCATGCGGCGGATGCCCGCCACCCCCTTGACCGTGCCCGGATAGGTGAGCACAGCCTCGTTGAAGGCCTTGATGTCCTTGGCCTTGGCCTTGGAATTCTTTTTGACCCACTTTTCGACCTCCGCATCCGTCCCGAGGGTTTTGAGGGCCTTGAGGAATGCATCCTTCCTGATTTTGGTGACTTTCAAAAACATGCCGTCGTAGCCGCCGCCGAAATTTTTCCGGTAGTCCTTGGGCAGCGTGCCCTCCAGGAACATGCGGGCCTTGTCGATGAAACGGGGCAGATGGACGTAGCCGCCAAGGGTTTCCTTGGGACTGCGGGGATATTTGACGGGTGCTTTGGCCATGATGACGGACTCCTGTTTTCCGGGTGTTTTCGTGAGATTTGTTTTCGGCTCCTTCCTGCAATGTGCAGAAAGCCCCCCTCGGGGTCGCCATTGATAGAAAGCAGATTCGCGCCCGGGCGCAAGAAAAACAAGCTCCCGGCCCGCAGGAACGGAATTCGGGCATTCCCACGCCCCGGGGCGGACGGGTTTTTCATTGTGTTTGATACGGCCCGTTCTTCCTGTTATTGACAGGGCGAACATGGGTGCGACACCGGAGATCCTGGGTCTGGCCGAAAGCCTTCGCCGGCTCGACGGGGCGGGTGTGCCCGCGGACCGGCGCCCGGGCCTGCTCATCGAGGCGCTGACCAAGGCCGCCGGGGCGGAGGCGGGCCTTTTACTCGAGCACCAGCCCCGCAAATCCCCCCGCTGGCTCGGGCTGGCCTTCTGGCCCTCGACGGAGGCGACCAGCACGACCATCAAATCCCGCGCCACCCAGGTCGAGGAGGTCTGCGACACCTGCCTGCGCGAGGCCGTGGGTCTTCTGCAAAATGCGGCGGGGCCGCTGGGCGCGGTCCGGATCGAATCCTCCGATGCCGCCGCGCCCGTGACGGCGGCTTTCATTTTCAGCCCGGAATCCGATGCCGCGGAAATCCGGCCGGCACTCCAGTGGCTGCACGTGGCCGTCAACACCCCCCCGCTCCGCCAACTGATGGGCCGGGAGGGCGGACCGAATGCCGGGCCGGGCCTGCCACAGCTTGTCTCGGTACTCGACCTGCTGGTGGCCCTCAACGCACAGAAAAAATTCCTCGGCCTGGCCATGGCCTGCTGCAATGAGCTGTGCGCCCAGATGCGGGCCACCCGGGTGACCCTGGGCTGGAAACAGGGCGACTACCTCCGTCTGAAGGCCGCCAGCCACATGGAACGTTTTGAAAAGAAAATGGAGGCCGTCCGCAGCCTGGAGGCCGCCATGGAGGAGGCCGCCGATCAGGACCGTGAGATTCTCTGGCCCCTGCCCACCGGGGACACGGCCATCACCCGCTGCCATGAATTTTACGCGCGTCAGCAGGATTCCCCCCATCTGGCCACCGTCCCGATCCGTCTCGAGGGCGGGGTCCGCGGGGCGTTGTGCCTGGAACGCGCCGGGGAGGGATTTTCCTCCGGGGAACTCCGGACCCTGCGGCTGGTCGGCGACCTGATCGGGCGCCGCCTCGAGGAACTTTACAGCAGGGACCACAGGATACGGACACGGCTCAGGGAACTCGTCCGCACCCGCTTCGCCCCCGTGCTGGGGTATGAACACACCGGAGCCAAACTCCTGGGCATCGGCGGGGCCCTGCTGCTGGTGGTGCTGTTTTTGATCCCCTTCCCCTACCGCGTGGAAGCGCCCTTTTCCCTCCGCACGCTGGCCATCGCCCACATGCCCGCGCCCTCCGACGGCTACATCAAGGAGGTCCGGGTCAATGTCGGGGACAGTGTCCAGGAAAACCAGATTCTGCTGACCCTTGACGACCGGGAGCTGAAACTTCAGGAACTCGACGCCATCGCCCGGGTCAACGAACACAAGGGGGCCGCCCTCCAGGCCCAGCTCGAAAACAAGATCGGGCAGATGCGCGTGGAACTGGCCCCGGCCGAACAGGCCCGGGCCCAGCTGGAACTGACCCGTTACCAGCTCGAGCGCAGCATCCTGCGCGCGCCCTTTGCGGGCCTGGTGGTGTCGGGCGATCTGAAGGAAAAACTCGGCGCCCCCGTCAAAAAGGGCGACCCGCTTTTCAAGGTCGCCCGCATCCAGGACCTGTACGTGGAGCTGAAGGTCAATGAAAAGGACATCCACGAAATCCGGGAGGGGGCCCCCGCGTGGATCGCCTTTGCGGGGCGGCCCTCGCTGAAATTCCCCGTCAACGTCGAGCGGATCGAACCCGCGGCCATGGCCGAGGAACAGGGCAACGTCTTCAACGTCCGCTGCCGTCTTGCGGAGCCCCCTCCCGCGTGGTGGCGCCCGGGCATGACCGGGGTGGCCAAGGTCAGCGCGGGCTGGCGCAGCCTCTTCTGGATCGGCACCCACCGGGCGATTGATTTCCTGCGTTTGAAACTGTGGTGGTAACCTCCCAGACCCCGTTATGGCCGAGCGCTCCAAAATGTTCAGCGAATCCTGGCACCGGGTGGCCCGGCAAAAGGTGCGGCTCCGCCCGGGGCTCCACATTCAAAAGCAGCTTTTCCAGGGGGAAACCTGGCACGTTTTGCGGGATCCCTTCAACAACACCTTCTACCGGCTCCAACCGGCGGCCTACGATTTTCTGGCCCGGCTCGACGGGATCAAAACCATTGAGGAGGTCTGGAGCCTGTGTCTGGAACTCTCCCCGGAAACCGCCCCGGGCCAGGAGGAGATCATCCGTCTGCTCGCCCAGCTTTCCCACGCCAATTTCCTCCTCTCGGACATGCCCCCCGACAGCCAGCGCCTGCTGGACCGCTACCGCGAAACCAAAAAGAAGGAGCTGATCAAAAAACTCACCAACATCCTTTTTATCCGCATCCCCGTCTGGGACCCCGACCGGTTTCTGCAATGGCTCGCGCCGGCCACCCGCCTGGTCCTCAGCCCGGGCGGGGCGCTGGTCTGGCTCGTGGTGGTGGGCCTGGGTCTGAAGGTGGTGGCCGACAATTTCTCCGCGGCCACCAGCCAGTCCCAGGGTCTGCTCGACCCGGGCAACCTCTTCCTGCTCTACCTGGGGATGGTCCTGATCAAGTGCCTGCACGAACTGGGTCACGCGGCCTCCTGCCGCCATTTTGGCGGGGAGGTCCACACGGTGGGGGTGATGCTGATGATCTTCACCCCCATGCCCTACGTGGACGCCACCTCCAGCTGGGCCTTTCGCAGCCGGTGGGAACGCATGTTTGTGGGGGCGGCGGGGATGATTGCGGAGCTTTTTGTCGCGGCCCTGGCGGCCTTTGTCTGGGCCAACACCGCCCCGGGCACCCTCAACAGCCTGGCCTACAACATGATGTTCATCGCCTCGGTCTCCACCCTGGTTTTCAACATCAACCCCCTGCTGCGGTACGATGGCTACTACATGCTTTCGGACTGGATGGAAATCCCCAACCTCTATTCCCGGGCCCAGGACCAGCTCAAACACCTCTTTGAATACCATCTTTTTGGCGTGCGCCAGTCCCAAAGCCCCGCACACAGTCCGCGCGAGGCCCTCTGGCTCGCGCTTTACGCGGTGGGCAGCGGTGTGTACCGGCTGCTGATCACCTGGTTTGTGTTCCTGTTTCTGGCCGACCGCTTTTTCGGACTGGGGCTGCTGCTGGGGCTGGGCATGCTCACGGCCTTTGTGTTCGTGCCGATGGTCAAATTCATCCGCTACCTTTCCTCCAGCCCGCGGCTCTACAAAACCCGCACCCGGGCGGTCCGCATCAGCCTGGGAACCGCCCTGGCGGTTTTTCTGTTTCTGTGGCTGGTCCCCTGCCCGAACCATTTCCGCGCGCCGGGAGTGCTCAAGGCCCCGCACGCGACGGTTGTCTCGACCCCGGCGGATGGCACGATCCGGCGGGTGCTCACCCCCACGGGCACCCGGGTGAAGGCCGGCGATCCCCTCCTCGAGCTCTCCAGCCGCGAGCTGGAATTGAAAATCGAATCCGCCGCCGCCCAGCTGCGCGAGGTGCGCATGCAGCAGGAGATTGCCAAGGCCGATGCCCGGGTGGAAATCGCGCCACTGCGCAGGAAACACGATCTGCTGGGGCGGCAGGTCGAGGAATTGAAATCCATGCGGGAGTCCCTGGTGATCCGGGCCCGGCACGACGGACTGTGGGTCTGCCCCCGCCACGAGGATTTGAACGGGCTGTGGGTGCCCCGCGGCACGGCCCTGGGGGAGATCATCGACGACACGTCGTTCCAGTTCACCGCCATTGTCTCGCAGGCGGAGGCGGCCAACCTTTTCGCCTCCCCCATCCGCAATGCGCAGGTGCGGCTCTCCGGCCAGGCCGGCAATCCGGTCCGGGTCGCCCGGCTCAAGCTCATCCAGGGCCAGCAGGACACACTGCCCACCGCCGCCCTGGGCTGGCAGGCGGGCGGGGAAATCAAGGTCTCGCAAAAGGACCCCAAGGGCATGACCACCACCGACACGTTTTTTGAGGTGCGGGCCTATCTGTTGCCTCCGGAAAAACCCGGGCATCCGGCCCTTTTGCAGCGGCGTTCGGGCCAGATCCGTTTCACCCTCAAGCCCGAGCCGCTTTTGAGCCAGTGGTGGCGCAGGCTCCAGCAGCTGCTTCAGACAAAAATGAACCATTAGCCCATGAACCCTTCCGACACCCACTACCGGTCCGAGATCGGCGAACCCCGCAAATTGCACAAGGGTCTGGATGCGGTGGCGTACCGGCTGGCGGGTTTTTACCACCGGCGGGGCGCGGTTCTGGAAGGGCTGCGGAGGGATGCGATGGAAACCCATCGTCAGGCCCTTGGCCTGCGGGACCTTTCGGAGGAAACCCTCCGCACGCGGCTGGCGGAGCACCGGGACCACTTTGTGCGGACCCTCAAACCCCTCCGTGAGGCGCGGCTGGCAGCCCTGGCGGCGGTCGCGGTGGCGGCGGAACGGGCGGTCGGCCTTTTTCCGCATCCGGAACAGATGATGGGGGCCCTGGCCCTCGACGGCGGTTTGCTGGCGGAAATGGCCACCGGAGAGGGCAAGACCCTGACCGTCGGGATCGGGGTCATTCTTTCGGCCTGGACGGGCCGTCCGTGCCACATCATGACCGCCAACGATTACCTCGCCCAGCGGGATGCCCTCTGGCTGGAACCTTTTTTCGCCCGCTGCGGGGTCACCGGCGGCTACATCACCGGGGAGATGAAGGAACCCGACCGGCGGGAGAATTACCGCAGGAGCCTGACCTATGCCACGGGCAAGGACCTGGTGGCGGATTTCCTCCGGGACCGCATTTTGCTCGGCTCCCTGCAACAGGCGACACGGCGGCTGGTCCGTTCCATGGCCCAGCCGGATTTCGACATCGACAGCCGGCTGGTCATGCGCGGTCTGCACACGGCCATTGTCGACGAGGCCGACAGTGTGCTCATCGACGAGGCGGCCACCCCGGTGATCATCAGCCAGAAGTACCCGAATGAACCGCTCGAACGGGCCTGCCGTGCGGCCCTGGACATCTCGCGCGCGCTCCTCCGCGGGGAGGACTACGAGGCCGATGACAAGTTCCGGGAGGTTTTCCTGACGGAGGCGGGACAGCACAAGATCGGGGCCCAGTGCGCGTTGATGCCCGAAATCTGGCGCTCGGCGGCCCGGCAATCGGAACTGGTCACCCAGGCCCTGTGCGCACGGGAATTTTTTCTCCGGGACAAACAGTACGTCATCCAGGAGGACAAGATTGTCATCGTGGACGAATTCACCGGACGCCTCATGCCCGAACGCAACTGGCAGCAGGGCCTGCACCAGGCGGTGGAGGCGAAGGAAAATCTGCCCATCTCCCCGCCGGGCGAAACCCTCGCGAGCATGAGTCTCCAGCGCTTCTGCCGGCTGTTTAAAAAAATTTCCGGCCTCACGGGCACGGCCTGGGAGGCGGCACCGGAATTCTGGTTTGTGTACGGCCTGGCCACCGTCCGCATCCCCACCCACCGTCCGTGTCTCCGGCACCAGCTCCCCGACCGGGTGTTTGCACGCCAGCAGGACAAGTGGACGGCGGTGGTCGCCGAAATCGGGCGGTTGCATGCCCTGGGCCGTCCCCTCCTGGTGGGCACGCGCAGTGTCGAGACCAGCGAATTGCTCGCGCGTCTGCTCGACCGACAGGGGCTTCCCTGTCGGCTGCTCAACGCCATCCACCACAAACAGGAGGCCCAGATCATCAGCCAGGCCGGGCAGCCGGGCCAGATCACCATCGCCACCAACATGGCCGGGCGCGGGACGGATATCAAACTCGGGGCCGGGGTGGCCGACACGGGGGGACTCCATGTCCTGGCCACCGAACGGCACGAATCCGGACGCATCGACCGCCAGCTCTTCGGACGCGCGGGCCGACAGGGGGACCCCGGCAGCGCCCAGGCTTTCCTCAGTCTGGAGGACGAGCTGGTCATGAAGTTCGTCCCGCAGCCCCTGCTCCGGTCCCTGGCCGCCCGGCAACCGGCCCCGGACCGGAATGGGGGCCGGGTCCTCGACACGCTCACCCGCGCCGCATTCACCCATGCGCAGCACCAGGCCCAGCGTCAGGCCCATCGCCAGCGCGAAATGATTGTCCAGATGGACACCTGGCTCGACGACGCCCTGTCCTTCTCCTCGGACCGGCCCTGATTGGCACCGACGGGCAGGACTCGTGTTGACCTGACCCCGGCGGGGCCCTAGGATTCCCCTGCCCCGATTTCCCGGGCCAACCCCCCCACAGAGATTCCATCCATGAGCAAATCCAAAGAACCCGCCGCCCCCAACCAATCGGTCACCATCAGTCTCAACGACATCGGCGTGAAGTATCTCACCTCCCTCCAGCGCATTTACGACATCACCACCTTCAGCATGGCCAGTGCCCGTCTCATCAACGAAACCAATTACGACGAATTCGCCCGCACCCTCCAGGTGATGCCCAATGCCTCGACCCGGATGAATTTTGACAGGGCCAAGGAGGAGGCCGAACGCTGGCTCTTCCGCAATTCGCTCACCGACGCGCTTTCGATCGTCATCCCGCTGCTCGAGGACTGCCGCACCGTCTGTGCCCTGGCCCGATGGAAGGTTTCCAAGGAACGCAAGGATGCCGACCTGCAAAAAATCACCGTCGATGACCGCACGGCCTTCCTGCGCATGACCCTGCGGGACAAATTCAAACATCTCAAAGATGTCTTTGGTCTGGCCTCGGAGCTGGAATCCAACATCGAAAGTCTGGCCCGCACCCGCGCCTGCCTGGCCCAGGAGGGGGGGAAGGTCGGCGAACGTGCGACCGGGGCCGATGAGGAGGACCTGGTGCTCCGGCTCAAGACCGTGCAATTCATCAACACGCCTGTCACCGGCCAGAACCAGGAGGTGTCGCTGAATGTCTCGCGCCAGTTCGCCGAGATTGAAAAAACATTCAAGAAGGGTGAGGCGATCGAACTGTCGAAAATGGAACAGGCCGCCGCGATCATCACCATCACCATTTTTGTGACCAACCTCCTTGAGGGCGTTCAGAAATTCGTCAAGGACAGCGGCGCCGCCGACCAGCCCGCGTGATCCGAAACCGGAGCCGCTGTCACGCGGCCGAAACTCAAGCGGCCTTCCAACCATGAATACCTTGGCCCTTTTTGAGGAAAAACAAGTCCGCCGCGCTTGGAACCAAGCCGAGGAGAAATGGTATTTCGCCATTGTGGATGTCATTGCCATTTTGACAGGTAGTGACAACCCGCAAGTCTATTGGCGAGTAATGAAAAAGCGCCTGTCTGACGAGGGGAATGAAACCGTTACAAACTGTAACGCTTTGAAAATGACCGCTGCAGATGG
>JANRIZ010000178.1:0-7614 GCA_033764445.1 Verrucomicrobiia bacterium | reverse complement strand
CGTGGGTGGCTGACCCTGGATGCGTGTTTTCTTTTCGTGATCCTGTTTTTGTGGCAGATGCCCCATTTTCTGGCCATTGCGTGGCTGTGCCGGGAGGATTATGCCCGGGCCGGGTACAAAATGCTGCCTGTGCTTGATCCGACCGGACGCAGTTCGGCCCTGCAATCGGTTGTCTACGCCTCCGCGCTGCTGCCCTGTTCGTTTTTTCCGGCGTTTTTTGGACTGACCACCCCCTGGTACCTGCCGGGGGCCGCCGTGGCCGGGGTGGCTTATCTGATTTTGGCCGTCCGTTTCTATGTGAAACCCGAGACAGGCACCGCACGCCCCCTGTTCTGGGGGTCCATTGTCTATCTGCCGGTCCTTTTGGGCTGGCTGGTTTTCACCAAGGCTGCCGTCCGTCTATGAACCCGCACATCACCCCTGAACAACGGCGCCGGAACCGGATCACTCTGGCGGTTTTGGGCGTCATTTTTTTTATCATGCTGGCCGCCGCCTTTGCCTTGATTATTTACAAATAACCCATAGAAACTTGGACACGTTATGAGCACAGCCACAATGACCCGAGAAGAACATCTGGAGGATTTTAACCGGTGCCGGTTCGGCATGATCGTCTTTTTGATTTCCGAGGCGATGCTTTTTATCGGACTGATCGCCTCCTACGTGGTGTATCGGATGAGCAACCCGGATTTTATCCATGCGGAACTGGATATTTACCGCATCAAACTCCCCGACGTGACGACCATGAACGTGATCATGCTCATGAACACCGTCATTCTGATCGGAAGCAGTTTCACCTACCATTTTGCGGAAGTGGCACTCATCAAGGGGAAAAAGGGCGTGATTCCGCTGATGCTCCTGACCATTCTCATGGGCAGCATCTTTCTGGGGGTGCAGGGTTATGAATGGCTGCATTTGAAGCATGAGGGGCTTTGGATCAACACCGCCAGCGTGTACGGTGCCAACTTTTTCACCCTGACCGGGTTCCACGGGGCCCACGTCACCATCGGGGTACTCCTGTTGATCTGGGTGCTGATCAAGATCATGACCGGCAACCAGACCCGGGAAAACCACACCGCCGTCATGTGTGTGGGCCTGTACTGGCATTTTGTGGACGTTGTCTGGGTGTTCCTCTTCACGGTCCTTTATCTCTGGTAGCCCCCCCGGTCATCAGCATTGACTCGGCAGCCCTGTCAGAGCGTGGGGTGACCGGACTCAAAAAATGTGCAGGGACATGAAGTAGAGACGTCCGGGTTCCAGGTGGATGGAGGGACTGTTGGGCAGCTCCAGGGTCACCTTGTTGGCCGGGGCTCTGCCAAAGAGGCGGAACATGTCCTCAAAGCGGAAGGGAACCTCGTATTGGAAAACCTCCGCATCCTTGATTTTGGCCTCTTTTTCGGCCTTGGCAATGGCCTCATCAAAGGTGCCGAGCTGGTCGATGAGTTTGTTTTCCAGGGCCTTTTTCCCCGAAAAAATGCGTCCGTCGGCGATGTTTTCACGAAAATCCGAATCATCGAGGATTTTCCGTTCCGAGGTGACGATCCCGACAAACTTGTCGTAGGTTTCCATGATCAGCCCCTGGACGAGTTCCTTTTCCTCGGGTGTGGGTTCACGGCTCCCATCAAGCATGTCCTTGAGCTTGCCGCTTTTGAAGGTCAGGGATTTGAGACCCACCTTGCCAAAGAGTCCCTCGTAATTGAGCGTCTGCATGATCACCCCGATCGAACCCGTGATGGTCAGCTCGTCGGCAATGATCCACCGGGCCCCCATGGCCGAGTAGAAACCGCCGCTGGCGGCCACCGTGCCCATGTAGCAGATGACCGGTTTGACCTTGTCCGCATCCCGCACGGCCCGATAAATGCGGTCGGAGGCCAGAACCTCGCCGCCCGGGGAATCCACCCACAGGACGATGGCTTTGACATTCGCATCCGCGGCGGCCAGACGGAGCTGCTCGACAATGTCCCCGGCCATCCCATCCATGCCCGTGGCGCTGTCGCCGAAGGAGGAGATCACACCGTTGAGCCGGATGACGGCAATCTTGTTTTCGGCATTCTCATACCCCATGATGAATCGTTCGGTGAAAACGTGTTCGGGAGCGGGAACCGACCGCCCATGCCGGGCCAGGGATTTGTAGCTGAAGCCCACCAGCAGGCCCAGATTCAGGAGCAGGCTCAGCAGGAGAACCAGCCACAGACCCACGCGTCGGCGGGGTTTGGGGGGCGGTGGCAGCTGATATTGGTAATTCCGGGGCGGGGGAGGCGGCGGGGGTACCGGGGACGTGGGGTCGGCGCTCATGGTGTCTCAGTGGTGTGTGGGGGGCGGTGCGTCCGGGGAGGCAGACCTATTCCTTCTTGGTGGAAATGCGGACCGGTTCAAAAATCTTGACGACATTGCGCATTTCCAGATCCGTCAGCAGCCAGAGGGCGAATTCGGGTGCGTACATGGTCAGGTTCTTGACCGGAAAGGTTTTCTGGGGGATTGAGAGGAGCAGGTCCTTGGCCGGGCCGGGTTCCAGGTCGGAGGGGATGTCGAGAACCTTGACCCAGAGATTTTCGAGTTTGGATTTGCGGGCGTGGAATTTCCGGCTCAGATCCATCTGACGCAAAATTTCGCGTTTTACCAGGTCCCAATCCCCCTCAATATTCTGCTGAAGGTCCCCGGGTTTGGTAATCGGATTGCAGGCGACTTCCGGGTTGGAGACGATCCGGAGAATGGCCGGCAGACCTTCGTAGTGATTCTGGAGTCCGGAGGCTTTGGCCCAGACGATACGGCCTCCCTCGTGGTGTGTGTGTGCCACGAAATTCTCGTAGGTCCAGGAGTAGGTCCCGTCCTCGATGGTGAGAAGCTTCTCGATCATTACTTTATAAGGATACTAGGAGACTCTTGGCTTTGGCAAGCGCCTCGTCAATCTTTTCCGGATGCCTTCCTCCGGCCTGGGCGAGCTCCGGTTTGCCGCCGCCACCCCCGCCCACGAGGGGGGCAATCTCCTTGATCAGGGCTCCCGCCTGGATTTTGGATGTCAGATCCTTGGGGACGGAGGCAATCAGTGACACCTTTCCATCGGGGGTGCTCCCCCCCAGAACCACGACCCCGGCAAATTTCAGGCGAATCTGCTCCAGGGTAAGACGAAGCAGGTCCGGGTTTGATTCATTTCCCAAATGGCGGATGATCACATCCCCAAAGGCCATTTTTTCCATCTGACCCAATAATTCCGGGACCAGTTGAATGGCTTTGGCCAGGGCCGCCCGTTCCCGGTCCTTGGCCCGGACCTTATCCGCCTCCACAAGCTGGGTTTCCAGATGGGCGAGCAGGTGTCGGAGCTTTTCCGCATGTTGCGCCAAGGTTTTGGCATCGGCTCCCGTCGGATCGGCGGGGAGGGGCAGCGTCATGTCCGCCGCCAGTAAGCGGGGTTCAAGTGCGGTGAGTTTGGACTTCAGCACGGAGATTTCCGCCGCAAAATGTTCCGCGGCTGCGGCTCCGGCGACCGCTTCGATCCGCCGGACCCCCGCCGCGATGGCCCCTTCGCTGATGATTTTGAAAAAGCCGATCTCTCCGGTCTGTCGGACATGGGTGCCGCCGCACAGTTCGCGCGAGTATCCGCCGATATCCACCACGCGGACCGTGTCCCCGTATTTTTCGCCGAACATCTGCATGATTGTCGGATCGTTTTTGACCTCCGCATACGGTTTCTGGTCCCAGCGCACCGGATCGTTTTGGGCAATGCGGTCATTGACCCGTTTTTCGATTTCCGCAATTTGCGCCGGGGTGAGGGCCGCGGAATTGAAGTCGAAACGCAGACGGTCGGGGCCCACATAGGAACCCTTCTGGGTGGCGTCCCTGCTGACCACCTCGTGCAGGGCCAAGTGGTAAAGATGCGTGACCGAATGATGCCCCTGGATGAGCGCGCGACGTCCGGCTTCCACAGTGAGCGTGACCGTGGCCCCGATCTCTGGGGCGTTTTGCCCGTCGAGAATGTGCAGAAATGTGTCACCGGCCTTGATCGTATTGGTGATTTTGAAGGTGCCCCCACCGGATGTCAGTGTGCCCATGTCTCCGACTTGTCCGCCCATTTCCGCGTAGAATACAGAGCGGTCTGTGATGACCGCCGTCTTGTCTTTGACCGGCTGGACCGCCAGGACCGTGGCCGTGCATTCCAGCGAGTCAAAGCCCAGGAAATCTGTCTTGGTGGAGACTTGGGATTCGGTCAGCTCGATGACCTCCTTTTTCTGACCTTCCTTGGAGTCAGCGATCTGTTTTTCCATGCATTTGTTAAATTCGGTATGATCCACGGTCATTCCCCTTTCCCGGGCGAGGAGCTCAGTCAGATCGAGGGGAAACCCGTAGGTGTCGTAAAGTTTGAAAGCCATTTTCCCGGGAAAAATCATTTTGGTGTTCTTCTGGGGAGCGTACGCGTCCTCGCGTGCTTTCGAAGGCGTCTCTGCCTGAGAATCAGCAGATCGATGGGTCCATACCCAAGGGTAATCCGATTCCCGTCCGACAACACCTGAATTCCATGGATTTTTGACAATATAGAAATATTTTTCATGGAGATCCGCATCCGAACGAATATAGCGATCAAATGATTCTTTTCCCCAGACACTCCCTTCCTTTCCCGCAACTCTATTAATTTCGTGTGCGGTGTATGACTTGATGGAATGCATGATTTCCGAGAGAGGGTGAAATATGGGATTCGCTTGTGGGTCCATTTCCTTGACGAGCGGTTGAATCAACAAGTGTACGTGGTCGGGCATGACGCACGCTGCAAAGAGTTCGTATTTTTTTCCGTTCAAATGTTTGATGGCGTTGAGAACGATACTTCTGGATTCTGGGGAGAGCTCATGACGATTCACGGTGCCAAACGTGATGGCGTAGATTGCCCATGGTTTTTCAAAATGCGGCAGATTCCGTTTGGAATATATTGCTCCCTCAGCCTCAATTCCGGATGACGGGACGTCATCCGGTGCACGCGGGACGCGTGCGCTCCCCAATCCCTTTCCAGAGCCAAAAAGGCGGGTGATTTCCGCTTCAAAAATCACCATCCCCCTGTCCAGCGTGCGGTTGAAGCTTTCCTCCTCCTGACGGATCGTATCCCGGACCTTGTCCCTTTTGAGGGTGATTTCCGGGAAGACCGGCCCCATGTGTTCGGCGAGGACATCGACAAGCTGGTAAAAGAAAGGTTCGTGGAAGCCAAGGGTGCGCCCGTATTTGACCGCGCGGCGCAAAATGCGGCGCAGGACGTAGTTGCGGTCGGAATTCCCGGGAAGGATGCCGTCGGCAATGGAAAACCCCAGGGTGCGGATGTGGTCGGCGATCACGCGGAAGGCGACGTCAATTTTTTCCTGTTCCGTGTCCCCTGTCGAACCCGGTTTGGGCAAAGTGCTGGTGTATTTTTTGCCGCTCATCTCCTCCAATTTGCGGAAGAGCGGGGAGAAGACATCCGTCTCATAATTGGAGATGGTGCCGGTGAAGTCTGTGAAATTTTTCGTACACTGGATGATCCCCGTGATGCGTTCGAAGCCCGCACCCGTATCGACGTGTTTTGCCGGGAGCGGTGAGAAGGTGCCGTCGGGATTCGCGTTGAACTGGATGAACACCAGGTTCCAGATTTCCATGCACAGGGGCGAGCCCTGGTTGACGAGGCTTCCGCGTGTGTCTCCGGCGGGGGTCAGGTCCACATGGATTTCCGAGCACGGCCCGCACGGACCCGTTTCACCCATCATCCAGAAATTGTCCTTTTTGTTGCCGTACACAATGTGGACCGCCGGATCCAGCCCCGCCGCCCGGAATTTTCCGGCCCAGTAGTCGTAGGCCTCCTGGTCGAAATCCGCGGGGTCGCCCGGACCCGGTTTGTACACCGTGGCATAAATGCGGTTCGTTGGGAATTTGAGGACACCCGTCACCCATTCCCAGCCCCAGTCGATGGCCTCCTTTTTGAAGTAGTCTCCGAAGCTCCAGTTGCCGAGCAGCTCGAAGAACGTGTGGTGGTAGGTATCCAGACCCACGTCCTCGAGATCGTTGTGTTTGCCGCCCGCGCGGATGCATTTCTGGGTATCCGCCGCCCGGGGCGGGGAGTAGGGACACGTTTGGCGTCCCAGGAAAATGGGCACAAACTGGTTCATCCCCGCATTGGTGAAGAGCAGATTCGGCGAGTCCGGCAACAGGGGGCTGGAGGGGACGATCGTATGCTGTTTGGAGCGGAAAAAATCGAGGAAGGATTGGCGGATTTCGGAGGATTTCATGGGAAAGTTCGGAGGTGTTTCATCCGCAGATTTTCCCGGATCGGCCCGGAATCGGAAAATGTTGCCATGGTCCGTTTGAAAATCCGAGCCGATCCGGGAAAATCCGCGGATGACCCCCGCGGATGGGATACTGTGTTGTCAGGCGGCGTTTTCGTTGGCGATGAGTTTTTCCTCGATGGCCTTTTTGATTTTCTCGAAGAGGGCGGGCTGGGACTTGAGGAGGTCCTTCGTGCCGTCCTTGCCCTGGGCGAGCTGTTCGTTGCCGAAGGAGAGCCAGGAACCCTTTTTCTCGATGACACCCTTTTCAATCCCGAAATCGATGAGGGAACTTTCCTTGGAAATGCCCTCATTGTAGTAGATGTCAAACTCCGCCTCGCGGAAGGGAGGAGCCACCTTGTTTTTGACGATCTTGACCTTCACATGGTTGCCGATGATCTCGCCATCCGGACGTTTGATCGCCTCCTTGCGGCGGATATCGATGCGGACCGAGGCGTAGTATTTGAGGGCCTTTCCACCCGGGGTGGTTTCCGGGCTGCCGAACATGACCCCGATTTTTTCGCGGAGCTGGTTGGTGAAGATGCAGGTGGTGCGGGCGTGGGAGAGAAGGGCGGTGAGTTTGCGCATTGCCTGGCTCATCAGACGGGCCTGGGCGCCGACGGTGGCATCCCCCATGTTGCCTTCCAGCTCGGCCTTGGGCACCAGGGCGGCCACGGAATCGACGACAATCACATCCAGGGCGTTGGACTTGATGAGGGTCTCGGCAATGGTCAGGGCCTCCTCACCGGAATCCGGCTGGGAAACAAGGAGCTGGTCGAGATCGACGCCGATTTTTTTCGCGTAGGAGGGGTCGAAGGCGTGTTCCGCGTCGATGAACGCCGCCAGACCACCCGCCCGCTGGGCATTGGCGATGACGTGGCTGACGAGGGTGGTTTTTCCCGAGGACTCGGGCCCGTAAATCTCGATGATGCGCCCGCGGGGCACCCCGCCGACACCCAGTGCCCAGTCCACCGCGATGGACCCCGTGGAGATGGATTCGATTTTGACCTTGGCCCGTTCGTCCCCCAGACGCAGGATGGAGCCGTCACCGAACTGTTTGGAGATGGCCTGGATGGCCATGTCCAGATTGCGTGCGCGGGTGGCGTCCTGTCCGGATTTTGGAGTGGCGTCCTTTTCCTTTTTTGATTCCTTTTCGGGTGCTTCGGCGGTCTTGGCCATGGTCATTTCCTCGTTGTCTGTTGTGTGTTGTAAAATTTCAAGCATACCCTCCAAGACGTTCCGGAGGGGGCAAAGGTTACAGAAAACCCGATGCGTGTGAAAAGAATAGGCGGAGGGGTGCCGACGTCAATCCCGAACCAAGGAATTGTCACCAAGGGGCACC
>JANRIZ010000034.1:0-9533 GCA_033764445.1 Verrucomicrobiia bacterium | reverse complement strand
TTTTTACATTCGCTTTACAATTTTCCCGGGTGACGCCCATACGGGCTTCACATCGGAACTGCAGAATGGAGCCATGAAAAACGAATTGATTCTCACTCTCTCAGGCCTCTACACGCGGCAAAACAAACCGGTGGCCAGACTCCGCTGGAATGGGTTTCAGCCGGGGATTCCCCATAAGGGTGTGGCCGGATTTTTCCTCTTCACGGATGAGGAAATCACGGGCAGCACCTTTGCGGTGTACACCCAGGCAGAAGGGGTCAAACCCAAAGCGGACGAAGTGTACGAGGGACTGCTCGCTTTGCGAAGCCGGTACGAGACTTCGGCTCAGCCACTGGAACAGATGGCGGCATAGTCGGATGCTTCGTGGTTGTCAAAAGGGCTGCGACGGGGGTATCGTGCCCGACCATGAACAAACCTGCCTGCCCCATGTGCTCGATGACCGAAGTCTTGGACCACCCGGAGCGTTGGGAATGTATGACCTGCGGGCACGAGTGGGCACGGGAGCCGGAACCCGCTGCCGCCCGGGTCGTCAAAGATGCCCATGGAACTGTTCTCACGGATGGAGATTGTGTGTCGTTGATCAAGGATTTGAAAGTCAAGGGCGGCTCCCAGGTGCTCAAGGGTGGAACCAAGAGCAAAGGTATCCGACTGGTGGAGGGCGACCACGAAATTACCTGTACCATTGATGGCATTGCCATGGGATTGAAGGCGTGTTTTGTAAAAAAGGCGTAACAAAACCTCTGAATTCTCCCGATCCACTCCGATCAATCGCGGGCCGGGCCGGGATCCGGCGGCGAAGAGGGGTGGTCGCAGGGGTGCGAACCAAACCACAATAATCTAAAAGAAAGGGAAAGGAAAGAAAGAACTCCCCCTTGATTCCGCCACATCTGGCTGATAGGCTTTTGCCCGTTATGTCAGGCCCACACACAGTCGAAAACATTGTTGGAAGCGAATGGGCCGAGTGGTACCTTATGACACCCGTCGAACGCTGGCAGGAAAGCGAAAAACTGTGGCAGACCTACATCGCACTTGGAGGCTCCCTTGATCCCGAACCCGATACGCAAAGTCCTTTCTTTGATCCGGACACACCGGGTTCGCTCCCTGCTTATGGGAGGACAGGCGTGCGTGTTTTACGGCGCGGCCGAGTTTAGCCGTGACACGGATCTGGCCATTCTGGCCGATGACTCGAATCTCAGGCGATTGAAATGTGCATTGGAGGAACTACAGGCCGGCCTGATTGCCGTGCCTCCATTCGAGATGAAATATCTCCGGAAAGGTCATGCCATCCATTTCCGCTGCACCCATCCCGAGGCCTACCGGATGCGAGTGGATATTATGTCAAAGATGAGGGGGGTGGCCCCTTTTTCACTTCTATGGAAACGCCGGTGGACCATTCGCATGCCTGATGGGCAAAAGTGTGACATCATGGGGATCGCCGACCTGATTTGTGCGAAAAAAACACAGCGTGATAAGGATTGGCCCATGATCCGTCGCCTGGTGGAGGCTCATTATTTTCAAAACATCCATCAGCCTACCGCCCCACAAATGAAATTTTGGTTTCAAGAACTCCGAACACCAGAGCTGCTTGCTCAACTGGCTTCATTCAAACCGGCCCTCTGTCGCCGCATCATCCCACAACGCCCGTTACTCACCCACGCCCTGTCAGGA
Organism: Verrucomicrobiia bacterium; assembly: GCA_033764445.1. GTDB lineage: Bacteria > Verrucomicrobiota > Verrucomicrobiia > JAWXBN01 > JAWXBN01 > JANRIZ01. Next base: position 7,865 of record JANRIZ010000034.1, on the reverse strand, counting down.
AAGTTGGCCCGGCTTGAAGCAGCATTGGCCCGGGAGGAATTGATTGAGCGCAAGAAAGATCGTGTCTACTGGTTGCCGCTTCGCCGAGAATTGGAAAAATTGCGGCATGGGTGACTTGTGATACATCATTTCAAATAAAAACATTCCGGCCTTTTGCGGCAGGGCGATATATCAATGGGGGATTGATTTGCGGAACCATCCCGCGTAAGAGTTTCGGGCATGGCCCTTGACCCCACACGTTCAACCCTTCTTTCGTACAACACCGTGGAACGCCTGTTGCGTGGGGATTTTTTTCACACGGTCCAATGGGAAAGTGTGTCCCGCGAAATCGCCCAATTCCCTGCCGACTGGCCGGTGGTGGGCATTGGCACGACCAACTGGTTCAAACGCAACGGGGAAATCATCATCCAGGGGACCGTCGCCAAACCCGAGGTGTATTGGTCGGACCCCGAGGGACTTGCCCCGATGCATGTGATTGACCTGACCACCCAACGTCCGACCGGACCCGGTCCGGCCCTGCTGACACCCTCGCTCGAAGACCGCATTGAGATTCCCGCGTTTCCGTTTTTGGGAGTGGCCGTATGTGATCCGTCCACAGCCCGGACCTGGGAATGCCCCGCCACGGAGAACGTGCATCATTGGATTTCGGCGCAAATGGCGGAAGCCAATCTCGGACTCGCGGCGGTGCGGGTGAGCGGGGATTTTTCCCATGTGCGATATGCCTCCGCTTTTTATCTGCCGCTTGAGGGATTGAAGCTGACCGAGGGGTACAACGCCGCCAACAATCTCAAGCTGGCCGCACACGATGGCGGACACTGGAGCGTCGGGGGAATCTATGCCGTCAACCCCACCATCCAGGAAATCACCTCCATTGTCGGGCACCCGCTGCATCTGCACGGGTACGAAACCCGCGAGCGACTCGGGGGCCATATCGTCAATTTGCAGACTCCCGGGGTGACCGTGACCGTGTGGCCGGTCCGGGACCTGGTCATGGAGGTCAGAAACCTTGACGTGGCCTGGCAACCCATCCGCAATCTTTCACCGGGGTAGGCGCGCACCGGCTCCATGGTCATTGCGTCACACCGCCGCCAGTGAGGCGTAGTCCGTATAACCTTTGGGCCCGGTCGCGTAAAAGGTGGACTCATCCGGCGTGTTGAGTCCCGCGTTCCGGCGGAAGCGTTCCGGAAGGTCGGGATTGGAGAGGAAGGGCACGCCAAAGGCGATGGCATCCGCCCACCCCTCGGCCAGGGCTTTGTTGCCGGATTCCTGTGTAAAACCGCCCGCGCTGACCATTGTGCCGGGATAAAACGGGCGCAATTCCCTGGGACCCACCCCCTCGGTCGCGCCGTGGGCGACATCCTGGGCGGTTACCTGGGTCACATGCGCGTAGGCGAGATTGTAGCGGCTGAGTTCTTTCAGAACATGGCCAAAGGTGGCCAAAGGGTTGCTGTCATGCATGTCATTGAAGACCCCGCCCGGAGAGAGACGGATTCCCACGCGGGAAGCGCCCCAGACGCCAATGACCGCCTCGGTGACCTCAAGAGTCAGTCGGGCGCGGTTCTGGACGGGGCCCCCGTATTGATCCGAGCGCTGATTGGTGCCATCGCGCAGAAATTGGTCGAGAAGATATCCATTGGCATTGTGAATTTCCACGCCGTCAAACCCCGCCTCCTGGGCGCATTTTGCGCCGTGGACGTACTCGGCGATGATGCCCGGAATCTCCGAAAGCTCCAGTGCGCGGGGAACGGGATAATCCTCCATGCCCGTCCCGGTGAAAATTTTACCTTTTGGTTTGATCGCCGAGGGGGCGACAGGGTCAATGCCCCCGGGCTGAAAGGCCGGATGGGAAACGCGCCCCACATGCCAGAGCTGGAGAAAAATCCGTCCGCCGGCGCCATGGACAGCCGCAGTGACCTTTTTCCAACCCGCGACCTGCGCTGCCGTAAAAATGCCGGGGGTATTCGGGTATCCGAACCCGTACGGGGAGACGGAGGTCGCCTCCGAGATGATCAGTCCCGCCGAGGCGCGCTGACGGTAGTATTCGGCATTCAGATCGGTCGGCACATTTCCCTCCGCCGCACGGCAGCGGGTCAGCGGGGCCATAAAAATGCGGTTGGGGGTTTCAAGGGCCCCCAGTGGGAGGGGAGAAAAGAGAGTCGGTGTCGTGTTCATATGGAAATCCTGATTTTGGGTGGTGGGGAATTAATGAACCCAATTCGTGACCGTGTCAAACCACCGTCCGTCCGGTCAACTTTCATATTTCAAAAGGCCGCAAAATGATCAAAGCTGGCCCGCATTGGAAATCCGATCCCCACGACGCATGACCTCCCCCGCCCCCCGCAAAAAAGTGACCATTCACACAGATGGTGGATGCCATGGCAACCCGGGACCGGGCGGCTGGGCGGCGGTTCTGAAATGCGGCCCGCACCGGCGCGAGATCGGCGGGGGTGAACCCGCCACCACCAACAACCGCATGGAGCTGACCGCCGCCCTGGAGGCCCTCAGGGCGTTGAAAACCCCCTGTGACGTGGAACTGCACACCGATTCCCAATATTTGAAAAACGGGGTGACCCGGTGGATTCGGACCTGGAAGCGGAACGGCTGGCGCACGGCGGCCAAAAAACCCGTCAAAAATGCGGACCTGTGGAAGGCCCTGGAGGCGGAGGTGGACGGGCATACCGTGCGCTGGCATTGGGTGAAGGGCCACGCCGGGAACGAAGGCAACGAGAGGTGTGATACACGGGCCAACCAGGAAATCGACCGGATCAGAAGGAATCACACGGCGGAGGAACTGCGGGACTTTCTGGAAGCATTCAAAAAGAGGGAGGACGGGGAGGAGGACGCGCGGTTGTTGTAGTGACCGGGTCAGTTCGGGCCATAACTTTCCGTCCAGATGTCATTTCCGTTGGCACTGACCACGACGCGTTGGGTGAGGGGAGCCCCCTGGCTTTGGGGTGATTTGACGAGGATGATCCAGCATTGGTAGTCCTGCGACCAGGTGGCCGCCTCACACCGGGCGTTGGATTCGATGAACCCCCCCCGGCGCGCCAGTTTTTCGGCCTCCTCGCCCGAGATGCGTCCGTGGCGGGACGGGGTTGTTTCACAGCCCGAAAGAAGAAGTGCCAGCAGGGGGGGAAGAAGGACGGACCGGAGCGATTTCATTTGGAGGGGGAGGGGATCGAGGGTGAGGGGGCGGGCGGGGGTGTTTCCGAGAGGTCGGCGGCCAGGCGGGAGACAATTTTTTCCAGGGCCCGGTTCCAGGCCTGCATGAGCTGGTCGCCGGATTTTCCCCGGAGAGGCACCGATTCGAGATACTCCCCCTGGTAAAAGGGATTTTTGAAGTTTTTGGCGTCCTTTGTATAGACCAGGAAACTGATTTTCAGGACCGCAGCGGAGGGTTTGCCCGGGCGGAAGTCCCCGTACAGTTCGAGAATTTCCGCGGTCATGAAAAATTTCGCCCCCAGATCGTCGTTGCGCGAGACAACATCCGTAAAAAGACCCGCCGCCCGGAGATGACTGCGCAGGGGCTGGGAAAAGACCTGACCCGGAGGGGCGAAAAATGTGTGGTAGGCATCGGACTCGAAGCCGAATTCGCTGATCCGGTAGGTGAAATTGCGATTTTGGAATTGGGGGGAGACCGAGACACGGTGGACGGCGAGGGTGCCCTCAAAATGGGCCTCTGCGGCGGGACCCTTTTCGGAGGCCGGCAGGGAATATTTTTCGACCGGAATGTTGGGGCGGGAGACACAGCCCGCGAGCAGGGCGGCGGTGCCCAACAGGAGCAGGGAAAGGGGGGAGCGGAGTGGCATGGGATTATTTTTTTGCGGGTGGAAGACTTTTGCTGGGGGCGGGCGGGGGCCCGAGAAAAAAATGAGACGGGTAGGTGCGAAGGTCCTGGGAGATGGAATCCAGATTTTCGGTGATGGTCCCCAGGTTTTCGATGGATTCACGCAGATTGCTTTCATTGAGTGTGTCCATGAAGGACTGGGCCTTGATGTTTGAGTAACGGACCTCGATGAGCAGTTCGTCCAGATTCGTTCCGATCTTGTCCAGGGGCAGGTTCTCGATTTTGCGCAGGGACTTTTCCAGGGAGGAAATCATCTGGGACAGCTGGCTTTTGGCGGAGGGGATATAGAAATGATGGGGTTTCCACGTGATCGGCATGGGGGCATGGTCCTTCGGGTTGAGATAGTCGAGGGAAAGGTAGCTGGTGCCGGTGATCCCCTGGCTGGTCACTCGGGCGCGCAGGCCCTTGTCGATTTCCTTCTGCACCTCATTTTCGAGATCATCCGAAAAGGGGGCATATTCCTCCTCCACATCGAAGGTGATGAGAACCAGTCCCGAGCCCCCGGCTGCGTACCTTTTGTCGGCAAATTCGATGCGTGTGACCTTGCCGACTTTCACCCCGCGGAATTTGACAGGGGACCCGATGGAGAGACCCTCGATGGAGCTGTCCACATAGGTTTCAAAGCGGGTGCTGGGCACGAAAAGATTCATCAGTCCAAAGGCCACCAGACCGCAGAAAAAAAGGCCGAAGGCGAGGAGGACAAAAACGCCGATCTTGAAGTGGTTGGAGGAAGCACTCATGGGATGGTCCCCGCAGCGGGCTTCCGGTTGAAAAACTGCCGGACCAAGGGGTTTTGGTCCTGATCCCGAAGCCGTTCGGGGGGTCCTTCAGCGATAATGGTTTTTGTATTCTTGTCGAGCATGATCACCCGGTCGGCGATGGCGTAAATGCTGGGCAGTTCGTGGGTGACCACCACAAACGTGATGCCCAGACTTGCCGAAAGGTAATTGATGAGGTCATCCAGACTCGCCGAGGAAACGGGGTCCAGACCCGCGGAGGGTTCATCCAAAAACAGGATTTCCGGGTCCAGGGCCATGGCCCGGGCGATGGCGGCGCGTTTGATCATTCCGCCGCTGAGTTCCGAGGGGAGTTTGTCAATGGCCTGTTCCAGGCCCACCAGCCTGAGTTTGAGAAGGACGATCATCTGTTTGGCCTGCTCGGGCAGGCGGGTAAAGACATCCAGCGGCAGCTTCACGTTTTCCCGGACGGTCAGCGAGCCAAACAGGGCCCCGCTCTGGTACATGACTCCGAACCGGCGCAGGATGCGGAGGTAGTCGGCCCCCTCGGCGCGGGCGATATCCTCCCCGCCAATGAGGATCTCGCCTGCCGTGGGCCGGTACAGGCCGATCATGAATTTCATCAGCGTGCTTTTGCCGCAGCCGGACCCGCCCAGGATCACAAAAACCTCCCCGCGTCTGACGGAAAAACCGATGTTCTGCAGAATGACGTTGTCCCCGTAGGCCGCCCGCAGACCCCGGACCTCGATGGCGTTTTCGGTCGCAGTGGTCATATTTTGAGGATGTAGAGAAGGACCGAAAAGATGGCGTCCCAGGTGATGATGGCAATGATGCTGGACACGACAGCCCGGGTCGTGGAATCCCCCACGGCACTGGCACCCGACTGAGTCTGAAGGCCCCGCAGGCAGCCGATGCCCGAGACCAGGAGCCCAAAAAAGAATCCCTTGAAGACACCGATGAGCACGTCGTTGATGGAGACGGCCTCGGTCAGCTGGGCCAGAAGGGTGGTTGTGGAAAAATCAAACGTGTGCATGATGATCATGCCCCCCAGAATCCCCAGAAACATCGAGTACACGGTCAGCAACGGCGTGACCAACGTCCCGGCGATCACGCGTTCGACCACCAGGAAGGACACGGGATTGAGGCCCATGGTTTTGAGCGCGTTGAGTTCCTCATTGATTTTCATCGTGCCCAGTTCGGCTGCAAAGGCCGAACCCGAGCGTCCGGCCAGGGCAATGGCGGTCATGATCGGGCCCAGTTCGCGGATCATGACCAGGGCCACCATGTTGATGACGTAAATCTGCGCGCCGTACTTGGCCAGTTGCGGAACCGACTGGAAGGCGATGATCAGACCCACAAGAAAGCTGATCAGGGCCACAATGGGAAGGGCATTGACTCCCGCCTTTTCAAACACGGTCAGGATTTGTTTCCACCGCAGCAGGCGCGGGTGCAGGATCACATGCCACAGGGCTGCGGCCAGTTCGCCGATGAATTCAACCGTTTCCCGGTCCCCGCGCAGAGCGTCCACGGTCCCGGCCCCGATCTCCTCGGGAAAGGAGCGCGGTGGAAGGGCGCGGGGCCGCAGGGACTCCAGATCCGCATCGGTCAGGAGATCAAAAAGACGGCGGGACTTTTCGTCCAGACCCGTGAGGGTCACCGGCAGACCCGGGCTCATGCCGCCGGAGCTCAGGTAACGCAGGTAGGCGATTCCCGCGGCATCGCAGTAGAGGATCCCCGAGGCATCCACCTGCAGGGAGGCGTTTTTTTTACCGGCCAAAAGGGCGGTGGTCCGGTTCCAGAGCAGCGTCGTGCCGGAGGCGTCCAGCCGACCTCCCACGACCAACACTCCCCGGTTCCCGGGTTCTTCGCGGTATTCGACGAAAGCGGTGGGGAGGGGGTTCTTCATGGTGTGCGTCACCGGCCCGAGGCTACTGGAGGAAGCCCGGCCAAGACAATGTGATTTTTGATCCACGGAGGGCCATACGCAGATGGGCTCGGATTTTGGGAAGGTGCTTTTATTCCGCTTCGTAAAACGTCTACTGACTTTGAAAACGGTTTTTTTCCAGGCGCCACGAATGCCGGCCTGAAACGCGGAATGTTTTAAAGTGGAGTCAGGGATGCCGTTGCAGAACCAAAAAAAGAGTCGGTGTCAATCTGAGCCCATCTGCGGATAAGCCTCGATTTTTGGCGGCAACCGGTGAGATTGACGGGGTGACGAACCGAAACGAATCCTATCCTTCTGTGCTGGAGGAGTGGTGGCGGCGGCAGGCCCTGCGGGAAACAGGCCGGTCCGACGGGGAGGCCGCGCTCGACACCCTGCGGGCGGTGGTGGATTCGCTCAGCCAGAATTTCACCGCCGAGCGGGAGGCCGGGTTTGATGAGTATGCCCATGACTACGGGCGTCTGGCGGCCTACGGATTGTTTTATTTTCCCCAGGGTTTCATGCGGCCCCGGTTTGTCCTGCGGGAGCTGGCACAGCGTTGCGGCTGGACTCCGCCATCGCAGGGGGCCCGGATCCTCGATATCGGTTGCGGGACCGGGGCGGCCGGCCTGGGCATTGCCCGGGAAATCTCCCGTCTCAGCCCCGGGGTGACCATTCATGGGATCGATACGGCCGGTCAAAGCCTGCGGGTCTTCTCCCAGCTGTTTGCCGACAACGCGGTCCTGTGGCCCGGCGTTCAGATGCGGACCCACAAATGGACCGGGCAGAAACTCAACGAGGTGGAAGGGATCCGGGACCTGCGTTTTGATCTCGTGGTGGCGAGTTTTTCCCTCAATGAGATGTTTTTTGGACGCCCCCAGGAGACGGTCAATGAATGGGTGGAATCCGTTTTGAGGGAAACCCTTTCCGAAAAGGGGGTGTTTCTGATTCTCGAACCCTCATTGCGTGAATCCAGTGAGCGGCTGGAACGGCTGCGCGACCACCTGTGTGCCCAACAGACGGCCCGGGTCCTGGCTCCGTGTCTGCATGCCTCCGCGTGTCCGTTATTGAAGGAGGGGAAATATTGGTGTCACGAGGTGAGGTCCTGGGAACCGCCCGAAAGTTTTGTCTATATCAACCGCAAATTGCAGCGCTCCTCGGGGCAGAGTTTGAAATTCAGCTTTCTGGCTCTGGCACAACCGGAGGGGAGTCCCGTCCTCGATTCATCCACCCCCGACAACCCGCTGCCAGAGGCTGCGACATTCCGTCTGATCAGTCCGGTGGCCAAGGCCAAGGGGAAAATGATCATGGCCGGGTGCAATGCGGCAGGCCAGAAGGCCGAGTACGAGATATTGCAGAA
>JANRIZ010000029.1:0-35687 GCA_033764445.1 Verrucomicrobiia bacterium | reverse complement strand
ATCAGCAATAAAAGTAACTCATCATGGGACAGCTCCTCAACATCGTCACCCCCCTCCATACCGCCACCAAACGCGATTATCTGGGAAGAATGAACGACGACAAGGTCCACTGCATGCTCAAGGCCAAGGAGTATGAATTCGACTACTGGGATGGAAACAGGCGCTACGGCTACGGCGGATACAAGTATCTTCCGGGCCGGTGGAAACCCGTGGCCGAAAAACTCATCTCCCACTACGGTCTGAAATCCGGCTCCCGCGTGCTGGATGCGGGCTGCGGAAAGGCTTTTTTGCTCTACGAAATGCAGCTGCTCGAGCCGGGTCTGCAACTGGTGGGGTACGACGTCTCCCATTACGGACTGGCCTCGGCCCTCCCGGAGTTCAAGGGTCATCTCTTCCGGCACCATGCGCAGGATCCCCTGCCCTTCGACGACAAAAGCTTTGATCTGGTCATTTCGCTGGGCTGTTTCCACAACCTCCGTCTGTTCAGTCTGAAAACCGCCCTTTCGGAGGTGGAACGGGTCGGCAAGAGCAAATACGTCATGCTCGAAAGCTACCGGAACGACCAGGAACTTTTCAATTTGCAGTGCTGGGCTCTGACCTGCGGCTCCTTCTTCGACACGGAGGAATGGATCTGGCTCTACAATCTCTTTGGTTACACCGGCGACTACGAATTCATTTACTTCGAGTGATCCTCCCATGAAGCTGAAAGCTGCCATCCTGACCGAATGCCGGCAACCTCTCGAGGTGGCCGACATCTCCTGCCCGGAAACTCCCTCCTACGGCCAGGTTCTGGTCAAAGTCTTCTACAGCGGCATCTGCGGCACACAGATCAATGAGATCGAGGGCTCAAAAGGAGAGGACCATTACCTCCCCCACCTGCTCGGCCACGAGGGATCCGGTGAGGTGCTCGCCATTGGTGAAGGGGTCAGGAATGTCAAAGTCGGCGATCATGTGGTCCTCCACTGGCGCCCGGGCGCGGGGATCCAGGCCACCCCCGCCTCCTATGACTGGAACGGCCGCAAAGTCAATGCGGGCTGGGTCACGACCTTCAATAATTTTGCCCTGGTTTCCGAAAACCGGGTCACGGCCATCCCCAGGGACTTTGATCCCAAACAGGCACCCCTCTTCGGTTGTGCGGTGACAACGGCCTTCGGGGTGGTCAACAACGATGCCCAGCTCAAAATCGGCCAGTCCATCGTCATTTTTGGCGTCGGGGGGGTTGGTCTGAATATCGCCCAGGCGGCCTCCCTCAGCTCGGGCCACCCGATCGTCGGCATCGACATACACGACTCAAAGGTCGAGATGGCCATGAAATTCGGAGCGAGTCACGGCCTGAACTCCGCAAAATGCGGCGACCTGCGGGAACGGATTCTGAACATCGTCGGTCCCTCGGGCGCCGATGTGGTCGTGGATACGACCGGCAACCCGCGGGTCATCGAAACGGCCTACGACCTGACCCATCCCGACGGACGGACCATTCTGGTGGGTGTCCCCAAAAAAGGTGACAACATCAGCATCTACTCCCTGCCCCTGCACTTCAAAAAAATTCTCAAGGGCTCCCACGGCGGCAGCTCGGAACCCCACATCGAAATCCCCCGGTTTGTCCGTCTGATGGGTGCCCGCAAATTGCAGCTGGAGGGGCTTTTCACACATGAGTACCCTCTGGAACGGATCAACGAGGCGATCTCCACCATGAAAAACGGGGTGGCGGCCCGCATCCTCATCCGGATGGAACACTGATCCCTCACCCCCCCAGTCTCCCCTCGCAAACCCCATGTCCCCTGCCAAACATGTCTTTGTCCTCGGTCATTCGGGGTTTATCGGACACACGCTCATCCGCATGCTCGGAGCGGAGTCCCACCCGCGTGAGGTGACCGGCCTTTCAATCTCAGACCTGGATTTCACACACCCGGATTGTGTTCCCAGACTCGCGGCGCGACTCACCCCGGACTCCGTGGTGGTCCTGTGCGCCGCGGTCAAAAGACAGTTCGGAGACACGCCGGAAGCCTTCCGAAACAACCTGTCCATCGTCGAAAACGTGATTGCCGCAGTCACCCTCCAGCCTGTCCGGAGGCTCATCTTCATGAGTTCCGCCGCGGTTTACGGCGAGGAAACCGACAATGCCGCCATCTCGGAGCAAACCCTCCCCCTTCCAAGCTCCTATTACGGGATCGCCAAATATACCGGCGAACGGCTCCTGCAAAGGGGGCTCTCCTCCCTTTCCAACACCTCGCTGGTGTGCCTGCGTCCCCCCCTGGTCTATGGTCCGGGTGACCGCGGAAAATGTTACGGTCCGTCAGGGTTCTGTGCCGCCGCGTTGGAACACACCCCGATCACCCTGTGGGGCGACGGCACGGAACTCCGCGAATTTCTTTTTGTGGAGGACATGTGCCGGATCATCATCCACCTGCTCGATCACCCCTTTGAGGGAATCCTCAATGCGGCGGGCGGCCAAAGCCATTCTTTTGTCGAGATTCTCGACCTGATCCGTTCCAACGGTTATCCTTTGCTGAGGGTTGATTCCAAACCCCGATCCAAAAAAAAGGTGGATAATGTCTTTACCGGAAAATTGATCCGGGAGCTGATGCCCGCCGACTTCGCGTTCACCACCCTCCCGGAGGGCGTGAAGAGGACCCTCACCCCCGCATTCCCATGACACCCCCGACCACCGCACACAGCCCGCCCGGTTCAATCTCCCCGCGGGAAACCCTTCTGGATTTTGGCAACCAACCGGTTTCCAACAGATTCCTCCAAAATGCCGATGACACACCGGCACCGTGTTTTCCGTTCCGGCTGGAACTCTCCCCCGACTCCGGTCTGGTGTCCCTCGCGGCCACCTTTCCCGTCAACGAATTGAAACCGCGATACGGGTGGCTGACCAATTTCGAGCCGGAAGCCCACCTCGATGCGATGGTTCTGAACATCTCCCGGCTGCCAGGGGTCCAGACGGATGCCGTGATCGGGGCCTACAGCTTCAAGGACGATACCACGCTGCGTCGCATGGAAAAACAGGGATTTTCCCGCACCTGGCGCATTGACCCGGCACAGGACCTGTCCGTGGCCGATCCCCTGGCCAACACGGAAACATGGCAGGTGGCTTTCACCCCCGATTCCGCACGGGCCATCGCCGCACGCCGGGGGTTGGCGGATGTGTTCATCGTGCGCCATGTCCTCGAGCACGCCTACGACTTCAGCGGGTTTGTGGAGGCCTGCCGGGCCTGCACCAGGCCGGATGGTCATATCATCTTCGAGGTGCCCGACTGTGCCCGGGCCCTCACTCTCGGGGATTTCACCTCACTGTGGGAGGAGCATCTCTTTTATTTCACCCCCGCCACCCTGCGTTGGATGCTTGAACGGGAGGGCTTTGAAATCATCCATTTCCACTCCCATCCCTACCCCTTTGAAAATTCCCTCATCGCCTTTGTCCGTAACACCCGGACACAGGGAGCCTGCTCAGTCGATCACCCGGCGGTCATGGCGGAGTGTGACCGTGCCAGAAATTTCGCCGCCCGTTTTGCGGACAAAAAAAACAACATCCGCCCTCTCCTGGAAAAGGCCCGGGCCCGACACGGTTCCATCGCCCTCTTCGGGGCGGGTCATCTTTCCGTCGCTTTTCTCTCCCTCTACGGTGTCACCGATCTCGTTGATTTTGTCGCCGATGACAATCCCCATAAAAAGGGCATGTTCATGCCTGTGGGCCGTCTCCCGATCCTGGGCTCGGAGGCGCTTCTGGAGAAAAAAACCGGTCTCTGCCTTTTGAGTCTCAATCCCCAAAACCAACCGAAGGTCATTGAAAAAAATGCCGCCTTCACGCAGGCGGGCGGACGCTTCGCCTCGATTTTTCCCGCCACCCCACTCGACCTTGAAACGGTGCTGTCATGAATTACCGCCCCGAATCCGATGCCGTCCTGTACGCCTCCGACCCGGTTGTTTTGCTCAACGGGGCCGATCTCGGGGAATTGAAGGCTCTGGCCCGGCAAAATCCCCGCAAAACCATCCGCATCTGCACCCATCGCACCACCGGGGATGCCCTGCACGAAATGATCATTGTCCTCCCGAAGGGGTTTCGGGTCCGGCCCCACAAACACCTCGGAAAGGCGGAGTCCTTCTCGATCCTCGAGGGGGAGGTGGAGGTGGTTCTTTTTGATGATCTGGGACGCGTCACCCGGGTCATCCCCATGGGTCCCCCATCATCGGGAAAACCGTTTTACTACCGCCTCGCCGATCCGGTTTTCCACACGGTCATCCCCCGCTCCGATCCGGCTGTCTTTCATGAAATCACCCAGGGACCCTTCATCCGTGAACAGACCGTTTTTGCAGACTGGGACTGGGATGAAACCTGTCTCGATCCGGTCTGACCCCACACGGAAATCCCCCATGACAAAAACATTTCTGATCGCCGGCGGAACAAAGGGAATCGGCCGCGCCTGCACCCGGATACTCCTGGAGACGGGTGCCCGATGCCATGTCCTGTCCCGGACCCTTCCGGAAACGGATCAGAAACTGGGCGGGGCCGAATATCATCAGGCGGACCTGACCGATCCCGGGGCGCTGGGCAGGGTGATCCAGACGCTCGGGGCCTCGGGTGTTTCTCTCCACGGCATGGCTCTCTTCCAACGCCACCGCGGCAGGGAAGGATCATGGGAGGGAAATCTGGCCTCCACACTGACAGCCTCCCGCAACCTCATCGAATCCGCCCTCCCGCTTTTCCCGTCCGGTGGCGACAAATCCATCGTCATCCTCAGTTCCATCGCCTCCCGGTTTGTGGCCGAGGAACAGGACGAGGGATATCATGTCGCCAAAGCCGGCGTCGTGGGGATGGCCCGTTATTATGCGTTCAAACTCGGTCCCTCCGGAATCCGCGTCAACTGCGTGGCCCCGGGCAATCTGCTGAAGGAGGAATCCGCCCATTTTTTTGCGCAAAATCCGGCATTGCAGGATCTCTACAGATCCATCACCCCTCTCCGGCGGATGGGCACGGCCGATGAGACGGCCCGGGTTGTCCGGTTCCTGCTTTCGGAGGAGGCCTCCTTCATCACCGGCCAGGAAATCGTGGTCGATGGGGGGGCGGGTCTTCACTGGCAGGAATCACTTGCTAGTCGGCTCCGACTTCCTTAACAAAGACTGATCCCCTTCGTTCCGATCCCCAATCCTTATGGTCAAGATCACCAAAGTCGAATGCTGCCGCCTCTGCGCGTCAACCCACTGGCGTCTGATTCTCCCCCTGCATCCCACCCCGGTGGGCGACTACTATCTTCCCAGGGATCAACACCCGGAAAAACTCGAAAGTTACCCCCTGGATCTTTACCAGTGCGCGGAATGCGGTCACGTCCAGCTCCGGGCCATTGTGGATCCGGAATATCTCTACCGCGAATACATCTACACCACCACCAGTTCGCTGGGGCTCGCCGATCACTTCAAAAATTATGCCAAAACGGTCCGCGACAAGCTCTCCCTGCCGGCGGGCAGTCTCATCGTGGAAATCGGCAGCAACGACGGGACGATGTTGAGGGCTTTTCAGGAACTGGGTTTCCGGGTTCTGGGAGTGGACCCGGCCCGGGAAATCGCCGCCCGCGCCACGGCCTCGGGAATCCCCACCCTCAACGATTTCTTCACCCAGGACCTGGCCGGAAAAATCCTCGCCGATCACGGGTCTGCCGCCCTGATCATCGCCAACAACGTGATTGCCAATGTCCCCGATCCGTCGGAGTTCGTGAAGGGGGTCCGCACGCTCATCGGCCACCGGGGGGTCTTTGTGTTTGAAACGGGTTACCTCAGATATCTGGCCGAAGACGTGGTCTTTGACAATATCTACCACGAACACATCGACTATCACTCGGTCACCCCGCTGGCCCGGTTCTTCAAAGGTCTGGGAATGTGTCTGTTTGATGTGGACATCAATGAATCCAAGGGCAGTTCCATCCGCGTCCATGTGCAGTCCGCCGGGGGACCCTGGCCGGTGGCCCACTCTGTGGCGGAGGCCATCGGACACGAATCCGCGGCGGGTTATGCCACCGCCGAACCCTATCAAAAACTGTCCGCCTCACTGGAGATGACCAAAAAACGCCTGCATCAGTTGCTCCACGACGGACGGGCCGCCGGGAAAAAAATCGCCGGATACGGCGCATCCGTCGGGGTCACCACGGTCCTGTATCACCTCGAAATCGGCGGTCTCATCGACTATCTGATCGATGACAACCCCGTGCGACAGGGGCTTTACAGTCCGGGCCTGGCCCTCCCGATTCGCGGCCCGGAAGTCCTGCTCTCACCGGAGAAGCCGGAGATTGTCCTGATCCTGGCCTGGCGTTATGCCGCCCCGATCATGTCCAAAAACAAATCCTACACCGACCGCGGCGGATGTTTCCTGAAATTTCTCCCCAAAATCGAAATGATCGGCTCCTCCCATTCTCCGGTTTAACCCCTCACGGACCCACTTCCATGCCCCATCCTCTTTCCGCAGAATCCGCCACGGTCTCCTTCCGCAGGTACGCACAGGCTCTCGGGAAATTTGTGGAGGCCCACGATTGGTCCCAAGTCGCCCCCCTGGCCCTGGAAATGAACCGGGCCTGGGATCAGAACCGTCAGGTTTTTATCTGCGGCAATGGCGGCAGTGCGGCCAATGCGATTCACTGGGCCAATGACTTCATCTACCCGGTCGCCAAAAAAAGGATCAAGGGCATCCGGTTCTCCGCCCTGGCCGCCAATCCCGCGGTCCTGACCTGCCTGGGCAACGACCTGTCCTACGAGGACATCTTCAGTTATCAGCTCGGGACTCTTGCACAGGCGGGGGACCTCCTGATCCTGCTCTCCGGCAGCGGCAATTCGCCAAACATCCTCTCCGCCATCGCCAAGGCCCGGTCCATGGACGTCACCACCGCCGGCCTCTTCGGCTTCGACGGGGGCAGGGCTCTCCCCCTGGTGGACATCAAAATTCATTTCCCGGTTCATGACATGCAGCTGGCCGAGGACCTTCAAATGGTCGTCTGCCACATGCTGATGAGATGTCTGGCTGAAAATCACGCCTAATGTCACCGGCCCTCCGACCATGTACCCCGAAAAAATAATCCCCTTCGACTCGGCGGCGGCGCATTTTGCAGGGCTGCGGGCGCAGGGGAAAAAAATCGTCCACTGCCACGGCACTTTCGATCTGGTCCACCCGGGCCACCTCATCCATCTGGAGGAGGCCCGCGCCCTGGGGGATGTGCTGGTCGTGACTCTCACCTCTGAAAAATTTGTCAACAAGGGCCCGGGTCGCCCCTATTTCAACGACCAGCTCCGGGCCAGGAGTCTTGCCGCCATCGGTTTTGTTGACTACGTGGTCCTCATCCCGTTTTCAAATTCCGTCGCGGCCATCGAATGTGTCCGGCCCCACATCTATTGCAAGGGACGTGAATATGAGGACCCGAGCCTGGATGTGACCGGAAACATCCTTGAGGACGTCCGCGCCGTTGAATCGGTGGGGGGCGAGGTCCGGTATCTGGGCAGTGTGGTCTTCAGCTCCTCCCGGCTGATCAACAACTTTTTCAGCCATCTCCCCGATCCGATCAAATCCTTCTGCGGGCAACTGTCCCGCTCGGTCTCGCCGGAGAATTTCAGGGACGTCATCAACGGCTTCGAAACGCTCCGGGTGCTGGTCGTGGGCGACGTCATTTTTGACCGCTATGCGACGGTCCGGGTGCAGGGGCTCACCTCCAAAAACCGGATCATTTCCTCACGCTTCATGGAGGAGGACATGCAGGCGGGGGGCTCGCTGGCGGTCTACCGGCACATCAAACAATTCTGTCCCCAGACACATCTCCTCAGCCTCGCCGGCACGGAAACCTGGGCCGACGCCGAAATCCGCCGCCATGTTGCCGGGGCCGATGACAGGATCATCCGCCATGAAAAATTCACCACCATCATCAAACACCGGTTTGTGGAACCGATTGCCGAGGGCAAGGAGCTGAGCAAACTCTTCTCGGTCAACTTTATCGACGCGGCCCCCCCCGCAGAGGAAGTCGTGGACCTGATTCTCTCCCGGCTCGACCGCATGCTCAGGGACTACGATCTGGTGGTGGTGGCCGACTTCGGCCACGGGCTTCTGCAGGAAAAAATCAGGGGGCTGATCCAGGCCCAGGCCCGTTTTATGGCCCTCAACTGCCAGACCAACAGCAACAACCACGGGTTCAACATCATCACCCGCCAGTATCACCGGGCCGATTGTTTTTCCCTGGATGAGATGGAAATTCTCCTCGCCTGCGCCCGGCGCCATATCAACCACCGGGAGGAACTCGAAAAAATCAGGGCCGGTTTCGGATCCGGTTATGCCTGGCTGACACGGGGCGGGATCGAAACCATCGGTCTGGATGGAAAGTCCGATCCGGTCCTTCTGCTGCCTTTTGAAACCCAGGTGCTGGACACCGTCGGCGCGGGGGACGCCTTCTTCTCGGTGGCGGCTCTCTCGGCCAAACAGGGGCTGCCCATCGGGCTGGCCACCTTCATCGGCCAGCTGGCCGGCGGACAGGCGGTCAAAATTTTCGGCAACTCGAAACCGATTTCCAAACAGGTCCTGCTCAAGGCCGGAATGACTCTGCTCAACCATTAAAAAACATCCTATGTCCAAAATCAAAACTGTCCTCGTCACCGGCGGTGCCGGCTATGTCGGATCACAACTTGTCCCCAAACTTCTCTCCGCAGGATACCAGGTCCGGGTCCTGGACCTGTTCCTCTACGGCCGGCAGGTTTTTGACGCGGTCCGGGACAACCCGCTCCTGACTTTCATCGAGGGGGACATGCGCCACCGAGAGGTCCTCGAAAAATCCCTCAGGGGGGCCGATGCCGTCATCCACCTGGCCTGCATCTCCAACGACCCGAGTTTCGAACTCAACCCGGGCCTGGGCAAAAGCATCAACTACGACGCCTTCATCCCGCTGGTGGAAATCGCCAAGGACTCCGGGGTGCGCCGCTTCATCTACGCCTCCTCCTCAAGTGTGTACGGGATCAAGGAAGTCGACAATGTCACCGAAAACCTGCCCCTCGAGCCCCTGACGGATTATTCCAAGTTCAAGGCCATGTGTGAGGAGGAACTCGAAAAACGCCGCACGAAGGGGTTCACCTGTCTGACGGTCCGCCCGGCCACCGTCTGCGGTTATTCCCCGCGTCTGCGCCTGGACCTGACGGTCAACATTCTGACCAACCACGCGATCAACAAGAACAAGATCACGGTCTTTGGGGGAAATCAGAAACGGCCCAACATCCATATCGATGACATGTGCGATTTCTACCTGAAGAGTCTGGAATGGGAGGACAGTCTCATCGATGGGAAAATCTACAACGCGGGCTACCACAATCAGACGGTCATGCAGATCGCCGAAATTGTCCGCGACGTGGTGGGCAAAAATGTCGAGATTGTCACGACACCGACCGATGACAACCGCTCCTACCACATCTCCTCGGAAAAACTCAAACGGGAACTCGGCTTCGAGGCTTCCCGGACCATTGAGGATGCCGTGCGCGACCTCAAAAACGCCTTTGATCTGGGCAAAATCCCGGATTCCATGTCCAATACGCTCTATTACAACATCAAACGCATGCAGGAAGTCAAACTCAGCTGACCCCCGCAAATCTTTGCTCCGATGACGACCCCCAGCCTCCCCGAACTGGACCTGACCCTCAGACGAACCCGTCTGAAGATCATCCAGATGTCGCATCTCGCCAAGTCCGCCCACCTCGCCAGCGCCCTCTCCTGTGTGGACCTGGTCACCTTGGCCTACACGAACCTTCTGCGTTTTGACCCGGCCCATCCTGCCGACCCGGGTCGCGACCGGTTCATCCTCAGCAAGGGTCACGCGGTCAGTACCCTCTATGCGGCCCTGGCGTTCCGGGGGGTTTTTCCCCTGGGCGACCTGGATCATTACAATGAGGACGGGGGCCATCTGCCCGAACAACCCTCCCCGGGCTGTGCCCCGGGTGTGGAATGGGCCACGGGTTCGCTCGGCCACGGTCTTCCGGTGGGGATCGGCATGGCGCTGGCCGCCAAAATCAGAAAACAGGATTACCGCGTCGCGGTGGTCATGAGCGATGGGGAATGTCAGGAGGGGTCCGTCTGGGAGGCGGCTCTCTTCGCACCAAAACACGGTCTCTCGCACCTGCTGGCCATGGTGGATTTCAACAAATGGCAGGCCACGGGACGTTCCACGGAAATCATGGCCATGGATCCGCTCCGAGCCAAATGGGAGTCCTTCGGCTGGGCCTGCCATGAAATTGACGGCCACAACCTGTCTGAAATCCTGGGCGCCTTCTCAAAATTCCCGGACCCCCACGGCCGCCCCACGGTCATTGTGGCCCATACCGTCAAGGGCAAGGGTGTCAGCTTTATGGAGGATGACAACAACTGGCATTATCGGTCCCCCTCCGCAGAGGAGGTCGAAAAGGCCCGGGTCGAACTGAATCTTGTGGGGGATGCCCTGGTATGAGAAACGCCTTTGCCAGTGAAATCACCGCCCTGGCGGCCACCGATCCCACGCTGATCATGATGACGGCGGATATCGGCAACCGGCTCTTCGACAGATTCAAGGATCAGTTCCCGGACCGGCTCTTCAATTGCGGCGTGGCCGAGGCGAATATGATCGGCATGGCGGCGGGTCTCGCCAGTGGCGGGTTCCGACCGATCTGCTACACGATCACCCCCTTCATCACCTACCGGTGCTACGAACAGATCCGCGTGGATGTCTGCTACCACCAAAAGCCGGTGACCATCGTGGGAACGGGTTCGGGTCTTTCCTACGCGTCGCTGGGGGTCACCCATCACTCCTGCGAGGACATTGCCGTCATGCGCGTCCTGCCGGGAATGACGGTCCTCTGCCCGGCGGATGCATTTGAGGTGCGGGCCCTGCTCCGGGCCTCACGGCTTTGGAACGGTCCGGTCTACATGCGGATCGGCAAAAAGGGGGAGCCGACCGTGCATGCCTCCACTCCCGAACTGACCATCGGCAAGGCTCTGCCCATCCGGTCGGGCTCCGAGGTCGCCCTGCTGTCCACCGGAAACATGCTGCCCTCGGCGATGGAAACAGCCGGTTTGCTCGCCCAAAAGGGCGTCTCCTGCGAGGTCGTCAGCTTTCACACGGTCAAACCGCTCGACGAGGATTACCTCCGCTCCGCCTTCTCAAAATTCAAACTGGTGGCAACCCTCGAGGAACATTCCATCCTGGGCGGACTGGGAGGATCGGTGGCTGAATGGCTCGCCGACGGGGACGGTCCCAGGGCCCGGATGATCCGGCTGGGTACGGGCGACCACTTTCTGCACACGGCCGGGGAACAGGAATTCGCCCGGGAACATTACGGCCTGACCCCGGCCAAAATCAGTGAGGCGATTCTCAGCAGATTGAACTGACCTCCGATCCGCAGCGGTTCCAGGGATGGAACTGTCACCGTAAATCCCTTCCAGCAATCTGCAACGCCTCTCGGGCCTCTGTCACCGGAAAAAACACCATGTGCGGCATCGTCGGCATCACCTTTCCCGGCCACCTTCACCGCCTCTCCCGGATGAATGAGGCAATCATCCACCGGGGACCGGACGGGTTCGGCGAACATCACGACCCTCTGGGCGTGGCGATGGGCATGCGCCGCCTGAGCATCATTGATCTGGAGGGCGGCGGCCAGCCCATGTCCAATGAGGATGATTCCGTCTGGATTGTCTTCAACGGGGAGATTTACAACGCCCCCGACCTCCGTCCGGGTCTGCTCGCAAAGGGGCACCGGTTCAAAACCGCCCACTCGGATACGGAGGTGCTGCTTCACCTGTACGAGGAATGCGGCGAGTCCATGCTCGACGACCTCAATGGCATGTTTGCCTTTGTCATCCTCGACCGGAAAAAACGGCGGCTGTTCGGAGCCCGTGACCGCATGGGCATCAAGCCGCTTCACTACTGTCTGCAACCGGACGGACTGGCCTTTGCCTCCGAGATCAAAAGCCTGCTCACGCTCCCGATGGTCGGCCGCGGAATCAATCATGAGGCGCTCGGACATTTCCTGAGTCTCCAGTTCATTCCGGCCCCCATGACCATCTACCGCGATGTCCAAAAACTGCCCGCCGGACATTTCATGACCTATGATCTGGACAATCGCTCTCTCAAGGTCTCCCGCTACTGGCATCTGCCGGTCAACGGACCGAAACAGGAACTCTCCGAGGGGGAATGGGAATCCCTCCTCACCGTCAAAATGCGCGAGGCGGTCAAACGATGGACTCTTTCGGACGTGCCGCTGGCGGTTTCCCTCTCGGGCGGGCTGGACTCCTCGGTCCTGATGTCCATTCTCGCCGAACTGGGCCTGGGCCGGGTCCACACCTATTCCCTGGGGTTTGGGGCCGCCGCCGGGGATCTGGACGAATTGCCCCTGGCCCGGGAGGTGGCCCGGCATTTCGGCTCAACCCACACGGAAATCATCCTCAATGAGGAGGCGGTCCTCGACGAACTCGACACCATGTTCCGGCATCTGGATGAACCCTACGCGGGGGGGCTTCCCTCCTGGTTTGTGTATCAGCGTGTCGGACGGCACCAGAAGGTCTGTCTGACCGGAACGGGCGGGGATGAGCTTTTCGGAAATTACGGGAAATATCTCCCCTTTCTGAGGGGGCCCCTGTACCGCCTTCTGTGGTCCGCACGCCAGGCCTGGCGCTGGAAAACCCCCTCGGATATTCTCGGTCTTTGCCGCCATCCCCACGGACATCTGTACCACCGGTTTTTCAGCGACGCTGTCCGGGATTCGCTGCTCGTCTCACCGGGTCGGATCTCTACGGAGGCTCTGATCGAAAATGTCTGGAGGGCTTCGGGGGCTTCCTGCCCGCATGACGCGGTCGCTGCGGTTGATTTCCAGCTCCAGTTGCCCGAGGAATTCCTGTTTGTGACTGACCGCTTCTCCATGGCGCATTCCGTCGAGGCCCGGGTTCCCTTCCTGGACCACGAATTGGTGGAGACGGTGTTCCGGATGCCCGGTAAATTGCGGACAGGCGGCATCCACCCAAAGGAATTCTTCCGCAAAATGGTGTCTCCACGGCTCCCGGAATCCCTGCGCCAGGCCCCAAAACGGGGCTTTGTCCTGCCCATGCGCGCATGGACCCGGGGACGGCTCAAACCGCTGATCACCGAACTGCTCGGACCGGAGTCCCTCAGGGATCAGGGAATTTTCAGTTCCCGTGTGTGGAAGACCATCACGCTCCCGCACCTGCGGGGGCAGCGGGACCACACCAACCAGGTCTGGACTTTGTTTCTCTTCGCACTCTGGCACCGTCAATCCGGGGCCACCCTGTGAAAATCCTGCACGTCAGCTACTCGGATGGCCGGGGGGGGGCCGCCCAGGCGGCTCACCGGATCCACCGCTCTCTCCTGTCCCGGGGACTGCTTTCCTCCATGGCGGTCATGGACCGCACCCGCGAGGAACCGGAAATTTTCGGGCCGCCCTCCTCCCTGCATCGCAAAACCCACGCCATTCTGGACCATCTCCCGCATGTGCTCTCCGGCAACCGGGACTTTCCCTTCCGTTCCACGGCCTGGACGGGGTCGCACGCCTCAACGGTCGCCAGGCGTCTGAAACCGGATATCATTCAGCTGGGATGGATCGGCGGGGGGATTCTCAGGATTGAGGACCTGCCGCGGTTTCAGGCCCCTCTGGTATGGCGTCTTTCGGATATGTGGGCCTTCTCGGGTGGAGAACATTACACCCGCCACCTGTCACGGATCCGGGACGGGTACTCCCGCAAAAACCGCCCGGCGGAAAGCCGGGGATGGGATGTCGATCGCTGGGTCTGGACCCGCAAAAGACGGACCTATCCCAAAATCCGTTCCCTGACCATCGTCGCCCCAAGCCACTGGATGGCGGAGATTTCCCGGAACAGTCTTCTCCTCAACAATCGTCGAACCGTTGTCATCCCGACAGGGGTGGATACCGGAGTCTTTGTGCCGGGTGACCAATCCCAACTCCGTCATGCCCTGGGCTTGCCGCCGGATCGGAGACTGATTCTGTACGGGGCGATGGATGCGCTGACCGACCCCCGGAAGGGTTTCGAATTTCTCAGGACGGCACTGGAACGAATCAGCGGACCGGGTCATCCCCCCGCAGAACTGGTCGTTTTCGGCGGTCCACCCCTGGAAATGGCGGCCTCCCTCAGGATTCACAACCGGGGACGGATCACCGACCGGAAGGAATTGGCGGCACTGTATGCAGCCTGCGATTGTTTTGTCGTGCCCTCTCAGGAGGAAAACCTTGCCAACACGGCTCTGGAATCCCTGGCCTGTGGAACCCCGGTGGTCAGTTTCGATGTGGGGGGCATGGCTGATGCGGTCCGTCACCTCCAGACAGGGTATCTGGCGGCACCGGGGGATGCGGGCGACATGGCCCGGGGAATCGTCTGGGTCATGACGGAGCGGGAAAGATCAGACACCCTCTCCGCAAATGCCCGGGCTCTGGCCCTGAAATCATTCAGCCTCGAATCCCAGTCCGCGGCCTTCGAAAATCTGTACCGGGAACTTCTGGAGGAATCCTCCCGATGAGCCGGGCTCTCTCCATCCCCACGATCCAATCTGTGGGCGATTCGATGGCCCGGACGCCCACCTCCCATCACGGCACCCGGGGCCGTGAGGATGCCTCCGGGTCCTCCTCCCCACCACCGGTTCTGACGGTGGCCACGGTCACCTATAATGCGGAAAAAACCCTGGAAAAAACCATCCTCAGTGTCCTCTCACAGACAGCACAGCATGTGGAATATGTCATTGTGGACGGCGGCTCGACAGATTCCACGTTGGAAATCCTTCAACAGTATTCTGACCGGATCTCCTGCTGGATCACCCAAAAGGACGGGGGGGTCTATGATGCGATGAACAAGGCCATTGCCCTCTCCCGCGGCCAATGGATCCACCTGCTCAATGCCGATGATTGTTATGTCTCCGGCGAGAGTCTGGCACAGGTGATTCCGCGTCTGGACTCCTGCCGCCTGAATTGTTCCGCGATCCTTCAAAAATCCGGCGACCGGTTTTATGGCACCCAGATTCCGCCCCGGTGGCGTTGGCCGCTCTATTACTCGGCCTACATTCCCCATCCGGGCCTGATCGTCTCCAGGGAACAGTACGGGCAGCTGGGGCTCTTTGACACGCGGTACGCAATCTCCGCCGACCATGACTTCATCCTCAGGGCCCTCGCCCGCTACGGCATCCATGTGCTCCGCACGCCTCTGGTCCTGATGGACATGCAGGGGAAGGCCCCGCGCCACTTCGGCCAGGCTTTCGGGGAATTTTGCGAAATCACGATCCTCCACGGCCTGCCCCGCTGGCTGGCTCACCTCATCAAATGGTTCAAAATATTTCGCTACCGCCATTTCATCCACAAAAAAATGATGCCCGTATGACGTCCTCAACCCCTCCCTGCCCCTCCTGTTCAACGCCCTGTCACGGCCCCTTCAACCCGATTCACTCGGGTTACTCGCTCGCCCTCTGTGCTCACTGCGGGCTTGCGTTCGCCCTGCCCCGTCCCGACTTCCAGGAACTTTCGGATTACTACAACGGCTTCGGGGACCGCCCCAAAAAACTGCCCGAGGGCATGGTCGCACAGATCGGAGCCTCCCTGGACGGATTGATCCGCAGCCATCTTCCGGCGGCGGTCAGCGTCCTGGAGATCGGCTGCTCGACGGGCTACATCCTCTCCGCCCTGAAAGCCCGGGGTTACCGCGTCACGGGAACGGACCTTTCCGCCACGGCTGTGCAATTTGCCCGTGAAACCTACGGGGTGACTGAGATGTTCTGCGCGGAATTTCCGCCGGATGAAAAACAGGGGGCCTTCGATGTGTTGATTCTCTCCCACGTCATCGAACACGTGCTCCACCCGGCGGAATTCCTCGTCCAGTCCCTGCGCTTCCTGCGTCCGGGGGGGATCGCCCTGATCCTGACCCCCAATTTCGATTCCTTCGGCATCCGGTGGTTCGGCACAAAATACCCCGTGTTCTGTCCCCCGGGTCATCTGTCCTACCTGACGGTGCGCAGTCTCCGGTTCATGGCGGACCACGCGGGGGCGGAGGTCTTGGACTGCCGCACGGAAAGTTCCTCCAGGGATACACGCACGGTGGTTTTTAATTGTGTCGTGGCGGCCCTGGGATGTCTCCAGATCAAGGGCTTTTTGCGGAATATGATGTCCCGGCGATCCTCCCCCCCAAACGACACGCCCCGCCAAAATCCGTCAGCACCCGCACACGCCCCCTTGAACAGCGACCAGCCTCTTCTGCGTTTTTCCATGTGGGCGGGCCGATGGCTCCAGCGGTGTCTCTCCCCGGTTTTTTCCGGGCTTGACCGGAAACAGAAAGGCGAAAATATCATTGCCGTGCTTCGCAAAAAACAACCGCTCCCCCCCCAGCAGGACGTTTATGAGAAATGACCCCAACGCCCTGGCCACATTCCAGGCGGTCCTTCATGTCATCACCGGTCACCTCCCGGACCGGACCACCGCTGTCACCGACCTGGGCTGCAGTGATGGGCAGCTCCTGTCCATCCTGCATGGGGAAGGGTACAGAAATCTGACGGGTGTCGGATTCCATGTCTCCGCACCTCCTCCGATCAAAACCGTGACGGGTGTCGACCTGTCTGTGCCAGGCTGGGCGGCACAACTGCCCGGGAAACAGAGCCTGGCCCTGGCCACCGATGTGATCGAGCATCTGTGCAATCCGCTGGGCTTTCTCAATGAGTGTTCACACATCCTCGAACCTGGAGGCCTGCTGCTTTTGACCTTTCCCAATGTCCACAACCTCAGAAGCCGCATCGCCTACATGCTCACAGGCCGTTTTTCGGGTTTTTTCGGGCCCAATATGCGTCCGGAGATGGAACTCTACGACCAGCATATCTGGATCCCCAACCGGCATCTGCTCCGCTATTTTCTCGAAAAGTCAGGGTTTGAAACCCTGCACGTCGGGTATGTCCACGGTCCCGGCGTGTTTTTTTCACAAACCACACTCCTGCTGGCCCGGTCGGTCGGGGTGCCGGAAACCGTGGTGCACCCGTAACATCATTCCCGGAGGGGGAAAATCGGCCGCAAGTCATCCCTGCGCCTGCCAATATTTATGACCACAAAAAACAGACCTGACGACAGCATCGACACCCTCGTCATCCTGGGACACACGGGGTTTGTCGGGAGCCGGCTGACCGCCCACTTCCAGGAGAAACATCCGCGTCTGAAAATCATCCCCGTGTCATCCCGGGACATCGACCTCTCAAAGGCGGAGCAATGTGAGCGGCTCAAAGATCATCTGACCATGCGCACGATGGTCATCATGACCGCGGGCATCAAGTCCAACTACGGCAATGATGTGAACCTCTACCTGAACAATGTCTCCATGGCGGCAAATATCTGCCGGATCATTTCCGACCATCCGGTCCGGAAGTTCGTCTTTTTCAGCTCCATCGCCGTTTACGGCGTGGATGTGAGCAATCGGCGCCTGACCGAGCAGACGGCGCCCGACCCGGACACCTACTACGGCCTGTCAAAGTTTGATTCCGAACGTTTGCTGTCGCTGGCCTTTTCAAAACTCACGGACTCCTCCTTGGTCCTGCTCAGAGTCTCCTCCATCTACGGCCCGGGTGAAAAAATCATCGCCCCCACCCCCTCGGGTTTCCTGATCACCTATCTGGAGGGTGGAGAGGTCACGCTCTGGGGGGACGGGAGTGAATACCGGGAATTTCTGTTCATTGATGACATTGTCCGGATTGTGGAGGGCCTGTACCTCGGGGATTATGAGGGTGTTTTGAATGTCGGCGGCCATCAGCCGCACACCTACCGGGGTGCCCTCAAATGCATCTCCCAATTGCTCGGAAAAAAAATCAGGGTCCGGCACAAACCCCGAAGCAAAAAAAAGGTGGATAAGGTCTATGACAGGAAAAATTCCCTTGTCAGAAAGCTCTTCCCCCGGCTTGAGTTCACCCCCCTGGAAACGGGCCTGGAAATCATTCGCAGACAACACGCCTCCCGGAATCCAACGCCCTGACCCACCGCCTCCGGACCGAAGACCCCTCCGGGATTCGGAGGGGGATTGAACACCGCATGAAAGTTCTTCACATCATCGCTCCGGTCGCCTTTGGCGGTGGGGAATCCCTGCTGCTGACCCTCATCAACCAAAAATGTGCGGACCTGGACGAGGAGGTCGTCCTGCTCTATCACGCCCCTCCGTTTGAGGAGGCTCTCGACCGGAACGGCATCCCCCATCATGTGCTCCGGAACGCCTCCCTCGGCCACGGACGCCCCCGCTGGGCCGTGTTTTTGGATATCGTTCCCAACCTCCTTCACCTGCCCGCCCTCATCGGCCTGATCCGTAAAAAGCGGCCCGACCTTCTCCATGTCCACGGTTTTCCCGGCTCCCTGATGGTCGCCCTGGCCTCGCTGTTCCTGCGCTGCCCGAAGCTCTACACGCACCATTTTTACCGTCAGCAACCCCGCCGGTTCGAACGCCTGGTTTTTGAATGTGTCTACAGCCGGTTTGATGCCAATACAGCCGTCTCGAATCTGGCGGCCCAGTCCATGAACCAGGCCTTTCCCGGTCTCAAAACGCCCTTCCGGACGGTTTACAACGCCTTTGATCCCCGCTTCGCGTCTCCTCCACCCCCCGACCGCACCCGCTGGAATCTTCCGCAGAATGTGTTCACGTTCATCCAGGTGGCGCGATTCACGCCGTTTAAAAACCACGCCCTGATCATCGAGGCCGTTGCCCGGCTGGATCAAACCGAACGCGAGACCCTCCACATCGTTTTTGCGGGCGACGGACCGCTCAGGGGGGAACTGGTCAGGCGCATCGAGGAACTGGGTCTGGTCCCTCATTTCACGTTCCTGGGTCTGGTCCCCCATGAAACCCTGCCCTCGCTGATGGCCTGCTGTGATGCCGCCCTTTTTCCATCGGATAACGAGGGGTTTGGCATCGCCGCCGTCGAATGCATGGCGTGCGGCCTGCCGGTGCTGGCCTTGGATAACCAGCTCATGCGCGAGATCATCGGCCCGGGGGGGCTGCTGGTCTGCCGGACCGAACTGCACCTGGGTTTGACCCGCATGAAAAGGGAGTGTGCCCTTCTCAAACCCATGGCCCTTGAGCGCTCGGCACTTTTTCGGGCGCCCAGGATCAAATCCGAATACCGGGACATTTACACCCGGATCAGCCCCGGAGGGGCGTCCGGCATTCCACAGTCATGAGCAGGATCAAAACCCTTTTCTGGTACTGGGGCCGCAAAGGCGGCGGAGCCCGCTATGCGATGGAAATCGCACGCCCTCTGGCACAGCATCCCTCCCTCGACCTGCATCTGAGTGTCTCACGTCAGTCCGATTTCTTTGACGGGTATCCCTCTCTTCCCCCCGATCATCTCCTCCCCATCGACACCTACACGAATGGGGTCGAGGCTCTGGTCCGTTCGTTGGGTCTGCCCCTGTTGAGAAAAAGGTTTGGGGATTTCCTCCACCGCCATGCCATCGAGGTCGTGTACTCTCCGATGAGTCATCTGTGGAATTCGGCCATGCTGGACCTGCTGGACCGGCCCCGGCGCATCCCCTACCTGCTGACCGTTCACGATGCCCGGCTCCATGCCGGAGAGGGTTTTCTTCCCCATCAATGGCTCCTGTCCCACGAAAACAGACGCGCCGACTGCTTTGTCGTCCTCTCCGACCACGTCAAAAAAAATCTCGTGGGACAGGGGTTCCGCCCCGAAATGATCAGGACCATCCCCCACGGCATCTTTGACTACCAGACACCGGACGCACCGGCGCCCGCCCCGCGCCGTCTTCCGGACGGGAGACCCGTCCATCTGCTCTTTTTCGGACGCATCCTCGCCTACAAGGGTCTGGATCTCCTGCTCGAGGCCTTCGAGGCACTCGTGCACAAAAATTTTCCCGTGGTGCTCACCATTGCCGGCAGTGGCTCTCTCCAGCCCTACCGACACTGGCTCGACAGGCATCCGGACCGGATTCTGATCCAAAACGACTGGATCGCCGAAGAGGACATCGGCGGGTATTTTGACCGCGCGGACATCCTGGTGACCCCCTACCGCGAAGCCTCCCAGTCGGGTGTGATCCCCATCGCCCTGGGAAAGGGGGTTCCCATCATCGCCACCCCGGTGGGCGGACTGGCCGAGCAGTTTGCCGATGGGCAGGAGGGGTTGCTCTCCCGCGACACTTCCGCCGGGGCGTTGTCCGGGGCGCTGACAACCCTCCTCAACGACCCCGCCCTCTACGCCCGCCTCTCCGAGGGAGCCCTGACCAGGTCCCGGTCCCACTCCTGGAGCGGTTGCGCGGATCTGGTCGCCGGGGAACTGGTGCGCCTCTCGGGCCGGAAACCCGTTTCCGGCCATTGACCTTCGCACCGGCAATCCACTAGATTGTTCGGAACCGGATATGCTCCCCGATTCAAAAATTTTTGTCGCCGGCCACAAGGGCCTGGTCGGCAGCGCCATTTTCCGCGAACTGCAGAAGGCGGGCTTCCGCAATCTGCTCACCCGCGACCGTCATCAGGTCGATCTTCTCGATACCCGCGCGGTCGACGCCTTCTTCACATCCGAAAAACCCGAATACGTTTTTCTGGCGGCGGCCAAAGTCGGCGGTATCCGCGCCAATGACACCTTCGCCGCCGACTTCATCCATCAGAATCTCCAGATCCAAAACAACGTCATCCATTCCGCCCACACGCACGGGGTGACCAAACTTCTGTTCCTGGGCAGTTCCTGCATCTACCCGAAATTTCCCCGGATTCCCATCCCCGAATCCGAGCTGCTCAACGGACCCCTCGAACCGACCAACCAATGGTACGCCCTCGCCAAAATCGCGGGCCTGAAAATGTGCGAGGCCTACCGGAAACAGCACGGACGGAATTTCATCAGCGCCATGCCCACCAATATCTACGGGCCCAACGACAACTACGATCTGGAAAACAGCCACGTGCTGCCCGCCTTCATCAGACGGTTTCACGAGGCCAAATCCTCCGGCACCCCCGGCATCACCCTCTGGGGCACGGGTTCCGCCTGCCGCGAATTCCTCCACTCCGAGGACCTGGCCCGCGCCTGCATCCATCTGATGCTCCATTACAACGAGGCCGAACACGTCAATGTCGGCTGCGGCTCGGATCTCTCCATCCGGGACCTGGCCTCCCTGGTGGCCTCCTGTCTGGGTTACACGGGCGCGATCCATTGGGACCCCTCCAAACCCGACGGCACTCCCAAAAAACTGCTGGATTGCTCCCGTCTCTTTGCCCTGGGATGGAAACCCCAGATCACCCTCCGGGAAGGCATCCTCCTGGCCTACGCGGATTTTCTCAAAAGATTCGGACCGTGACCCGGACCCCCGTCGTGACGGCTCCCGCCCTTCAGCATAATGAGGAAATCCACAGAAACCGGCAGCTGTGGAGGTCCAAACCACTTCTGAGAAAAATCTACCGGGACTTCCACCTCCTGATCGCCGCCCAGATCAATCCCGCCCTGCCCGGAAAAATCCTGGAACTGGGCTCGGGAATCGGCGCCATCAAGGAGGTCCTCCCCGACTGCATCACCTCCGACCTCTTCCCCAATCCCTGGCTGGACCGTCAGGAAAATGCCTACCGTCTGGACTTTCCGGATCACGCCCTTTCCCACCTGATTCTTTTTGATGTTTTTCACCACCTCCAATACCCGGGTTCGGCCCTTGCGGAATTTCTCCGGGTCCTGCATCCGCAGGGACGTCTGATTCTTTTTGAGCCGGCAGCGGGGTTTCCCGGAAAAATCGTCTACGGGGGATTTCATCCGGAACCTCTCGCGCTCCGCGACCCCATTTCATGGACGGCCCCGGACGGATTCGATCCCTCCCAGGCGCCTTACTACGCGGCCCAGGGAAATGCGTGGCGGATTTTTTTGCGGAAGGAAATCCCTGGCGGGCTGTCCTCCTGGCAGATCAAAAAGGTTCTCCTTCTGCCGGCCCTCGACTACCTGGCCTCCGGTGGCTTCACGGGGCCGCAGCTGTATCCCACAGCGCTCCACCCGGTGCTCAGGGGGCTCAACATCCTGCTGGGTCTGTTTCCCCGGATTTCCGCCAGCCGCATGCTCGTGGTTCTGGAATCGGCCCCCGCTCCGGCGGCTCCCTGATTGCCCCTTGTGGTCGGTTTAAAAAAGGCTTATTTTACCCCTCACAAACACCCGGATCGCCCCGACCCCGCAGTGACCACTCCTCTCCACACGTTGTGAATCCGTTTTATTCCCAAAACCGTCTGGATGCAGTCCGCGCCCATTTTGAAGGCCCCGGCGCAACCCCCACCGCGGCCTCCCGCGCCTATCGCCGTGTCCTCGCGCATTATTACCGGAACCTGATCCCCCCCGAGGCCAGCATCCTCGAGATCGGGTGCGGCCAGGGGGACCTGCTCGCACTCCTGCCCAATACGGACATCACCGGCGTGGACCTCAGTCCGACCCAGATCGCCGCGGCCCGCCAACGCCTGCCGCACGGACGCTTCGAGGTGCAGGCCGGGGAGACCCTGCGGCTGGACCGGACCTTTGATGTGCTGATTCTTTCGGAGACGCTCAATTTCTCCGCCGATGTCCAGGTCCTTCTTGAAACCATCCGCTCGGTCTCCTCCCCCCGGACCCGGCTGATCCTCAACTTTCACAACACGCTCTGGCGTCCGGTCCTGGCGGTGGCGGAGCTGATGGGGCTCACACCCGCCTCCCCGCAGGGGAACTGGCTCAGCCGGGCGGATGCGCACAATCTGCTCGTGTTGGCGGGATGGGAAACGGTCTCCTGCCAGCCCCGTCTCCTGTCCCCCTTCCCCCTCCTCGGCTTGGGCACGGGGATCAACCGCTTTCTGGCCCCGTTTTTTCCCTGGGCCTGTCTGACCATTCTGATGGTCGCCCGGCCCAAGCCGGACACAAAAGGGGAGGGCTTTTCGGTTTCCGTGATCATTCCCGCCCGCAACGAGGCGGGGAACATGGCCGGGATGCCGGATCGGATTCCCACCATGGGCCGCTCGACGGAGTTGATCTTTGTCGAGGGCCATTCCCGTGATGACACCTGGGAGCAAATCCAGCTCCTGGTGAACAAACATCCGGACCGCACAATCATCGCCCTCCGTCAGTCGGGCACAGGCAAGGGCA
This sequence comes from Verrucomicrobiia bacterium, assembly GCA_033764445.1. Lineage (GTDB taxonomy): Bacteria > Verrucomicrobiota > Verrucomicrobiia > JAWXBN01 > JAWXBN01 > JANRIZ01. The sequence continues at coordinate 12,591 of JANRIZ010000029.1, read as the reverse complement.
ATGCGGTCCGGGAGGGTTTTGACCGCGCCACCGGGGACATCCTGATGATTCTCGATGCGGACCTGACGGTTCCCCCGGAGGAATTGCCGAAATTCTACAACGTGCTGGCCTCGGGTCAGGCGGAGTTTGCCAACGGGGTCCGCCTGGTCTATCCGATGGAAAAACAGGCGATGCGGTTCCTGAACATGTGCGCCAACAAGTTTTTCAGCCTTGCCTTCTCCTGGGTTCTGGGTCAGCCCCTGAAAGACACTCTCTGCGGCACGAAGGTGTTGTTCCGGAAGGATTATGAAGCGATCGCCCGCAACCGCTCCTTTTTTGGCGACTTCGATCCGTTCGGGGACTTTGACCTTCTCTTCGGGGCCTGCCGCCTGAACCTCAAAATCACGGACATCCCCATCCGCTACCGCGAACGCACCTACGGCACCACCAACATCCAGCGCTGGCGCCATGGCTGGCTCCTGCTCAAAATGCTGGTTCTGGCGGCACGGAAACTGAAGTTCGTCTAGCCGGCGTCCAAGCGGGAGCATCAGGATCAAATTGCCACTCCCTTCACAATGACACAGACTGTCGTCCCTCTCATCAAACCCGAACGGAACCCGCCCCCATGTCTCTTCTCCCGACGCTCCGCACCCTGGTTCTCAGGATCAGTTTCACCGTGCTTCCCCCGATGCTGATGCTGGTTGTGACCGTGCTGCTCCTGGCGCAATTTGCGGAACTCTCCAATCAGACCGAGGTCCTGCCCCTCTCCTCCTTTGTCATTCTGCTCTCCTTGAGTGCCTTGGGGTTCAATTGGTGCGGGTTCCCCCGGTCTTTGCCTCCGAGGACTTGCTCAAAAAAGTCTATCGGACCGCCATTGACCTCTTTGTCGCCAGCATCCTTTCCCTGATTTCCGTTTTCTTCGCCTGGCTCCCCTCCCTTTCATCTTCCCTCCCTTCATTTTTTCCAATCCTGTTTTTTGCCATTCATTGGTTTTTTCTCCTCTTGGCGGTCATTCTCTTCCTTGTCTCAATCCTCGCCCTGATCCACTCTGCCCAGTCCGTGAAATCCTAATCCTGCGATGCCGCCTCCCTTCCCATCATCCCCCGATTTCCCATAGTTTTTTGATTGCATTCTTGCGGGGTCGGAGCTTGAATATTTAAAATTCATGGCCAGACCCATCCGAATCGAATTCCAAAACGCCTGCTACCACATCGCGGCCCGGGGCAATGCCCGTCAGCCGGTCCTCAAATCGGACCATAGCCGCCAGCTCTTGCTCAACTCCCTTCTCGAAGCCCGCGACCGCTTCGGTTTCCTCCTCCACGCCTACGCCCTCCTCGATGACCACTTTCATCTCGTCATCTCGACACCCCAGGCCAATCTCAGCCGCGCATTCGGTTGGTTTCAAACAACGTTTTCCCTCCGCTACAACCGTCGCCACAAAAGCACGGGCCACGTCTTCGCCGGACGCTTCAAATCGCACCTCCTCGAGCCGGGCTCCCCACAGCTGCAGGATGTCATTCTTTCAATTCACCTCAATCCCATCACCCGACGCCGCTACGGCAAAAAAGTCATCGTTCCGGCAAAAATTCCCGCCCTCGCATCCAGTCCCTGGAGCAGTCATGCCGACTACCTCGCGGGTCGGACCGACAAACCCTGGCTGGACCTCAGCCCTCTGGATCTCTTCGGGAACTACCCCGCCCGCATCGGCGACATTCTCTCCTCCCAGTTCCTCCCCGATCCCTGGTCGCAGGTCAAACGCGGACTGATCCTCGGCGGCCCACGGTTCATCGAAAAAATCAGCACGCTGATGACCCAAAAACCGGGACGGCAGGAACAGAGCTGGTTGCGCCAGCATTCTCAGGAACAATCCCGCGCCCGCGCCTTTCTGATCGGGCAACTCAACCCGGACCCGGAAATTGAAATCTGGGCCCGCGCAAAAATCTGCGGAGAACGCGGGACCGATCTGGCCCGGGAAAAGGGTTACGCGGACGGCAGTGCCATCACCCACCTTCTCAAACGGGTCGATCTTCGCGCCGCGAATGACCCGCATTTTGCGCAGGAGTTGGAACGGATCGGCTCCCTTCTGCAAGGGGGTTCCCCCCCACCACTCGCGGAGGAAGGTCTGCCGGTGGCCCTGCTCTAGAGTCCTTCAAAACAAGAGATGCCCCGACCAGGCGCCGCCATCCCCCCCGCACCGATCCGTTTTTGGCTTGCCTCTTGCCGCCCGGATTCCCAGCCTTCCCCATGGACTGGTTCCAATTCCATCTGAACGATTTTGCCAGAGCCTGGATCAGCATTCTCTTCCAGGGCATTCCCTTTCTGCTGGCGGGCACCCTCCTGGCGGCAATCGTCGATGCCTTCCTGCCCCCGGCAGTTTTTGCCCGTCTGATCCCCCGCAACCGGTTTCTGGCCGTGGCGACCTCCGGACTGCTCGGACTTTTGTTTCCCCTGTGCGAATGCGGCATTCTCCCGGTGCTGCGGCGCATGTTGCGCAAGGGATTGCCGGTGCCCTGCGCGGTCACCTACATGCTCGCCAGCCCGATTGTCAATGTGGTGGTCATCGGCAGCACCCTGGTGGCCTTCAAAAACCAGGGGGCGGAAATGATGACGGTCGCACGCGTGGGCCTGGGATACGCGGTGGCCGTCCTGGTCGGATGGAGTCTGCTGCGTCTGCCTGCGGCGGCCATCCTCCGTCCGGACCTGCTCGGCCCGGTCCGTCGCAACCTTTTTGCCGGGGGCCTTCCCGTCCGGGAGACCGACCCCTCCGAGCTGCCCCTTTCGGCCAAAGGCCGCCATGTCCTGCACTGCGTGGTCACGGACTTTCTGGATGTGCTGATGTATCTGGTCCTGGGCTCGGCCGCCGCAGCGCTTCTGAGCACGTCCTTCAACCAGTCCCTCTTGCTGGAATGGGCGGGACATCCGTTTGTGGCCATCCAGCTGATGATGGGGGTGGCCGTCCTGCTGAGCCTGTGCAGTTCCTCGGATGCCTTTGTCGCGGCGGTCTTCACCACGATGCCCCAGTCCTCCCGCCTGGCCTTCCTGGTTTTCGGCCCGATGTTCGACCTCAAACTGATGTTCCTCTACCTCTTCGCCTTCAACCGCCGTTTTGTCCTGCGTCTGGTCATCACCCTCTACCTGCTCGTATCCCTCGGGACCCTGGCCATCCATTACCTGAGGATATTATGAGCCAACCCCTGCCCCTTGGAAAGGTCCTGGCGGCCGCATTGCCCCTGCTCTCCCTGAGCGTGTGGGCGTTGCTGCTCATTTACTTTTATGTCACCCCTTCCCTCTCGGGACTGATCCATCCGGACTACCGGATTTACACCTTCCTTTCGGGCTGTCTGCTGATGGCCAGCCTTTTTTTCCGCCTCTTGGAACTGTTTATCCACGGCCCATCGGCCCTCATCTGCGACGACCTCTGCCGGGGCAGTCAGGAATTCAACCTGGGCCAGGCCCTGGGCCATGCTTTTCTGATTCTCCCGGCCCTCTTCTGTTTCCTGATCGATACGGATTCCTTCAGCGCCCAGTTTGTCCGCAACCGCGGCGTCGGTTCCCTCCCGCCCCCCGCCGCGGCGGCAGGGGGGAGCGAACCGGGCCAGACCATGACCGCCGAGGAAATCCAGTCGGTCCTCGCCCCCGGCCAGGTGTACGAATCCGATGTCGTGGAGTTGCTGCTGGTGGCCTCCGAACCGGTGGCCCGGAAGGAACTGGCCGGGCAGCGGGTCTCGGTCACCGCCCAGGCGGTGTATCAGGATTCGCCGGGCGTGGCCCGTGATCCCAAACGGTTCTATGGGGTCAGACTCTACATCACCTGCTGCGCCGCCGACGCCCGCCCCGTGGGCCTGCTCATGCACAGTGCGACCGACCCGCACCTCAAGGAAATGGCCTGGTACACCTTCACGGGGGTTCTGGTCTTCCGCGATGTCAACGGCCGTTTTGTCCCTGAAATCAACGTCACAAACATCGCCCCGGCCCCCGCTCCGCCGGATTCCTACCTGTACTGACCCGCCGCCACCGGCCTTGATTTCTCAGGAAAATGGCCCCATCCTTTACCCCGACCCCCCACTGACAATGACCTCACACCCGAAAGTGCTCGCCTGGATCGAAGAATTCAAAACGCTGTGCGAACCCGACCGGGTCCACTGGTGCGACGGCTCGGAGGAGGAGGATCAGACACTCAAGGCGGAAATGGTCGCCTCGGGGATGCTCATCAGACTCAATGAATCCAAAAGGCCCGGGTCCTATCTCGCCCGGTCCCACCCCTCCGATGTCGCCCGTGTCGAGGACCGCACCTTCATCTGTTCGACCCGCGCGTCGGACGCGGGTCCGACCAACCACTGGCACGAGCCCGCCGATATGAAGCGCATTTTGCGCGACCATCTCCGGGGCTGTATGCGGGGACGCACCCTGTATGTGATCCCCTTCAGCATGGGTCCCCTGGGCTCGAAGCTTTCCTACATCGGCGTGCAGCTCACCGATTCCCCCTATGTCGTCGCCAGCATGCGCATCATGACCCGCATGGGCCGCCAGGTCTGGGAGGTGCTCGGCAACAACGGCGAATTTGTCCCCTGCATCCATTCAGTTGGCGCGCCCCTCGCCCCGGGCCAGACGGACGTCGCCTGGCCCTGCAATCCGGAGACCAAGTACATCGTGCACTTTCCGGAAACCCGCGAAATCTGGTCCTACGGCAGCGGCTACGGCGGCAATGCCCTGCTGGGAAAAAAATGTTTTGCCCTGCGCATCGCCTCGGTCATCGCCCGCGACGAGGGATGGCTGGCCGAACACATGCTCATCATGGGCGTGCAGTCGCCCTCGGGGAAAAAACATTACGTGGCGGCGGCCTTCCCCAGTGCCTGCGGCAAAACCAACTTCGCCATGCTCGTGCCGCCCGAACGCTTCAAGGGCTGGAAAATCTGGACCGTGGGCGATGACATCGCCTGGATGCGCCCCAATGAGGACGGCACCCTCCATGCCATCAATCCCGAGGCGGGCTTTTTCGGGGTGGCCCCCGGCACCTCCCTGGAGTCCAACCCCAATGCCCTGCTCTCCTGCACCCGCAACTCCATTTTCACAAACGTCGCTCTGACTCCCGACGGGGATGTCTGGTGGGAAGGTCTGACAAAAGAAGCCCCGGCCCGTTTGACCGACTGGACCGGGCAAGATTGGACCCCCGGCTGCGGACGGACCGCGGCCCATGCAAACTCGCGTTTCACCGCCCCGGCCAGCCAGTGTCCGACGATAGACCCGGAATGGAACAACCCCAACGGGGTCCCCATCAGTGCCATCATCTTCGGCGGACGCCGCGCCAAAAACATGCCTCTGGTCATTCAGGCCTTCAACTGGATCCATGGGGTCTATCTCGGCGCCACCATGGGCTCGGAAACAACCGCCGCGGCCATCGGAGCCACGGGTCAGTTGCGTCGTGACCCCATGGCCATGCTCCCTTTCTGCGGCTACAACATGGCCCATTATTTCCGTCACTGGTTCAATCTCCGCAAATTGCTCAAGTATCCGCCGCGCATTTTCCATGTGAACTGGTTCCGCAAGGATGCGGAGGGGAAATTCCTGTGGCCGGGTTTTGGCGAAAACATGCGCGTGCTCAAATGGATCGTGGACCGCTGCAGCGGCAGTGCCGGTGCCCACGAAACCCCCCTGGGCTGGATCCCGCGCCCGGAGGACATCGACTTTGAGGGCATGCCCGAGGGGACGGACAAAAAATTCATGCAGGCGCAGGAAATCGACATCGAGGAATGGAAAAAGGAGGCCATCCTTCAGGACGAACTCTTCATCAAGCTCTACACCTACCTGCCCAAGGAAATGATCTACCAGCGCGAGATGCTCATCGCCCGGCTCTGAAAAAACCGGCCGCCGCCCCATGCCACACCCTTCAGAAAATTTTCCGGCGGAACCCCTCGGCGATTTTATCCCCAACCTCCCCGCAAAACACCCCGCGCTGCTCGCCCACACGCACCGGCTCCTGGAGAGCTACCGACACTGGCTGGGCAAACCCCTCCTGGTCCTTCCTGAAATGGCGACAGACTCTCAAACTGTCAGCGCGGTTTTTTTCGCACCCTTTGTCCTGGTCTCCGGCGGGACTGAGCCCGACCAGATTCTCAACTACGCCAACCGCCGTGCCCTGGACCTGTGGGAATATTCCTGGGATGAAATGACCCGCACGCCCTCGCGGCTGACCGCCGAGCCGATGCACCGCGAGGCCCGGGCCCGCTTTCTGGAGGAGGTGCGCACAAACGGGTTCATCGAAAACTACGAGGGTATCCGCATCTCAAAATCCGGGCGCCGGTTCCGGATCGAACAGGCCACTGTCTGGAATCTTCTCGACGATGCCGGGCATTATGCGGGTCAGGCGGCGATGTTTGAAAAATTCTCGCCCCTTCCCTGAACGGTCGGACACCTGTCACCTCCGGCCGGTCCGGACCGCCAGGGATGGGAGGCTTCCGAGCAGGTGTTGTCCATTCCATCGGATGCCGCACGTTTCATGAAATAACGCGTCCGGACCCTGCGATTGTCCTTTCAACAACCCCACACTCCAGGAAAACCCCGCCCATGAAAATGATTCTGATTCTTCTGATCTCGGCCGCCTTCAGCCTCTGTCTGGTCGCCCAGAAACTCACCCCCCGGGTCCCGTCGGGTCCGTTTGCCCCGACGCCCTCCGATGACCTCGGCACCACGGTCACCCTCACGCTCTCCCATTCGCAGATCAATGAAATCAGACGTCTGGGATCGGCCACACTGACCCCCGCCCAGTCCCGCCGTGTCGAAAGGGCTTCCGGGGTCCAGGTGGATTTCCTGGAGGTGTTTGCCAAGGGGGAGGCCCCGAAGGATGACCGGAGCGGTTACATCAACTGGGCCGAACAGGTTTCGGCCTGCACCATCGAGGTGCCGGTCTCAAGTCTCGTCAGCCGCGAGGTCCTGGCCCGTCTGGCCAGCGAAGACTAGGTCGGTTGTCGGTTGCCAGTTGTCGGTTTCCGATCCTTCAAAATAAATCCGTGTGATCCGTAATATCCCGAACAAGTCCGCGGGAAAGGTTCCCCTCCCATGAGTCATCAGTTATTCTTAATTAGGTATTCTACCTTTGTGTCTTTTGTGCATTTTTGTGGCTAAATATCCCATCAGTCATGAGACATTCGAAATTAGGCATTCCTCCCAGTGTCCTTGTACATCTCATCGATCAGGGGCTGATATTTGGCGGTGATGATGTGACGCTTGAGCTTGAAGGTGCTCGTCATTTCATCGCCCACCTCGAAGGCTTTGGGAACCAGTCGGAAATCGGTGACCACCTCAAAACTCTTGAAACCGGAGGCCGTGTTCACGAGTCGCTTGATTTCCGCGGCCATCAGAGGGAGTGCGGCGGCATTTTGCGCCAGCTCGGCGGCGGTGGCCGCTTGTATCCCGTGCTGGGCGTACCCCTCGACTGAAGGCACGACCAAAACTCCGAGTTGTTTCTGGTCCTGACCCACCACCATGCATTGATCCACCAAGGGCGACTGACATATCCGGGCTTCAATGGGGATGGGTTCGATGTTTTCTCCGCTGAGCAGGACGATCGTGTCTTTGGACCGGCCCATGATTTTGAGGCAGTCATTAAAAGTGACCATGCCGATGTCCCCGGTATTCATCCATCCGTCCTTGAGAACCTTGGCGGTGGCTTCGGGATTTTTGTAGTATCCCTTCATCACCTGCGGACCCTTGGCATGGATTTCTCCTTTCAAGCCTCGACCCCCTCCAGCTTTGGAAGCATTTGGATACAGGATTTCTCCGGTATTCAAATCGACAATTCTGATTTCTGTCTGCGGGAAAATCGGTCCTACGGTTCCAATGATGAGTCTTTTCCAGGAACGCACGGCCAGGACGGGGGCGGTCTCGGTCATTCCGTACCCTTCCAGAACCGGGATCCCAATGTAGTTAAAAAACTCATCCACATGCGGCTGTAACGCCCCTCCTCCGGATATGGTCCCGCGCAGGCATCCGCCCACCACCCCGCGCAGTTTGCGGAGAACGAGGGCATCGAGAATGAGGTAGGGAATCAAAAATACCAAGGCCCGTAGGGCATGTCCCAAGCCAAGGACGAGGCTTAAAGGCAGGGGGCGTCCGGTCAGGTCGATCTTTCGACAGGTGAGAAAATACCACGAGCCCTGGACCATCCGGGAACAGAAATAGGCGGTATGAAAAAGGAATTGGTTGAGGGCCGGCCCGCTTTTGACGCTGTTAAATATCTTCAGGTACAGGTGCTCCCACAGCCGCGGGGCGGAGGGCATCATGGTGGGTCTGACCCGTTTCAAATCCTCGGCGATGCCGCGCAGACTTGTGTAGTAGGTGCAGGCCCCGAAGCAGATGGCGACCATTTCAAACACACGTTCGTAGCTATGCCAAATGGGCAGGATGGAGATCAAGCGGTCCTGCGGGGTCAGTGCAAAGGGCAGATTACGAACCTGCGAAATCATGTTCGCATGGGTCAGCTGCACGCCTTTGGGGGTGCCGGTGGTGCCGGAGGTATAGATGAGAGTGAACAGATCGTCGGGGCGAATCGCGGCCACGCGTTCCTCCACCTCGCGATCCCCTGCCCCCCGGAGGGCACGGCCCTCGGCAATCAAATCCTGCATTTTCAAGACCCCGCCGGAAACTTCGGCGGCGGGATCCATCACTATCAGAACCCTCACCAGCGGGAGTTGGTCGATCAGGGCGGTCACGCGTTTGAGCATGGAGACATTTTCCACAAAGAGCACCTTCACGTCCGCGTGCGGGATGATGTAGGTGATGTCCCCATCGGTGACATCGGTCCCGCGTGGCACATCCGCCGCGCCACAAAGCAAAATGCCGTAGTCGGCAATGATCCATTCGCGGCGGTTATCGGCGAGAATGCCGACGTGGTCCCGTGCCTGCACGCCCCCACGGACCATGAGGGCCGTTGCCAGACAAACCCCCTGCTCGTAAAGTTCCTCGTAGCTGATTTTGTCCCATTCCCCGCCCTTTTTGCGGGTTGCAAATGCGGGCAATTCCCCGAAGCGGGCCGCCGCCTGGGTGTACATTTCTGCCAGATTTTGAGCCACGATACGGTCGGACATGATCAAGCCTTTCGATGCCGCCGCCTCAACCTCCATAAAAAAAGTTGGTGCCCGAGGTCGGACTCGAACCGACACACACTCGCGTGTAATAGATTTTGAGTCTATCGCGTCTGCCATTTCGCCACTCGGGCGGCGGGAGGGAAGACTATGACGCATCCGCGCCCCGGCTCAAGCCGCAAAATGACTGATTTTTTCAATGGTAATCCCAGAGGTGTGATCTCTTCCCATCCGTGGAGACGAAGCCGTTCGCCCTACAGAGTGGAATCTTCGACGGGCAGATTGAGGAAGAGTTGAGGAAAATAAAACTCGTGAACTTTGGACGGGAAAGCGACTCGGAGCGGCCCCTTCGGGCTGGGGGTATCAAAATATCCCTCCTCAAGCCCCCGCTTGATGATCTCCACGGAAACGGTGGCGGCTTTCCCGGTAATTTCCCGGACTCGCGCCCGCGGGATCTCCCCCTCATCCACGAGTGTCCGCACCACACGCATGATCTCCTCGCGATAGCGCGTGAAAGGCAGTGCCTCATACTGAAAGTAGCGTTCCACCCGGATACGCAATGCGGGCAATGCCAGCAGCCCGCTCATAAACTGGATTTGGTCGAGGATGGTCTCCAGAAAAAACACACAGAAGTCCGCAAGGGCCGCATCCGAGAGATTGCCCCGCCCGTCCAAATCGCCGCGTCTCCCCTGATCGGCGGCTGCCAATGCGGCGTAGTAACGCTGACGATGCCGGGCCAGTCCCCGGGAAAGGGTCCATAATCCGTTCCCTCCGAGCCCGTGCCGGATCAGCAATGCGTGGGAATGCAGCCGACCCACACGACCATTGCCATCGCCAAAGGGATGAATCCAGGCCAGGCGATGATGGGCCGCGGCAATGGCCGTCAGTCGATGGGTTTCCAAAAGGGGTTCCCCTCGGTAAAATTGATGGAAGCGATCCAAAAAGAGGGACAACACGGAAAAATCCGGAGGCGTATGCCTCCCCACATCCACCATGTAATCACGCAGGTGTCCGGGCTGGATTCGGTAAGTCTTGTCGGTTTTGGTCCTGGCCCAGTGGAGGGATTCGGGAACCCGGGTGTAGAATTCGCGATGCAGCCAGCAAAGGAAATCCGGGGAATACACATCGACAGGTTCTGTTTCCAGCCGTTCCTCCATGAGTTTCTCGACGGCAATGTGAGCGAGACTGAGGTGTTGGTTGTCCCGCTGGGTCGAATCGTTCGAGAAATCCTGCTTCATCGCCCGCTCAATATCGCGGGGCATGGTTTTGTGCCCCTCAATCAAATTTGAGTAATAGCAGTTCATTTCCCGAACCAAGTCCGCCACCCGCCCCAAGACATGGGGCGAATGAACCTGCCCCGTCAAACGCCCGGAAGCTTTCAAAATTTCACATGTCAATTCGGCAAGACGCCCTCCTCGCTCATTGGGAAGGAGCGGTTCCATGGCACCGGGATTGCGATATGTATCCAAAATTCACCTTTTTACAAAAAACTTAATGAAGATATTATATTATTCATAATTTAATCACAATGAAATATTTACATACTAAAACAAAATTTTAAATATTTAAATTACGAAAATCATTCTGAAAATGTTTATGTCGCTTGGAAACTCCAGAGGTGATCCGCAGACTTGCACAACGGTTTTCAACCACGATGGTCACGAAGAACACGAAGGGAGAAACTTTAACCGCGGATATCGCGGATGACGCGAATGGGGGAGCCTCACACCAAAAAAAATCTGTGCCCATCTGAGCCAATCTGCGTTTAAAGCCTCCCCATCCCATCCGTGTTTGATCCCGAGCGATCCGGGACAAGTCCGTGTCATTCCGTGGCCTCTTTTCCGTTGGGTGGCGAGGTTGTAGTGCCCGGTATCGTAGGTTTTGCCGTCGGCGGCAGTTATCCGAAAAAATTGGATAACTGAATCCTCCTGTAACTCGTTATCGGCGAAGATTTTCTTGAGGTGGTAGTTGATCGTCCGGACATCCACATCGTAGAGCAGTCCCATCATCTTCTGGGTGAGCCAGACGTTTTCGTCGGCGTAAACGGCTTCGACGCCACTTTGGCCACTGGCCGCGACAAAGGTCAGGTATTCTGCCGCTGAAGAGCGAACCAAGGAGGCTGCCGCGTTCTTTTTGCCGCATCCGCCTGAAGTGATTTTATTTTTACTCATGGGTTTAGATTCCTGTCGATCTTAACTTTTGCAGATTTTGACAGGGTTCTCAACTCTTCATCGGGAATGACCGCACACAAATCTTCCACCTACACTCACGACGCTTTGTCGCCAAAACAGAGCCACCGCAAAGCCACAAGACTTTCAAGCCCATTTCTCGCCGGAATTTGGTCCGCAACTGCCGACCGCATAGCCCAGCTCCCCAAACCATTCGAGGGCGGCGTCTTCGACGATGGATTCTTTAGGCTTATTTCTTCGGTGACTTCGGTTTCTTCGGCTTTGGCAGCTTCTTCAAATCTTTAGTAGCCTGCTCGAAGTCGGCATCCACAGTTCGAGGGACACCGTCTTCCAGCACCTTGAACTTGTCGTATTCCAACTCAGCTTTGGCTTGTGCCATCTCGTGCGAGATGCGCCCGGCATGGGTGAGAATGTCGCGGTCGTTCAAGGTCAGAAACCCATTCAGCTTCTCGATCCAGTCCGCCATGTGCATCGGCACCCGCCGCATGGCCTGACCTTGGGCAAAGATCAGATATTGCTCAGCGAGGTTATTCAGTGCCTCCAGCTCCGGCTCGTTGAGGTAATTTTTTGCGATGGAGACATCCTGCTTGCGGATCACCGCACCACGCCAGTTGGTCAATCCGAGATGAGGCTTAGCCGCATCCGCCCGGCTGTGAATGATTTCAGCCGCCGTCTGGCCGGTGATGGCCCAATGCACCTTGTTCTGCACCGTCTTAAAAAAACTGATGCTCACCTCCTGCGTGGGGTCGTAATCAATGCTCGTGGCGTAGATATCCGTGATTTTTTGGTAGAAACGCCTCTCCGACGTGCGGATGTCCTGAATCCGCCGCATCAGCTCTTCGAAATAATCGAAAGGCTGATCCGGATTCTTTAGCCGTTCATCGTCGAGGAGAAAACCCTTCACGATGTATTCCCGCAGCTGCCGCGTAGCCCAGATACGGAATTGCGTGCCTCGCTTGGATTTCACCCGGTAGCCCACAGAAATGATGACGTCCAGATTGTAGTATTCGACCTGGTAGGTCTTCCCGTCAGCGGCAGTTGTTGCAGATTCTGCAACAACTGAATCCCGCATCAGCTCCCCTTCTTCAAAAATATTCTTGATATGCCGGGAAATGACCGACTTATCCCGTTGGAACAACTCCGCCATCTGATTGAGAGAAAGCCAGACCGTCTCGCCCTCGAACCGCACGTCGATCTTTAATTTCCCGTCCTGCGTCTGGTAAACGAGGAACTGTCCGCCCGGTGCTGGAGATTCTGAGTTTTTGCTCATGGGTTTAGATTCCTGTCGATCTGAACTGTTGCAGATTTTGACAGGGTTCTCAACTCTTCATCGGGAATGACCG
>JANRIZ010000026.1:0-12658 GCA_033764445.1 Verrucomicrobiia bacterium | reverse complement strand
ATGTCGCGGGCTTTGGCCAGTGCCGGGGGCGACATCGGGTGGGGTTGCCAGCTCTCGCGGTAGTCCCCATCAATCTGTATGTGCCCGATGGGATCACAAAAATGGATGCCGTTGATCGCGCTCACGGTCAAAAGCGTGATTTCGTAGTCAAAATCAATCGGGCTTTCGACAATGACCCGGGCCATTTTGGTGCGCCCCCCCTTGATGGCGTGATCCCAGGCGGCGGAAATTTCCGAGGGGGCCTTGACGAAGGACTGGCCCTTGCCGCTGGAACTCATCAGCGGTTTGACAAAACAGGGGATGCCGATTTTTTTGACCGCCGCCTGGAAAGACTCCCAGGAATCCGCAAACTCATACCGGCTGGTGGGAAGCTTCAGTTCCTCGGCGACCAGACGGCGGATGCCCTCCCGGTCCATGGTCAGACGCGCCGCGCGGCCGGTGGGGGTGATTGTGATGCCCCGGGGCTCGTAGGACTCCAGCACCTGCGTGTTGATGGCCTCGACTTCGGGAACGATGATGTGCGGATTTTCCTTGTCGATGATAAAACGCATGGCTTCCCCGTCGAGCATGTCTATGACGTGGTGACGGTGGGCCACCTGATGCGCCGGGGCGCCGCCGTAGCTGTCCACGGCAATGGTTTCCACACCGAACCGTTGGAGTTCGATGATCACTTCCTTGCCCAGTTCGCCGCTTCCGAAGAGCATGACGCGCAAGGCGTTGGGTTTGAGGGGCGTGCCCCAGCTGTCTGGCATGGCAGTGACCATAACGGGTCGAGGAGGCTTGGCAAGGGCAAAGAGACTTTACCATCGACATCAACAGTTTTGAGACTGGTGGCAGGCACGGAGGTCTCCCGGGTCTTTTTTTGTGAGGGGCGAATCTGGGCTGGTAAAACCCGCCCAAACCGCTTTGTATTGTGTTCTCTCACATTCAACCAAACGTTCCTCAAAGAAATCATCCTATGAAAAACATCCTCGCATTGTTGGCCCTGGCAGGCATCTGTTTCTGGGTTTCCCAGCCGGTTCTCATGGCCCAGACCGAGAGTTCCACCACCACGACGGAAACCACCACAACCGCCACCGAGGAGGCTGAAACCCCGGCGGTCGTCGAGAAGGAAACGGTCACCACCACGTCGGAAACAACCGATGTCAATCCGGCTGCAGCAGCGGCGGCGGCAACGGTGATGCTGGTTTTTGCCGGTGTGGCTTTGATCATTGTCCTGCTGATGATCATTTCCCTTTGGAAGGTCTTTGCCAAGGCGGGCAAACCCGGCTGGGCGGCCATCATCCCCATTTATAACATCATTGTCCTTTGCCAGGTGGCCGGCAAACCGGCGTGGTGGGTCATCCTCTTTCTGATCCCGGTCGTCAGTTTGGTCATTTCCATTCTGGTCTCCCTGGGCATCGCCCAGTCCTTTGGAAAATCGTCCCTCTTTGGGATCGGCCTGTGGCTGCTGCCCTTCATCTTTTTCCCGATTCTGGCCTTCAGTGATGCCAAGTATCAGGCGGCCTGATCCGGGTCGGGGTGCAAACCCTCAATATCGGTACGGCTTTGAAAGCGGAAAGGCGTTCTGGATGAGTCTGCATTCAAACGCCCCGCTTTCGGCGTTTTTCTGCACCTCCACAATGTCAAAACGGAAAGTCAGGTCCGGGTTGCCGAGGCGCCGCAGATATTCCAGTGCCGCCCGTGAAAGACGGCGCTGTTTTTCCTGATTCACTGCATCCTGCGGCAGACCGAATTCCGTGCGGGTCCGGGTCTTGACCTCGATGAAAGCCAGAAATTCCCGGTCCCGGGCGATCAGATCGATCTCGCCCCGGTCGGATTTCCATTGACGGACAAGAACCTTGTAACCGTGTTCCCGTCTGAGAAAACGGGCGGCCAGGTTTTCCCCGTAGTCGCCCAGTTCCTTGCTCGAATCAAAGGAGGGTCCGTTCCGCCACGAGGCGAACCGGCGCGAAAGATTTTCGATGAATGCGGCAAATCCCATGTTGTTTCAGGGCCGCCTGATGTTCGGGCGTCCCATACCCCTTGTGTCTTGAAAAGCCATACTGGGGAAATTCGCGGTCAAACTCAAGCATGAGTCGATCCCTCGTCACCTTGGCCAGGACCGACGCGGCGGCGATGGAAAGACTTTTGGAATCACCCTTCACAATGGACTGACGGGGAAGGGTGAAGGATTTGACGGGGCGTCCGTCAATGAGCAGGAAATCGGGTGTGGGTAACAACTGGTCCACCGCCCGGCGCATGGCCAGATGGGTGGCCTGGAGGATATTGAGGGAGTCGATTTCCTCCGGTGAGGCCAGGCCCACGGCCCAGCGGATGGACGGATGTGCGGTGATTTCCCCGTAAAGCTCTTCACGCTGAGTTTCAGAAAGTTGTTTGGAGTCGTTGAGGGTCGCGTGTGTGAAATCCGGCGGGAGAATGACGGCCCCCGCTGTCACGGGTCCGGCCCACGGACCGCGCCCGGCCTCGTCAATCCCGGCAATCAGAGCAAATCCCCGGGTCCGGGCCTCCGTTTCAAAAATCAGTTTCGGATGTGTTTTCACAGGGGGAAAAGTGTGCATGGATCGATTGGAAAAACAATCGGTGATTCCCTCTTTGCGAAAAACTCCGACGTGACAAGTCCGCTGATTTTGGGTGTGCCACTCCCCCATCCGTTTTAGATCGGTGTTACATCCGTGGTTTCCGGTTTTATCCTGAAAACACTGTTTTTTTGGGATGGGAAACCCCGGACTTGTCGAATCGGGCCAACCGTCGTACGGTTTGGGGAACATGCCGGAGGTCACACCATGGAATACAGCCGCAAAAAACTCGATCAATTCATCGCCCCCTTTGTGGTGAAACCCGGGAAAAAGGTGTCCTTGGCGAAGGATTTTGACCCGGGGTATGTGGACGGGGTCCGGGACAAGGAACATGCGAAGACCAAACTGGTCGAGGGGGTGGAGCTGCTCTCGGAATTCCAGGACAAACTCTATGCGCAGAACCGGTATGCCCTGCTGCTGATTTTTCAGGCCATGGATGCGGCGGGCAAGGACGGATGCATCAAACATGTCATGAGCGGCATCAATCCGCAGGGGTGCCAGGTGTACAGCTTCAAGGCGCCCTCGACGGAGGAACTCGACCACGATTTCCTGTGGCGATCCTTCAAGACACTGCCCGAACGGGGACGCATTGGCATTTTCAACCGGTCCTATTACGAGGAGACCCTGGTTGTCCGTGTGCATCCGGAGTTCCTGGAAAAACAGCACCTGCCCCCGGACCGCATCAATGACGGAATCTGGAAACGGCGTTTCCGGCAGATCAACCATTTTGAGGAGTACCTCGTCGACAACGGGATCGTGGTCCTGAAGTTTTTCCTGAACGTCTCGAAGGCGGAGCAGAAGCGGCGTTTTCTGGAGCGGATCGACCGACCCGAAAAAAACTGGAAGTTTTCGGCGGCGGACGTGCAGGAGCGCGGACACTGGAAGGAATACATGGCCGCCTACGAGGACGTTTTCAACCGGACGAGTTCCGCCCATGCCCCGTGGCATGTGATTCCCGCCGATCACAAGTGGTTCGCCCGGCTGGCGGTTTCGGCGGTGATCCTCCGGAAGCTGATGAGTCTGGACCTGCATTATCCCGAGGTCGGCGAGGCGCAGAAGAAAATCTTAAAAAAGGCCCGTCAGGCTCTCGAATCCGAAAAGTAGCGGGAGCATACTGATCCCACGGTTCTGCGAGCGGGAAAGATTGGAGACCATTTTTCGATATACCTCACCAGGCTTATTTTTACTGTCCCAGACGGACAAATTGCCGAAAGGCATTGGAGACTCGATCTTTTCAGATTCCTTGGTGAAGGAGCCCTGTCAGAAGATGAAATTGGGTTCTCATTTCCTTGGCCTCTTTGGCGTTGCCTTTTGCCAGGGACAGAAACTCGGGACCGCGGGCGATTCGGTCCAGTGCCTTGAGATGGTCCTCGCTGAGAAAAGGGAATATCAGGTCCCGCTGTATCCGTGAGCGTGTGCCCGTGAGAATCAGGGAGATGCGGATCAGGTCCTTGGCATCTTTTTGCCCCTTGCTGCTCCGTTCCCTGTCACGGAATGCCTCCAATTTCAGGATCAGAAGGTGCTCGAGGCTCGAAAGTCTCATTTGATCATGGACAATGGAGTAGGCCATGATCTGGTCGTAGGGAACAATCAGTGCCGAATGCCGCTCCGTATAGATGTCGAATTCGAATCCGTTTTTGATCAGCTGATGTTTGTTGAGCCTTCGATTGGCCGTCACCTCCTCGATGTCCCGGAGATCGGCCATGTCCGCCAGGGATATGTAAAAATCCGCATCATGAGTCGCCTCCGCCAGCGCCCTGGTTTTTTCGTGATTCATGGCGTGCAAGTACACGGCAATCCCTCCGATGAAAACCACCCCGTCCGGGAAGAGCATCGAAAACTCCAGACAGGCCCGAAGCAGTTTTTCAAAATCGTCATCCGGAGGTTTTGATCGGGCCATGAGGTTTTCCTTGATGTTGATCCTCGTTGCGCTCACGGGAATTTCCGTTATCATAACGAATATGTCAATTCCCTTGTTTTATCTCCCGACCGAGTATCGTCCCAGGCTTGCACAGCGGAATCCCTGCCCGGTCAGAAAAGTATGCGAGATGGCGGGCGTGCGTTGCAAGGCCTCCGGGGCATGGACCAATCGCCCGATCGAATTGTTGCCGGGGAAACGATTGAAAATACTGGCAGAACCCGGGGATTGGGGAGCCGTCACCATAGAATCCCCCGCTTTCTCCCCCCGGCAGCGGGCCAGAATCGCCCTGGCCGCTCTTGCCTATGGTCTGCATGACCTTGTCGCCAGGGAAAGTATCAAAGGTCAGCCATGGGCCAAGCCCACACCCCCGCGCGGACGGCCCCGGAGTGGCCAGGCTCTCAGTAATGTGCAGCGGCAGAGGATTTTCCGAATCAAACGGTCCAAAGCGGCCGGAGCGGGTCTGCGGAAAGGTGGAATGGACAACAGACACATCACAATGCATCAGGGCACTGCAGGGTAACACGGTCAGACCCCGTTGTGTGATGATCCACCCAGGTTTCACTCCCTGTCCCACACGGGCACAAGGCCCCAGGCCATTGGAAACAGGAAAAACAGGAGCAGGATGCTCCCACTGCTTTGGGTGCAAGATGGCGGGAGCATCCTGATCCCGTTCCCATGGCGTTTATCCCCTTGAAGCAAGGCAGGGATGCTGGCACGCTCGTGATGTTCGTTGTTGAGCCCATGACCACCCCGCTTCAATTCTACCGCCTTTTCCGGGACCTGCTCAGGGAGCAGGGCGTGCGGGCGTTGCTGACCTCCGGCATGGCGTGTGTGGAATACGGGATACAGGAAACCACCAAGGACACGGATTGGATCATTCATCCCGACGATTTTGAGAAACTTGTCTCCCTCCTGTGCCGTCAGGAAAAAGGGTTGAGCGGTGCCAACTGGCGCATCTCGTACCGGGGCATCTTTGGGGCCCCCTTGGACCGCGAATATCATCTGGGGGGGTGGACGAGTCATTTGATCATTCAGGATGTTCCGAGTTCCGAAGAGCAGCGTCTGGATTTTTTTGGTCAACCGCCAAGACTTACAGCGGAAAAGGCATTTGCGGTTTCCGGCGATGAATTGGCGGACGAACTGGTTGTCGCACAAATGAAAAAGACGGACCGGGACAAGGATTGGCCCATGGTGGAGGCACTGTGTGATTTGGTGGGCAGTCGGAAGAATGCGGAAGCCCTTTTGCATGCCCGAAGCCCCGACCTTTTGAAAGCACTTTGGACGACGGCATCGGAGGATCAGAGGAAGACACTGATGAAGAGGCGTCCTCTTCTTGTGGAAATGGACACCCCGCGTTTTGGATTGAGAAAGTGTCTGGCTGCGGAGCGTACTTTGTGGGAGGAGGTCAACAAGGGGCGTTATCGGAGATTCCAGCATGAGTGGAAACAATTCATCCGTCGTTGGCGTGGCCAGAATGATTTCGCATGGCCTGTTTCCGCCTCATTTGACCGGCAGCATGATCTGGTTTGTGGGGCGGTACGTCAGCATGAGTTGCCACTGGAGCCATTGGGAGGGGCTGAAGGCCGGATGAAGATTGTTGAAAACGCCCAGTCCGTGATCGTGGAGATTTATGGTGATGACGTCGGTTTGCTTGAAACCATAACACCTCCTTTGGAGGAAATGCTGCCATGAATGCCAAAAATGACCCCATGAATGAATCTCATCCGGAACACCCTGAGGAGTTTTATGAAAAACTCGCAGAGTTGTTCGGTCAGGAAAAGGCCGACTGGGCGCGTCTGCCCTATGAGGAGCGCATGAAGGAGCTGGAGCGCCTCCACGCGGCCTTCAACACCCCCGATGATCTCTCCTACTGGCCCCCGGAACTTGGCGGTGACGCCGATGCGGTTGAGCGGTCGGAGCCATTTCCCAAGTAAAGTAGCGGGAGCATCCTGCTCCCAAGGTTCCGAGCGGGGCAGAAAGGGTACGGGAGCAAGATGCTTCCACTACCATGAAGATCCTGCGGGAAGCCGGTAAAGTAGCGGGAGCATCCTGCTCCCAAGGTTCCGTGCCACCAAGGCACGAAAAATCCCGTTGTCGCATGGGGATGCGGCAACGGGATGAAAAAAAGGTGACTCCGATGGTCGGAGCAATTATTTGACTGCGGTAGCGGCGGCCTGTTTGGCGCGGCTGGAGTCCGTCTGCTTTTCCTTCACGGTCGTGGCCTGTTTGCCCACGCGGTCGCGGAGGTAATAGAGTTTGGCGCGGCGCACGTCACCCTGTTTTTCAACCTCGATTTTTTCGATGTTGGGGGAATGCAGCGGGAAGATACGCTCGACCCCTTCGCCGTAGGAAATGCGGCGGACGGTGAAGTTGGCATTCAGCCCGCTGCCTTTGCGCGAGATGACAATACCCGTGAAAATCTGGACGCGGGATTTTTCACCTTCCTTGACGATCGTGTGCACCTTGACGGTGTCCCCGACCGAGAAGGGCGCGAGAGATTTGAATTGTTCGGCTTCGATGCCGGCGATGAGTTTCTGTACGTTCATATGCTTTTTCTGCTCCGATTGGGTTGTATTAAATGGGTTGTGTTGGGATCAAGCCTGGCCTTCCAGGAGATCGGGTCTTTGTCTGCGGGTCTTTTCGAGGGACTGGGCGCGCCGCCATTTTTCAATTTCGGCGTGGTTGCCGCCCAGGAGAATCTCGGGGACTTTCATCCCACGGTACTCTTCGGGCCTCGTATAATGGGGGTACTCGAGCAGACCGTGGCTGAAAGACTCATCCTCGCTGGAGCACTCGTCGCCGAGCACTCCGGGGATCAGTCTCACCACCGAGTCGATGATCACCAGGGCGGCCAGTGCCCCGTTGGTCAGGACATAGTCGCCGATGGAGATTTCGTCGGTGACCAGGGCCTGGCGGACCCGGTCGTCGATTCCCTCATAATGACCGCATATCAAAAGAACATTCGGCTCTTGCGCCAGCTCCTGGGAGAGCTTTTGGTCGAGCCTCCGACCGGAGGGCGAGGTGAGAACCACCCGCCATCCCTGGCGTTTGGGGCCGCAGATTTCATCCACGGCTTCGAACACAGGCCCGGGTTTCATGACCATCCCGGGTCCGCCGCCATACGGCTTGTCGTCCGCTGTATTGTGTTTGTCGTGGGTCCAGTCCCGGATATTGCGGACACCGATCTGGACCCGGTTTTTTTCCTGTGCGCGCTTGAGAATGCTCTCCTGCAAAGGCCCCTGCAGGATTCCCGGGAAAAGGGTCAGCACCTCGATGCGCATGGGAAAGGCCTCAATCTCGCGGGGGGGATGTCAGGAACAGGCCCCGACCCGCCGGAAAATCAGGCGGCTTTCGGTGCGGCGGCCTTGGCCTTGTTGTAAATCGAGCGGACCGTATCCGAGAGTTGGGCTCCCTTGCTGACCCAATGCTCCACACGTTCAAGCTGGATGCTTGAGGTATCCGTGGCTTTGCGGGGGTCGTAGGTGCCAATCTGTTCGATATTGCGACCATCGCGCGGACTGCGGGAGTCGGCGACAACGATACGGTAGACGGGATCATTCTTGGTCCCGATTTTTTTCAGACGGATGTGAACTGCCATGGTGGCACTTCCTTTCGGTGCGGATACGGCTCCAGGCATATCGCGCGGGTTCGGCGTTTTGGGTGGGCCGCTGGAGCAGCCCATTTAAAATTTTAAAACATCTTCGGCAGACCGGGGATTTGACCTCCCATGCGTGCCATCATTTTCTGCATCTTGCCCATGTTCTTCATCATTTTTTTCATCTGATCGAACTGGCTCAAGAGCTGGTTGACTTCCTGCAACTTGGATCCGCTGCCGCGTGCAATGCGTTGACGGCGGCTGACGTTGATCAGGTGCGGGAAGCGCCTTTCCCCGGGGGTCATCGACAAAATCATCGCCTCGGCGCGTTTCATCTGGGCCTCTCCTTGGGAGATGGCATTGGCACCCATCGGGGAATTGGTGACACTACCCATTCCTGGCAGCATGCCAAGGATATTTTCGAGGGACCCCATATTTTTTAATTGACGCAGCTGCTCCAGGAAATCATTCATGTCCATGTCGCCTTTGCGCATTTTGCGCTCCAGCTCGGCGGCCTTCTCCACATCCACCTGTTCCTGCGCCTTTTCCACAAGGGTGACAATGTCGCCCATGCCCAGAATGCGGGAGGCCAGCCGGTCCGGGTGAAAGGGCTCGAGGGCCTCCAGCTTTTCGCCGGTGCCCATGAACTTGATGGGCTTTTGGGTGACCGACCGGATCGAAAGGGCCGCGCCACCCCGGGCGTCACCATCCATTTTGGTGAGAATGATCCCGGTCAGATCCAGGGCCGTATTAAATTTCGAGGCGACATCCACCGCCTGCTGCCCCAGCGCGCCGTCGGCCACGAGCAGGATTTCGTGCGGACGGGCCTTGGCCTTGAGCTGGACCAGCTCGGCAATCAGGGCGTCATCGATCTGAAGCCGACCGGCGGTGTCGTAGATGATGACATTGGCCTGAAGCGTCAGCGCAAAACGCTCCGCTTCCTCGGCGATTTTGACCACATTGAGTTCGCCGGGCTTGGAGAACACGGGAATTTCGAGCTGGGTGCCGAGGGTTTTGAGTTGGTCAATGGCCGCCGGACGGTACACGTCGCAGGCCACGAGCAGCAATTTGCGGCCCTGTTTCTGGAGCATTTTGGCCAGCTTGCCCGTGGAGGTGGTCTTACCCGAACCGTGCAGACCCACCATCATGATCTTGGCCGGACTGGCCGAAAGGGCGAGACCCGCATTTTGCGAACCGAGCAGGGTGACCAATTCGTCGTGGATGATTTTGATGATTTGCTGACCCGGGGAGACCGTGCGGGTGACCTCCTGGCCGAGTGTCTGGGTTTTGACCCGCTCGATAAAATCCCGGACGACCTCGAAATTGACGTCGGCATCCAGCAGCGCCATGCGCACCTCGCGGAGAGCTTCGGAGACGTTTTCCTCGGAGATGCGGTTGAGCCCGCGCAACGACTTGAAGGCGGATTCGAGCTTTGATGACAGTGTTTCGAACATAAGGGGGAGGCGAGTAAACCCCGAAAGCCCCCGCGAGTAAACTCCGAAAATTCTGACACGGATGGGAAGGGGAACTTCATCCGCAGACTTGCTCGCGATGTATCGGAGTTGCCGGTTGCCGGTTGTCGGTTGTCGGTTGAGCGTTGAGCGTTGAGCGTGCTGAAATCGTCATCAGTCCGTTATTAGACATTCCCCCCATTTTTGAATCTTGAATATTGAATTTGAAATTCAATGCCTCCCCATTCGCGTCATCCGCGATATCCGCGGTTAAAGTTTCTCCCTTCGTGTTCCTCGTGACCTTCGTGGTTAAAAGGAATCTGTGTCAATCTGAGCAAATCTGGGTTCAGTTCTTGAGTTTCCGAGCGTCTTGTCACATTTCGCACCGTTTTTTACTTTCCATACGTTTCATAATCGCCACAATTTCGCCGGTCCAAATATGGCTATCAAACTGGAAAGACATTTTTATTGGCAGATAATAGCCAACCTCCACCAATCCCGTACCCTCGCTAGGCTTCGTTATCCCGATGTATCGGGACTGCCGAAGCTGCTGAGCGGGGAGTTGCGCGTGGCGGACACCGACCTACTCACATGAAAGGTTTTAGCAGTTGGTTGAAAACGATCCAAATTCTATGTATAAATTCCAAAATATCACTTTTAAGTAAAATACACTTGCCTTATTTATTTAATTTAGGATGCTACAGCTATGATAGCGCCTGATTCCGAGCTGATTTCCATCCTCCACGAGATGAACCCGTGGTGGCGGGGCGAACGTGTGGCGGACTTGCCGACGTGGCGGAGGGCGGCGTTTGCGGAGCTTGAATTGTGGCTGCGGCAGCCGCCGGCTCCGCGCGCGGTGCTGCTGAGCGGGGCGCGGCAAATCGGGAAGACGACGCTTTTTCTCCAGGCCATCGAGGCGCTGGTCGCCAGCGGGGTGCCGCCGCGCAATGTGCTGTATGTGACCTTTGACCATCCGCTGCTGAAGCTGGCGGGGCTGGATACGGTGCTGCGGCTATGGCGTGCGACGGAGGTGCGGGAGCAGGGGTTGGAGTATGTGTTAGTGGATGAAATCCAGTTCCTGCCGCACTGGCAGACGTGGGTAAAGCACCAGGTGGACTTTCAAAAGGACCGGCGCATCGCGCTGACCGGCTCGGCGACGCCGCTGGTGGCGGAGCAGCAGGAGAGCGGCGTGGGCCGCTGGCACACGATCCGGCTGGCGACGCTGTCGTTTTACGAGTTTCTCCGCATCCAGAAAAAGCCGGAGCCGGAGCTGCCGCCGGTGCCGTCGTTGTCGGGGCTGTTTGAGTGGGGCGAGGGGCAGTTTGCCCGCACGGGCGAGGTGGGCGAGGCGCTGGTGGTGCATTTCCACGAGTATCTTCAGCGGGGCGGCTTCCCGCAGTGCGCGCTGGCGCCGAGCGTGACGTGGGCGCAGAAGCTCCTGCGCGAGGACATCGTGGACAAGGTGCTGAAGCGGGACATGACCGCGCTCTTCGGCGTGCGGCGTGTGGTGGAACTGGAGCACACGTTTCTCTACCTCTGCCTGCACGACGGCGGGCTGCTCGACATGCAGGCACTCTGCCAGAACCTCGCGGTAAAAAAGCCGACGGTGACGAATTTCATCGAACTGCTGGCCACGGTGCATCTCATCCACAAGCTGCCGCCACTGGGTTACGGCAAGGAGGTGCTGCGTGGGCGGCACAAGATTTACATGGCGGACGCGGCCATCGGGCCCAGCGTGCTGTCGAAGGGGCGGGCATTGCTTACGGACGACGCGCTGCTGGGGCGCGCGGTGGAGACGTCGTTTTTCAAGCACGTCTTCACGCGGTTTTACGATGTGAACGTGAACTTCGCCTACTGGCGCGGGAAGCGCGATGCGGAGGTGGACATCGTAGCCGAGGTGCCGGGGCGGCTGGTGCCTTTCGAGGTGAAATATCGCGGCCAAAGCACGGGCGCGGGCGAACTGAAGGGGCTGAGGGAGTTTTGCGCGACGAAGAAGGTGAAGCGCGGCTACGTGGTGACGCGGCGGCTGTCGGATTTCGGCGTGTTGCGGCTGAACGAAGGCGGGGAGGAGATGGAGCTTTTGAAAATCCCTGCGCCGCTCGCGTGCTACTGGCTGGGGCGGTCGGAACTTGAATCGGCGGATCGCGAAGCATGAGCCTCAACGAATCCATTCGATGACGCCGCCCTCGAATGATTCGGGGAGTTTGCATGTGAGGTCGGGCACGTGACGCATCGGGCACCCGGTGAACAGGAGGATGAATGAACTGTAGTAAAAAACCTAATCGCTTTCATCTTTAAAATTCCTACCCTATGAGAAATGTGACCAGGCCAGGACTCGCCGAGCTCAAAGAGGGCCAGCAGAAGGAAATGTTGGAGCAACATATTCCGTATCGACTCTCATTGTTGCGTGATGGGTTTCGTCCATCGTGGATTCAACCATGCCAGCATACCAATCAAGCGTTCGAAGCTGGAGCTATCTCAGGACGTATACTGCTTTCTTTCCTTGGAATTGGATATAACAACAATTCTGGTCGTCTGACGTCCGATCGAGAGCATAAAAAATACAAGGGTGGTCTAACAGATGACGTAAAGGCACCTGATGTCGGCGGACATTTTGTTGAAGTTGATAATTTGGCCGAACCCGACAAAGACACCCTAGCATTCTTCATTCAGGGTGTGCACAAAGCCTGCGCACATTTCACAATTGATTCTAATCACCAGCTAACCCTTGAAAACTATGCTGAGGCGGGGGCAATCATATTTCGTTTAATGGCACAAAGTTTTCCAAACCACTCCAGCTCGTGGCCAAAGTGGAGCAGCTAATCAACTATAAAAACTCGACAACAACCAGCACGCATCATTACCATTTTTTTGAATCATCGAGTGCCTTTAAAATGACTTTGTTAAATATCATAGGTTTTATCATTCTTTGTGTAGTCATCACTGCTGTCTGGTTCGTCGTGGAATATTGGCTGGGGAATAGAAAGCCGAAGGGTAAAGTTTCTGAAAAGTCGGTGTGTGCAGATAAACGCGATGAAAAGTGAGCGCGATTGAAGTTGGGATTTGAGAATGGAAGGAACCCATGGGTGGGAGAGGGACAATGAGTTTTGGC
>JANRIZ010000019.1:0-33669 GCA_033764445.1 Verrucomicrobiia bacterium | reverse complement strand
GAGGCCAACGTCACGGCGGGCATCAACAAATTGCTTTCCATCAATGGCAAACGCAGCGTGCGCAGTTTCCACCGTGAGATCGGACGCCTTCTTTGGGACAAATGCGGCATGGCCCGCGACAAGGCCGGGCTTGAGGAGGCTCTGGCCAAGCTCCCGGCGATCCGCAAGGAATTCTGGACCAATGTAAAGGTCACGGGAGAAAACGGGGAACTCAACCAGGAACTCGAATACGCCGGACGTGTGGCCGATTACATCGACTTCGCCGAAATCGTCGTCCGCGACGCCCTGGCCCGGGACGAATCCTGTGGATGCCACTACCGCAAGGAACATTCCTCACCGGATGGGGAATGTGTCCGTGATGACAGCAAATTCTCCCATGTCGCCGTCTGGGAATACCAAGGCGAAGGCCAGGCCCCCCTGCGCCATGCCGAACCCCTCGTTTTTGAGGAGGTCCACCCCGGCGTGCGCAGCTACAAATAAAGGATATCCCATTTATGAACCTCAAATTGCGTGTATGGAGACAGGAAAAAAAGGGCGGCCCCGGTCGTTTTGTGGAGTATGAGGCCCGGGAGGTCAACCCGGACATGTCCTTTCTGGAAATGCTCGATGTGGTCAATGACGGGCTTGTTCTGAAGGGCGAGGCTCCGATCATGTTCGATTCCGACTGCCGCGAAGGCATCTGCGGCACCTGCTCAATGGTCATCAACGGCACCCCCCACGGCGGGCAGAAGGCGACCACGGTCTGTCAGTTGCACATGCGCCACTTTGATGACGGGGACACCCTGGTGATCGAGCCCTGGCGGGCCCACTCCTTCCCGGTCCTTCGCGATCTGGTCGTGGATCGTGAGGCCTTTGACCGCATCATCCAGAAGGGCGGTTTTGTCTCGGTCAACACCGGTCAGGCCGTCGAGGCCAATGCCCAGCTCGTCCCGAAGGTCAATGCGGACAAGGCCATGGATGCCGCCCAGTGCATCGGCTGCGGAGCCTGTGTGGCCGCGTGCAAAAATTCCTCGGCCATGCTCTTTGTCGGTGCCAAGGTCACCCATCTCCACCAGATGCCCCAGGGCCATCCCGAACGCGAGCGGCGCGTGCTGGCGATGGTGGAACAGATGGACCGGGAGGGATTCGGCAATTGTTCAAACACCTATTCCTGCGAGGCCGTATGCCCCAAGGAAATCAGCCGTGAGGTCATCGCCACCCTCAACCGTGAATACGCCCGTGCCACCCTCAAGGGTGTCGCCTGAAAATGGATTCCACCTGGTGGATTTTTACACCGAGTTCCCACCGGACATGCTGGTCCCATGAAAGCCCTCTGCGTCTATTGCGGTTCGAGCCTGGGAAACAATCCCGCCTTTGTGGAGGCGGCGGAAACGCTCGGACGTCTGTTGGCCCGTGAAAAAATCACCCTTGTTTATGGCGCCGGAAACGTGGGTCTGATGGGAACCCTCGCGGATGCGTGTCTGACCGCCGGGGGCCATGTCATCGGGGTGATCCCCAAACACCTGGTGGAATGGGAGGTGGCCCATCTGAATCTTCCCAAACTCCACGTGGTTGAATCCATGCATGAACGCAAAAAAATGATGGCAGAGCTGGCGGATGGGTTTCTGACCCTGCCCGGCGGCCTGGGTACCTTGGAGGAACTCTTCGAGATTGCCACGTGGGCCCAGTTGGGGATGCACAGCAAACCCATCGGCCTGTGCAATGTGTCCGGATATTTTGACTCCCTGATCGGTTTTCTCGGGCATTCGGTGGATTGCGGGCTGCTGCGCCCGGTCCATCGGGACATGATCATGATCGATCCGGACCCGGAAAAACTGGTCACCCGTTTCCGCTCCTATCAATCCCCGGCACCCACTCGGAAAACGTCCCAAACTGACGGGTGATTCCGTCCCCGTGAGACCCTAACTGGACTGACGCATGGGCATGATGACATACAGAAACGGTTCGTTGTTTCGGATGACCCCGGGACTCAGTTCATCGATCAGGTCCATCGTCACGGTGTCGTTGTCAACATTGCGAAGCGGGTCCAGCAGGAAGGCCGGGTTGAAGGCGATGGTGACATCCTTGCCTTTGTAATTGATGGGAAGGTTTTCCTTGGATTCGCCCACGTCGGGTGTGTTGGCGGTGATCAGAAGATTGTTCTTGCCGAAGGAAAGCTTGATGGAATTTGACTTGTCGTTAGTCAGCAGGGACACACGATGGACGGCCGCCATGAAGGATTCCCTTTCCAGGGTGATCCGTTCCTTGGGCTCGCTGGGGATGACCTGCCGGTAGTTCGGATAGGTACCCTCAATCAACTTGGTGACAAGGGTGGTCTGTCCGATGAAAAAGCTGATCTGGTTTTCGGAAATGCTGATCTTCAGCTCCTCGTCCTTGTCACTCAAAAGCCGCCCCAGTTCATTGACCGCCTTGGTGGGCAGGATGAAATCCCCCTCACTGGACTTTGGAAATTCCATCTCATGATCCACCAGCGCCAGCCGCCGTCCATCCGTGGCCACCACGGTCAGTTTGTTTTCCTTGAAACTCATCAGCACCCCGTTGAGAACATAACGCGTTTCATCGGTGGAAATGGCGTAGGAGGTTTTTTTGAGGACGGACCGGAACTGATTCTGGAGCACCTTGAACACACGGGCTCCCTCGAGTTTCGGAAAAGGCGGAAATTCATCCGCCGCAATGCCCACAATCTTGAAATAACTCTGGCCACAACGGATCGAGGCCATGTTCTTGTCATCCACCTCCAGGGTCAGCTCACTGTCGGGCAGTTCCCGGACAATGCTGAAAAGACGCCTGACCGGGAGGGTCACCGCCCCCGGACTCTCAATCTCCCCCTGCATCTGGCAGCGGACCCCCAGGTCCAAATCGGTGGTGGTCAGCTCAATGACATTGTTCACCACGGAAATGAGCACATTTGAAAGGATGGGCAGTGTGGTTTTGGAAGTGACGACACTCTGCACCTTTTGGAGGCTTTCAATGAAGGCTTCTTTTGAGACAGTGAATTTCATATTTTGTTAACACCGTTAATGATTATTCTTTTAAAACCCATACAAATTCATCTTCTTCTGGGTGTGAATAACAACGTGAACGCCGAGGATGCATTGAATTGGACGGACTTACAATATTTTTTCATAGTGAATCAATTGTGCGGATTCTCCCCGAACTCTGCTGACCGGGTCATTTTTTAGGGAATGGAACCGGTTGTCCCCATTCATTCACAGGTTATGAAGGGTTATTCACGCTGCAGTTTGTGCATCAGATTGTGGACTGTCTGACGGACCTGATCATCCAGTTCCATCCGGTCCCTGACCAGTTTGCAGGCATGGATGACGGTTCCATGGTCGCGCCCGCCGAAATTTTCGCCGATATCGGTCAGGGACGAGGGGGTCAGATGGCGGCACAGATACATGGCCACCTGACGCGGAAAGGCGATGCTGGCGGGACGGCGCTTGCTGGTCATATCCGCCACCCGGATGTCGAAGCGTTCCGCCACGCGTTTCTGGATCAGGTCGATGGAGACGGTGCGTTTGGATTCCTCCTGGAGAAGGTCCCGGAGGTGGTGTTCGGCCTCTTCGGGGGTGATGTGCCCGTTGTTGAGGGAGCAGTGGACGGCAATGCGGTAGAGGGCGCCTTCCAGACGGCGGACGTTGGATTTGATGCGGCTGGCCAGAAACTTGAAAATTTCATCAGGCAGTGTGATGTGAAAGGAGGCGGCTTTTTTGCGCAGGATCGCCTCACGGGTCTCCTGATCGGGGGCCTGGATTTCGCCGGTGAACCCCCATTCAAAACGGGAAACCAGCCGCTGCTCCAACCCGGCGATTTCACTGGCCGGACGGTCACAGGTCAGAACGATCTGTTTGTGTCCGTCGTGCAGGGTGTTGAAGGTGTGGAAAAACTCGTCCTGGCTCTTTTCCTTGCCGGCCAGAAACTGGATGTCATCGATGAGCAGGACATCCACAGACCGGTATTTTTTGCGGAATTTCACCAGGGCGTTGTTTTGGATCGCGTCGATGAACTCATTGGTGAATTTTTCGCAGGTGATGTAGACGACCTTCGCGTGTTTCTTCCGGGAGATGATGTGGTGACCAATGGCCTGCATCAGATGCGTTTTCCCAAGACCGACACCGCCATGGAGAAACAGGGGGTTGTAGGTTCGGGCGGGCGCGCTGGCAACACCCATGCAGGCGGCATGGGCGTAGCTGTTGTTGGCCCCCACGACAAACGTGTCGAAAACATACTTGGAATTGAGTTCGGCCTCCCGGGTCTTGTCCGAAAGCTGGGAGGCGATCATTTCCGTGCGGGGTTTGGTCGGAACGACCGGGGCCTCGCCGGAGGGCGCCACGGAAATCCCGGACCCGGGGGTCTCCTGATCCGCCAACACCGCAAAACG
This sequence comes from Verrucomicrobiia bacterium, assembly GCA_033764445.1. Lineage (GTDB taxonomy): Bacteria > Verrucomicrobiota > Verrucomicrobiia > JAWXBN01 > JAWXBN01 > JANRIZ01. The sequence continues at coordinate 29,285 of JANRIZ010000019.1, read as the reverse complement.
GACCTCCACCGGACATCCCAATTCCTGGGACAGCTGTTCGCGGATCAATGGCAAATAGTTGTCCTCAATCCAAAACTGGTAGATGGCGTTGGGAACCGAAAGGGTCAGCGAATTGTTCTCAAAGGCATGCCCCGCCAGCGAGGAAAACCAGCGGGCATAGGTATCCTGACTGACCAAGGGCTTGATCTTGCGGCTGACCGCCCCCCATATTTCAACAGCGTTTTCCATTACATCATTCACTTATTCACACATCGTCATTTTGTGGCGGGTCAAATCTGGTTGAGTCACCGTTCTCAACCCAGACATAAAATGAGAAATTTTAAAAAATTGTTTTTATTTTTAAATCTTTCAAATAAAACCAGTTACATTGTAATTTTTATAATTTTACAAATAAAATTCAATTGGGTGTCAGCAGGGTGACACATACACACGGTCATACCCCATTTCGGAGGCAAAGCCAGAATAACTTTTGAACAAGTTATTCACAGGCCGGAAATCCGCTGAAAACAGGAGGGATTTTGCTGCTGGAATCATAAACGAGTGATGGGTGTGTGTGTTTTGGGAGGGACCATTCAAATCCCCCCTCCTGTCAGGGATACGGGCGTCATTCCTTCATTGATTTGACCGGGGTGAACCCTTTGACGGGTTTGTTTTTTTGGGAAATGATGCGGGACTGGTGACGGGCCGTTTCGCGAAAGGTCAACTGTGCCTGGGTGGCCTTTCTGCCGTTGCCGGGCTTGAGGCGTTTGTAGGAGCCGTCCACGAGGAGTTCCCGGGCTTTGACGCAGTCGGCCAGGTAGGTTTCCAGGATGTCATCGTACAGATGTTTTTTGAGGCGTGCGCATTCCACGGGAAAAACCACCTCCACACGGCGGTACAGATTGCGGGGCATGAGGTCGGCACTGCCAAGATAGATTTCCGGCGAGCCGTCATTGCCAAAATAATAGATGCGGCTGTGTTCCAGGAATCGCCCCACGATGCTGATGACCCGGATGTTTTCGCTGACCCCCGGGATATGCGGGCGCAGACAGCAGATGCCCCGCACGATCAGATCGATTTTCACCCCCGCACAGGAGGCCTGGTACAGGGACTTGATCATTTCCTCATCCACAATGGAATTGATTTTGAAAATGATCCGTCCGGGTTTGCCTGCAAGGGCCAGCTGGGTTTCCCGTGAAATTTTCTCCTTCAGATGGTTGGCCAGATCGTAGGGGGCGACCAGCAACTTTTCAAACGCGGGATATTCGGAAAGGCCCGTCAGGGCGTTGAAGAGCATCGCCACCTCGCCGCAGAGCCGTTCCGAGGAGGTCATCAGGCTCAGATCCGTGTACATGCGGGCGGTCCGCGGATGATAATTTCCCGTGCCCAGATGACAGTAGCGCCGGATTTTGTCGGAGTCCCGACGCACCACCATCAGCAGTTTGCAGTGGGTTTTGAGTCCGACGACCCCGTAAACGACATGGACTCCGGATTCTTCGAGCAGGCGCGCCCACTGGATGTTGTTGGCCTCGTCAAACCGGGCCTTCAGCTCGACCAGGGCGGTGACCTGTTTGCCGTTGTTGGCGGCATTGATGAGGGCTTTGACAATCGGCGAGTCGCCGCTGGTGCGGTACAGGGTCATTTTGATGGCCAACACCTGGGAATCCCGGGAGGCATGGTCGAGAAAGTCGATGATCGCGTCAAAACTCTCGTAGGGATGGTGCAGAAGGACGTCCTCCTGCCGCAACACCTCAAAAATGTCGGCATCCGAGGGGAGTGCCGGATCGCGCGTGGGATAGAAGGGGCGGTCCTTGAGCAGGGGGAACTGGTCGCTCGTACACAGGGGCATGAGATGCTGCAGATTCAGGGGGCCATCCAGAAAATAAAGATGTTCCTCGCGCAGGTGAAAATTCGAAAGCAGGAAGTGCTGGATTTCCTCCGGGCACCCCTTGTGCAGCTCAAGCCTCACGGCATTTCCCTTGGACCGATGGTGCAGTTCCTTCTCGATGGTCCGCAGCAGATTCTCCGCCTCCTCATCGTCAATGTACAGATCACTGTTGCGGGTGACCCGGAACATGTAAGCCCCCAGCACCTTCAATCCGGGAAACAACTCGCCCGCATGGTGGAGAATCAGATCCGTCAGGAAGATGTAGTCCGTATCCGCCCCATCCCCCTTTTCCGGCGGAACGGGGATCAGACGCGGAAGGACGCGCGGAATCTGCACGATGGCATGGAATTCCCCCCCGTTATGTGCACGACCGGGTTTGCGCAGATGGACAATGATATTCTGGCTTTTGTTCAAAAGCTGGGGAAACGGATGGCTGGGGTCCACCGCCAGGGGGGTGAGGACCGGAAACACTTCCTCCATGAAAAAACTCCGGCTCCAGGCCCGGTTCTTGGGGCTCAGCTCCGGGGGCTGCACAAAACGGATGCCGTTTTCCACCAGGGCCGGCCTCAACTTTTCATTCCATTCTCGGTACTGGATGTCCACGAGTTTCCGGACCCGTTTGCGAATCGCCGCGAATATCTCGGTGGCGGAAAGCCCGTCCGGACCCACGTCACTGGAGTGGTTCTCGATCTGTTGCTGGATGCCGGCCACACGGACCTCGAAAAACTCATCGAGGTTCGAGCTGAAAATGCACAGGAATTTGACACGCTCCAGCAGGGGCTGTGAGGAATCAAGGGACTCCTCCAGGACCCGCGCATTAAACTCCAGCCATGACAGCTCCCGGTTGATGTACAGCTCCGGTGAGGAAAAGTCTGATCCCATAGGGCGTTCCAGCCTACCGTCCGGTCCCCGAAGCTCAAGCAGGCAAATGTGACATTTCTGAGAAACACCGGGGGCCGGGGAAAATCATGGCCGAAAAAAATCCGTGAATTTTGCGTGATCCATGGTCAACTGTCTCCCGATGAAAAAACCCCTGATCATTGTCTCGGCCCTTCTGTTGGTCTGTGTGGTCGCCCTGGCGCTGACGTTCAACACGCTGGCGGCAACGGTGCTCAGCTCCAACCCGATGCGGCAATGGATTGTCGATCAGGTCCAGTCCCAGAGCGGGGGGAAATTCTCCTACGGAAAGGCCCGGCTGCGCGGGCTGAAAATCATCCTCGACAAACCAAGGCTTGAACTGCCACCCACGGAATCCGCCTATGCCTCCGTGGCCCCGGACCGCATGGCGGTATCCGTCTCCTACAGGGATCTGCTCGGTCTGAAGCTCACCCTCACGGAACTCGAAGGAACGGGGGGAACCCTCAAAATGACCTTTTTGCGCGAGGACCCTCAAAACACGCTTTACCGCATTCCCATGAATCTCCCCGCCGTGCGCTTCCGCCATGCCCAGATCACGGCCGCGAATGTTTCCGGCTGGTCGGTCAAAATCAATGAGGCGGATGTCTCTCTCACCCAGAGCGGGCCCAAGGAGGTCCGCGGCACACTTTCCGCCGAGGGGCTGGCCATTGCCGGTCTTGTGCTCACGGAGGTGCATACGGCTTTTGTCTACACGGATAAGGCTTGTGACGTCACGGAATGCACGGCCAGAATCAGCGGGGGAAAAATCAGGCTCAGCGGTTCGCTCCCCCTGCAAACCCAGCCGTGGATCAAAAAGGGGAGAATGGAGCTGACCGGCGCGGATATGCGGGCGTTGCTGACGGCGATGGGGTTCAAAAATGCGCCGGGAGGGGTCCTGGATTTGAAGGCGGATTTCGACGGGAAGGTTGTGCCGGATTCCCCGGCGCTCTCCGGCCAGGGTTCCCTGACCGTCAAAAATTTCACCATCGGTGTGGCGCTGCCCGACTACGCCATATTCAATGAGGCCAAGATTTTCCAGGATTTCAAACCGCTGCGTGAGGCGGAACTGAAAATGAGCTTCGTCCTTGTGGAATCCGAAATCCACTCGCAGGATGTCCTCATCTCCCACCGGGATTACAAACTCACGGGGGGGCTCATCTACAACCACGCACGCACGCTTTCGGGGGACATGGTGCTGTCTGTCAACGCGGCCATGGCGGAGGGAATTCCGGGCATCGCCCGCGGTGCTTTCGCCGATACCCCGGAGGGCGGCGAAACCATCCCGTTCCGGCTCACGGGTTCAACCGATGAGGTGAAGGTCGAGATGGACTCGGTCATTTCCAAAACGCTCTCCAACCCGCTCAAGGGGATCGGAGAGGGTCTGAAAGGCATTTTCCAATAGGAGAGGGTTCATGAATCATCCGGTCTACCACCTCATTCAAAAGGGAAAACAGTCCGGGCCTTTTTCCGGCGAACTGATCACGCAGATGATGGATTCCGGTCAGGTGGCGCCGACGGACCTTGTCTGGTGTCAGGGGATGGTCGACTGGCAGCCCGCGGGTCAGCATTTTGGAACTTCCGTTGTTCCTCCGCCCCTCCCACAGGCCACGGGGGGAACGGCCACAAAAGGGAGTTCCGGCCTGGGATGGACCAGTCTGGGAATCGGGCTGTTCATGTTTGTGGCCTGGTTTGTTCTGTTGGTGGTGGCGGGGCTGGCCCACGAAAAGGGGGAGCCCGACAACAGTCCGGTCTACATGGTCGTGGGGCTTCTCTCCTTTGCGGGCATGGGTCTCAATGTCATGGGGATTGTCTTCGGCATCATTCCCCTGTTTGGGGAGGGGGTCGGGAAAACGGTCCCGATTGTCGGGGGCATCCTCAACGGGATCGAACTGGTCGGGATGGTCCTGATCATCATGATCGGCATGGCGATGGGGTAAAAAACAGATTTATATTTAGACCGGGATAAGCCATGATGGGAGGACGATGCCCCAATCCCTGACTCCCTCTTTTTCCCTGACCGAAAACGGTCTGGAACTTTTTCACGGCAAAACACAGGTACTGAAGCCCCACGTCCGCTGGGTGGAAATCCTCACCCCCCACGGGAGTCTGTCGCCGCAATGGGAGGAAAAGGCGGGGGGGCTGCGGGCGGAGGCGGGGGGGGTGGAAATCCGCCTGAAGGCGGGCCTGCACGAGGGTCCGCATGCGTCTCTCGTGCATCTGGAGTTCTCCGGGCAAAATGTGTCGGATTCTCCTGTGGCGATCAACTTGAAATGGACGCTCCCGCTCGCGGAGCAAAATGCGGAACCCCGCTGGCTGATTCCGGCGTTGCTCTACAAAAAAAACACCCAGATGTACACCGGCGGTCCGCCCTCGCTGGTCGAACCCCCCGATCTTTCCATTTCCCGCAACAGCTGGTGGACCTTCCGGTCGGATTTGACGGCGGTCCCGGCGGTCTTTGCCTGGCAAAATGGGGGGAGTGTCGCCCTGGTCATGGAGGAAAGCAGCAACGGACACATGACCTCCATCGGCCTAGATAACCGTTCCGGGAGCCGGGCCCTGGTTGCGGCCTGGCCATACCGTGAGGAGCCGCGCCAGCGGGACATGAGCAAACCGGTGGATGGGGACAACACACTGCCGGTGGTCACCTTTGCGACTCTGGAACCGGGTGAACGGTTCTCGGTCCCATTCTGGCTGTATCTGGGGGACTCCGATCCCCACAGTTTCAATCCGCTGCTGCGGGAAACCTTTTCCTGGTGGGATGCCCTCCATGCGCCCAACCCCTGGTTCCCGGCCCGCGAGGGGATCGACCATGCGGCGTACGGTCTTTTCACCTGGCACTACGACGACAAATATTCCGCGCTCTGGGAAACCTGCACCTACGAGGGGTACTACGCCAAAAACAACCGGCACGTGGACCGGTTCGACATGCACACGGGTTTTGTCAGCGGCATCCCCTACGCCCACCCGATGCGCCAGTACGGTTTGAAATACAACCGTCCGGACATCGCCCGGGCCGGACGCAGGGTCATCGATTTCTGCTGCCGCAACCTCACCCCCTTCGGGACGTTCTGGAGCAAATTTTCCAGGGACAATGGCTGGGAAACCGGCTGGCCCGCCCCGCATCGTGTCGGGGGGGTCTGCACGCTGGGTGCCGGCTCCAAGGAACTGCAGTCACGGACCCTTGCGGAGGCCGTGATTTTTGCCGCGCGCGCCGCTCAAACGGAACCGGAAAGGGAATCGAGGGATTTGTGGACTTCGGCGGTGTGTCGCAACCTGGATTTTGTCTGTCCCATCATCGAGCAGCACCACGGAAACCCCGGCCAGGCATACGACGGGACGGATGGATCGGTGCTGGATTGGGAGGGAGAGGAAGGCCTCCACTGGATCACGGCCCTGGTCGAGGGGCACCGCCTCACCGGTCAGGCACGTTATCTTTCCGCCGCCGCACAATGCGGAAAACATTTTGAAGCGGCGCTGCGTGACGCGTATATGAGCGGTGCGCCGGAGGGATCGCATGGAATGGTCACCTCCGAAGACCCGCAAAATGCGGTGATGGCCTACACCAATCTCTGGCAGGTGACCGGGGAACGCACGTGGCTGGACCTGGCGCTTTTGGCGGCGGGGTATCACATGACCTTTCGCTGGCAGTACAACACCGTTTTTCCGCCCATGAGCCAGCTGGGTCGGTACGATTACCGGACCAAGGGCCTGGATATTTCCTCGCCCAACAATGTCCACCTGCATCCCTTCGGACTGATCATCACCCCGGAATTGGTGGCGCTGTGGAGGGAGACGGGGGACGATTATCTGCTCAAACAATGCCGCAACCATCTGCTGGGTTGCCACCAGATGCTCGCCACCCACGACGGGGTTTTTGATGCACGCCGGGGCATGATGACCGAGCGCTGGCATCAGACCCCCAACGGTGTGCCCAAGGGCGGCACGCTGCAACTGGCCCATGCCTGGTGTACGGGCCTGGTCTTGTACGCCGATCTTTTTGTTCTGGAAAACGGGGCGTTGTACGTCAACGGTCAGACCGGTGAAATCATCTGTCTGGATGCGTTGAAACTCGAAAGGCACGGGGCGCATTGGTCCCTGACCAATCCCTGGGAGACGACCTTGACCCTCAGGGTGGTCCTCCGGCAACCCGGCGGTAAAAAACTGATTGTGGAGGGGCGGGAACTGGCCGGGACAGAGTTGACCCTCTCCCCGGGCGCCCGGGTAACCCTGGTCTGGGGGTAGGGTGGAGCCGGGTTGATATCCCCCGGAACCGGAAATGCAAATCGACCCTTCAATCCCGGCCTGTACTCGGTGAGTTTTTTTTGAAATCATCCCGGCCATGGACACGGAAAAAAAAGCACCCGCTCCGGAAGAGGCGAGGCGAGGTTCCCTCTCCGGTCTGTGGATGTGGTCGGTGTGGGGCGTGTTCGCCCTGCTGGTGATTCTGACCGTGTGCATTGTGGGCATGCGGGCCTATGTCCGCCATCTCATCCGGGAGGAATACGCCAAAATCCGTGCGGAAGGGTATCCGGTCACTCCCGAGGAACTGCTCAAAGGGTACCCGGCCGTTCCGGATGCGGAAAACCGGTACGTCGTGTATACCAATGCCCTGGCGGCATTTTCCGTGGTGCCTCCATCCCTGGAATCAATGCCTGTCATTGGAACCCATATCCCGGGGAAAAGACATTTTTTCCCGAAACCCAGCGATCCCATTTCACCGGAACTGCAAAAACAACTCTCCGATTTCAAAAAACATTATCACCCCGCTCTGGAGAAAATTTCCAACGCCTCCTCAATGTCTGGAATTTATATTCCCGTGAATCTGGATTTTATAGGCATCCACTCCGGTCAAACCAGCTACCAGATCAAAAGGATCGAGGAGGTATTAAGGATCAAAGCCCTGGCACATTGTGTTGATCATGAGTTTCGGGGGGTGGGGCACACGTTCAAAACACAACGGGAGGTGGCGGAGGTTTTGGACCATTATCCCGGATGGCACGCGTTCCAAGTCAATCTGTCAACCCATGCCGTCGCCTATGCCTCGCTTCAGGATTCCCTCAACCGCATTTCCATGCCCGATGAAACGTTGATTGAACTTTCCGCACTTCTGGAAAAACAGAATTTTTCCCAAAAGCTGCCCCGTGCCTTTGTCACCGAGCGGGTCATCATCATTGAAGGGATCAAAGCGCTTTCCGACCCCGGCAGGAGATCATCCATCACCGGGACATCCCTGACCCCCACCCTTCCGTTGTCACTGGATTATGTTGAATGGGAAAGAGCGGTTCTGGCAACGGGGGGTTACCTCCTGTTTGAGTTTTTTTCAGCTTTGGGAATCTGGGAAATTGACCAGCTCAGTACACTCAGACTTTTTCGGGAAATGATCGCGGATACAAAAAAACCGGCATTACATAAAAATTTTCAATCGAAGTTTGACAAAAAGATACAATCCCTTCCGCTTTTTGCGATTTTTACAAAGAATTATGTTCCACTTGCGGCAAAAATGACCGAAAAGGCCATGGTCCAGGAGGCCTGGCGGCAAAACCTTCTGTGCACACTGGCCATCGAGCGTTTTCGCCACAAACACAAACGCCTTCCCACGTCCTTCGAGGAATTGGTTCCTGCGTACCTTCCATCCGTCCCCGTGGATGTTTTTGATGACAAACCGCTCCGATACCTTCCCACCGCAAAAGGCTACATGGTTTATTCCGTCGGACCCGATGGCATCGACGACAAGGGAGTGGCCCCCTTGGCTTTAGGTGGCACTCACCCACCCGGGACGGATGTTGTCACCTTGATTGAACGCCCCTGAACCGGACCACGGGAAGCGACTTCGGCGCCCGTGTGGGCTATCAGTTTGAGGAAAAATACAAAATCACGGTCGGGCCGCAGGGTTCCCGCCTGCGTGACTCCTCCTTTGAGGAGGTTCGTGGGGATGTCTTCTACAAGAGTGACATCAACGAATGGTTTGTCGTCAACCCCGGGGAGGTTATGCGGAGTTCAATTTCCCCTACGCCGAGAGGGGCCTGAATTTCACGTTCTGGCAAAAGACGGACGCAGGCGCAGCTCAGTCCAGCAGCATGGCCTCAAGCCGGTCGCCGGCTCCCTGAAGCAGGGGTTCCCCGTGCGCAAAAAACATCCTTTCAAACCGGTAATCCAGCAGTTTGACCAGGGACTCCCGGGATTGCCTAGGATTGTCACTGTAACGGTCGGGCAAAAAACTGAAACCGGTGTTGCCCAGATTGATCAGGGCGTCCCCGACAAACATCACCCCGGTTTCCGAGGGCAGGAACAGGACGGTTTCCCCGGGCTTGGTGCCGGGTACATGGATGGCTTCGCAGGCGTTGAGCACAATGTCGTGGTCCTCGTAGGTGTCGTCGAGGGTGATGCCTTCCGCGAGCAGGGCGGGCTGCGCCGACGGATGCGCCCAGATCGGACAGCCAAAATGTTTCCGATAAAAAAGGGCCGCCCGTCCGTGGGTTTCACTGGTCAGAAACACGGCCTTCACATTCTGAAAGGAGGTCATCTCCTCAAGGGCCTCCCGGGCCAGGGGAATGGGATCAACCAGAAACATGTTTCCCCCCTCGACAAAGGCACTGCTCGACAGCTCCGCCTTGAGTTTTGAATCGTAGGCCGACCAGTAAAAAAGCCGGTCGGTGATTTTTTGGTAGTCGTCGGCGGGGGTCATGGTGAAGTCAGGTTCCGATGCCCAGAATCTGCTTTCCCTTTTGGGCTTTGGCAAGGGCCTCCTCCACGGTGTTTCCAAACACGGTAAAATGACCCATTTTCCGCCCGGCGCGCGGATCACTTTTGCCGTAAAGGTGCAGTTTGAGGTCCTCAATTTGCAGAAGGCTTTTCCAGTCGGGGGGCCCGTCCTTCCAGACATCACCGAGAATGTTGACCATCACGCAAGGACTCAGAAGTTCGGTCGAGCCCAGAGGCAGTCCGCATACGGACCGCAGTTGTTGCTCGAATTGCGACGTCACACACGCGTCGAAACTGAAGTGGCCGGAATTGTGCGGACGCGGGGCGAGTTCGTTGACGAGAACCCGTCCATCCGCACACAGAAACATCTCCACGGCCAGCACGCCCACCAGTCCGATTTTTTCCGCAATCCGTTCCGCCAGCCGCACCGCCTCCGCCGCATTCTGCGGCGTCACGCGGGCGGGGACAATCGAGGTGTCCAGGATATGGTGGCGGTGTTCGTTTTCAACCACGGGGAAAGTCAAAATCTGTCCGTCCAGACCCCGTGCGACAATCACCGAGATTTCCCTTTCGAAAGGGACCCATTTTTCGAGGATCCCCTCGGCGCCGTTGAGGTTGCCCCAGGCGCGGTCGGCATCCTGCGGGGACTGGATGCGGGTCTGGCCCTTTCCGTCGTAACCAAACGAGGCGGTTTTGAGCACGGCCCGGTGTTCAAATTCCCCCAGGGCCCGGTCCAAATCCCCGCGCGATCCGATGGCATGAAACGGGGTGGTGGGGATTCCGTGGGAGAGGAGGAAATTCTTTTCGCGCAGCCGGTGCTGGGTGGTGTGGAGGACAAAACTCGAGGGACGCACCGGCACATGTTTTTCAATCCTCTCCAGCGGCGCACTGGCGACATTTTCAAACTCGAAGGTCACCACCGAGACGTTGCGGGCAAATTGCTCCACGGACGGAAGGTCGTTGTACTCCGCGACCACTTCCACATCGGCGGTCTGCCCCGTGGGACTGTCGGTTTCGGGGGTGAGCACATGGACACGATACCCCATGCGGCGCGCGGCAATGGTGAACATGCGTCCGAGCTGGCCACCGCCAAAGACACCAAGGGTGGCACCGGGAAGAATGGGGTTTTCGACCGGGGAAGTCATTGTGTTTGATCATTTTCCTGAATCAGGAAAATGAAGTTGTCAGCAATAAAAAGGGAGGCGGAAGTTTTTGGGCCGCTATGCATACATCAGCCTGCCTTTGGGTTTGGGAATCGGGCGTCCGGCTTCATGGGCCGTGAGAATCCATTCGGAAATGATTTTTTCCGCGCACTTGACTGCCTCAACCGGGGTGGGACCGTCGGCCATGCACCCAGGCAATTCGGGAACCTCCACAACGTAACAACCGTCATCTTGGCTCCAGTAAACAATCATTTCATACTGTGTTTTCATAGGGCTCCACCGAGTTTGTATTTTAGGATGAGGGCTCTGACCTGTCTAACCTGGTATGGTTTGGCATTTTTTCCGCGGGATTGGAGATTGATGATTTCCTCGACGCCCTCACGATAAAAAATGTGATGACTCCCACGAATTCTGACCGAAAACCCCAATTTTTCCAATAGATAACCGAGTTCTGGGAACAGGATTGAGGCATCAGATTGGCCGGAGAGAATTTTGTGGAGAATTTTGGCGGTTTTTGACATCTCGATTGTATTGTTATTGAACCAAAACCAACGGGAGGATACAACGGAAATTGGATTGTCGATAGCACGACCCCGTGGACAGTCGAAGCCTGCGCGCGAGGAGGTTATGCGGTTGGGGTGGGTTTCCTTTTGACCGAGGCCGTCTGGGCGACACGATATTTCTCGTAGGGAGCCGCCAGAGAGGGGTATTTGCCGGCCAGGATGGAAACGGCCAGCAGACCGGCATTGATTGCCCCGGCCTTTCCCACGGCCAGACATCCCACGGGGATTCCCGCAGGCATCTGCGCGATGGAAAGGAGGGAATCAAGTCCCTTGAGGGCCTTGCTTTCAACCGGCACACCCAGGACCGGAAGGGGGGTGAGTGAGGCGCACATGCCGGGCAGATGGGCGGCACCACCGGCCCCGGCAATGATCACCTCCAGGCCGTGGTCGCGTGCATTGGAGGCGTATTCAAACAGGCGTTGGGGCGTGCGATGCGCGCTGACGATGCGGACCTCGTGGGGGACATTGAATTTTTTGAGGATGTCAGCGGCATGCTGCATGGTTTCCCAGTCGGACTGGCTGCCCATGATGATGCCGACAACGGCGGATTTCGGAAGTTTGGCGGAGGGCATGAACGGAAGTTTTACCCGCAGAGGACGCAGATGCACGCAGAATTTTTCCAACCACGGATCACTCGGATATCACGGATGAGGAGAATGCATGTTTTCTCGTGTTCGATATTTTGCATGAAAACTAGTGTGGAACTCGTTAGATAGACGCATGGCACGATTTGTCATCATGACCTATGGCAGCTCCGGAGACGTGTTTCCCTTCATCTGGACGGGGCGTCTTCTGAAGGAGGAGGGGCATGAGGTGGTCGTCATCGCCTCGGCATATTTTGAGGAAGCCATCCGCGGGGCGGGCCTGGACTGCATCCCCCTCGGGACGAAGGAACACTTTTTGCAACTGGCCAATGATCCGGACCTGTGGAGCCCGGTCCGCTCCGGACCCCTGCTTTTTGCCCATTGTGCCCGGGTCTTCCCCCAGTACTGTGCCGCGGCCGAAAGCCTGCATCTGACCCCCCAGGATGTGGTGATGGGATCGGCGGTGACCTTTGCCGCGCGGGCGATGCACGAAAAATACGGCTGCCGCCATGTCACCCTCCACCTCCAGCCGGTGATTCTCCTGAGTTTCAGGGAATTTTCCGAACCCGGCCCCGCCTTCCACTGGATGAAGTGGCTGCCCGCTCCGTGGCTCCGATGGATTTTTGAATCGGATTCCAATCCCATGAACCGGTTGCTCACCCCGGCCATCCGCCAGTGGTGTGAAGCTGAAAATCTTCCCGCGCCCCGCCGCATTTTTCCGGATTGGTGGCATTCCCCGGAACACTCCGTGGCCTATTTTCCCGAATGGTTTGCCGGGAATCCCCCGGATTGGCCGCGCCCCCTCCTGTTTGCCGGGTTTCCCCTCTACGACCTGGCCGATCAATGTGAGCCCGATCCCGCGCTGGAGGCGTTTCTGGAAGCGGGTCCGCCTCCCCTTCTGGTCACGGCCGGGTCGGCGATGATGCATGCCAGCCCCTTTTTTCATGTCACCCTCAAAGTCTGCCAGCAGCTCGGGGTCCGCGCCATTTTTGTCGCCAAGTATGACCGGCAGGTGCCCGATCCCCTTCCGCCGGACTTCTATCACTCACGCTTTGTCCCGTTCAGCCGCATTTTGCCCCGGTGCCGTCTTTTTATCAATCACGGCGGCGTTGGGACGGTGTCACAGGGACTGGCTTTCGGGCTTCCGCAAATTGTGGTGGCCATGGCCCACGACCAGCCCGACAATGGCGCCCGCATCAAAAAACTTGGGGCGGGGGAGTGGATCATGTCCGGCGACTGGAACGAACCAAACGCCCGGCGACTGATCGAAAAGGTGCAGGGCAATCCCTCCTACCGCACCGTGGCCGCAAAATGCGCGGAAAAGATCAGGCAGCATGACGCGGCGGAGTGCGTCAGAGAAATGATGAAAGGACTTGCAACCGCAGAGGCGGGAGCATAAAACTACGGCCACCCAACACTGAATACACTGTTTTTGGGAGAGATTTCAATAATTTGAGCCTCTTCAAATGAATCAACGCACCTTTACGAATCTGATTCTATTGCTGGTACTTATGACATTGGCCGGGTGCGGAAACAAAAACCTGCATGTCGATCAGGCCCGGGGAAAAGACTCCCATCCCGGCACACGGTCACGTCCTTTTGCCACGATTGAGCGGGCGCAGCAGGCGCTTCGGGAATTAAAAAACAGGGGAATGTGGCCGAAGGAAGGGGTCACAGTCGAGGTGGCCCCGGGCATTTACGGACCGCTTCGTTTTGAAACGGAGGATTCCGGCAGTAAGGGGGCCCCGGCCATCTACAAGGCCACCGGTCGGCAAAGGCCGGTCATCAGTGGAGGAAAAAATGTCACGCACCAGATAGGCGACACGGCCGACCCGGCGATTCTGGCCCGACTCAATCCGGAGATACGGGACAAGGTCCGTTGCATCGATTTGAAAGCGGCGGGGATCACCGATTTTGGCCGTCTCAAACCCTATGTGGAGGGCAGACAGTGGGACGAGGCCGGATACACCACCGCCCCCATGGAATTATTCATCAATGGGCGGGCCCAGACGCTGGCGCGGTGGCCCGACCAGGGTTACGTGACCGTTGCGGGACTGCCGGTTCCGCCGCAGACACGGGCAGCGCATGGGAGCCGGGACCCGTTCATTTATTATGAGGGGGACCGCCCGGCCCGCTGGGTGAACACCGGGGACATCTGGGTTCACGGCTTTCTGACCTGGGATTTTGACGACCGTTCGGCCCGGATCAAAACCATCACTCCCGAAAAACGCATGATCGAATTTTATTCGGTGGCGGCCACCGTCCTCGATCTGGGGATCAACAAGGGGCAGGCCTATTTTTATTACAACATTCTCGAGGAACTCGACAGCCCGGGGGAATACTGGATCGACCGGGAGGCCGGCCGCCTGTACTTTTATCCGCCGGAGGGTCAGCCGGTTCATGCCGCGACCGTTTCCCTTTCCGAAAAGGCCGTGGTGGAGTGTGACACGGCCTCCCACCTGCGTCTGGAGGGGTTTGAAATTTCCGAAGGACGCTCCCATGGCGTGGAAATCGGCGGCGGGGAAAACGTGGTCATCGCCGGATGCACGATCCGGAATGTCGGAAGCAATGGCGTCATGATCAGGGGCGGACGCGGGCACGGGGTGGATTCCTGCGACATTGATCATTGCGGGGACGGGGGCATCGAGATGGATGGTGGAGACCGGAAAACCCTCACACCCGGCGGGCATTTTGCGGTGAACAACGATATTCACCATCTCGGGCGCCGCAAGGAATGTTACCGTCCCGGGGTCAATCTCTACGGGGTGGGAAACCGCGCGGCCCACAACCGGATACACGATCTTCCCCACTGCGGCATTCTTTTCCACGGCAATGACCATGTCATCGAACACAACGAGATTTACCGGGTCGCACTCAACAGCGCAGACGTGGGGGCGATCTACTTTCCGGGCAGTTTTGCCGGACGCGGCAGCATTCTGCGCGGCAATTTCATCCACCACGTCGGCCAGCCCGGATACCTGTGCATGGGCATCTACATGGATGACCTCAGCGGCGGGGTGCTGATTGAGGGGAATATTTTCTACAAGGTCAAGCGGGCGGTCAATATCCACGGGGGCCGGGACATCCGGGTCCTCAATAATTATTTCATCGATTGTGATCCGGGTATTTGTGTCGGCATGTGGGGCAACGGGATATTGCCGGAGGGCTGGATTGACTGGGTCCTGAAGGGTCCGCACAGGGAGCTGGTGGAGATGGATTACCTCAACCCGCCCTATTCAAAGCGTTATCCCGAGCTGTCCCGTTTGTCGCCCTATTTCAGGCCGGGCACGATGGATTACATTCCGCCGGAGAATCTCGTCGCCCGGGGCAATGTTTTCTGGAAAGGGGTTCCCTTCCGGTTTGAGGGTCAAAACCAGCCAAAGGTCATGATGGAAATGTCCGATAACCTCATGGATGAGGACCCCCTCTTTTTGAATGAAAAGAAGATGGATTTTGTTTTGAGAAAAAATTCCCCGGCCCTCAGACTGCCGGGGTTCAGGGCGGTCAACCCTGTGAAAATCGGCCTGCAAACAGGCCCATTTCGGAAGGCGGTTCCTCCCAGAACCCTTGTCGATTACACCCTGGATGTGATAGGACCGCCAACCCAGGTCGCATCGGGACACACAAAAACCGAAGACATCCCCGAACATGCCCCCCCTCCGAAAGTGACGCAAGGCGACGCGTTTCCCGTCAAAATCACAGTGGCCAATCAGGGCACGGAAGCGGCCATCATCCAACCCACCCTGAGATTTGTTCCCGTTGAGGCCGGAAAACCCGCCGCGGCCCCTCCATTGAAGATCAAGGCGGGCTCAAGCCCATTGATCGAAACGGTCCTCACCCTCAACCGGACGGGGGTGAAAAGAATCTATGTTTATGACAAAAGCGAACCCTATCCGGCCGTCCGCTCCAAGGTGGAGGTCGGCCCGGTGTGGATCGTTTCACGGAGTGCGGAGGACCGGCACCCGGAAAGTGTCAAAACAATCCTGTCGGTGGAGGGGACGGATTTGGGAAACATCCGTCTGGATGGGGACAACAGCACATTGATCGTCACTGCGGAAATCAGGGAAAAGAAACCCGTGCGGACCGAAAAATTCTGGGAGGGTTCGGTTCTTGAGCTGTATCTTTCCGCCCCGGGAGACAACAAAATCCAACAGCTCGTCTTCCTTCCGGCTTCCGGAAAGGCCCCTGCCCGGATGCTGCGGTACGAGGGGGGTGTCGAAATCAAGGGGACCAATCCGGTTGTTTGGACCTTCAAACAGAACAGGGATTCCTATTTCATCACGGCGACGGTTCCGCTCAAGGAGCTTGGTCTGGAGCCGGGGGCCGGGATTCTGATGGAGGCGGTTGTTTCCGCACGGGTGCTGCCGGGGGACAAACACCAGCGGACCAGTCTTTTCGGAAGTCAGTCGGCCTATCTGGACAACAGCCGGTTTGCAAGGGTCAAACTTTCCGGGGACTGACCGGTCGATCCAATCCCTTGCAAGTTCCGGCTTGCGGCAACCGGGGGAGTGTGGGAATGGTGGTGCCGGTGAATATGCTTGCGGAAATTGATGTGCTGCTGCTGTCGCGGATTCAGTTCGCGTTCACCATCGCATTTCACTACATCTACCCGCCCCTTTCGATCGGCCTGGGTGTGCTGATGGTCATCATGGAAGGGCTCCACCTGAAAACCGGGGAGGCGATTTACCACCAGATGGCCAAATTTTGGACGAGGATTTTTGCGCTGACCTTTGCCATTGGCGTCGCCACGGGCATTGTCATGGAGTTTGAATTCGGCACCAACTGGGCCGTGTACTCGCGTTTTGTCGGGGATGTCTTTGGCAGTGCGTTGGCCGCCGAGGGCATCTTTGCCTTTTTCCTGGAGTCCGGGTTCCTGGCGGTGCTCCTTTTCGGTTGGGACAAGGTGGGCAAGAAGATGCATTTTTTTGCCACCTGCATGGTGTGCCTTGGGGCGCATTTTTCGGCGGTCTGGATCGTGGTCGCCAATTCCTGGATGCAAACCCCGGCGGGTTACCACATTGTCGGCGAGGGGATCAACGCCCGTGCACAAATCGTCGATTTCTGGGCGATGGTTTTCAATCCCTCCAGCATGGACCGGCTCGCCCACACACTCATCGGATGCTGGCAGGCGGGGGCGTGGATGATGATCAGCATCAGCGCCTACTACATCTACCGGAACCGCCACCTGGACTTTGCAAAGCGTTCCCTCGCCATCGCCCTGAGTGTGGCCTGCGTGGCCTCTGTCCTGCAGCTGATCTCCGGCAGCAGCAGCGCGCAGGTGGTCGTCAAACACCAGCCCGCCAAACTCGCCGCCATGGAGGGGATTTTCAAAACGGAGCCCTACACGCCCATGTACATTTTTGGCTGGGTCGATGTGCCCAATGAAAAAGTGTACGGGTTGTACATGCCCGGGGGACTGAGTTTTCTGGCCTACAAAAATTTTGAAACCCCCGTGAAGGGTTTCGATCAGGCCGCCCCCGATCCGAAGGACCGTCCGCCGATCCAGGCGGTCTTTCAACTGTATCACCTGATGATCGGCATCGGCATGGGTCTGATCGGTCTCTCCTATTTCACGGCCTTTGCGTGGTGGCGCGGATGGCTCTTCAGGTGGAAATGGCTCCAGATTGTCCTGATTTTTTCGGTCCTGGGTCCGCAGATTGCCAATCAGGCGGGCTGGTTCACGGCCGAGATGGGACGCCAACCCTGGATCGTGTACGGGCTGATGCGGACCTCAGAGGGCCTTTCCGAGGCGGTCAAGGCGGAGGCGGTGATCTTTTCGCTGATTCTCTTCGGGTTTGTGTACCTGCTACTTTTTGCGGTCTTCATCTTTCTTCTGAACATGAAAATCCAGCATGGACCCGAGGAGCAATCCCATGACTCCGTCCCCGCCCAACCGGGGCCCCGCGCATGAATTTTCTTTCCCCCACGGATTTGAACATGATCTGGTTTGTCCTGGTGGGCATCCTTTTCACGGGTTATGCAATCCTCGACGGATTCGATCTGGGTGTCGGGTCCCTGCATCTGCTCACCAAGTCCGATGAGGACCGCCGGCTTTCCCTCAATTCCATCGGACCGGTCTGGGACGGCAACGAGGTCTGGCTGGTCACGGGGGGGGGCGCACTTTTTGCGGCCTTTCCCGAGGTGTACGCCACCGTGTTTTCGGGATTTTACATTCCCTTCATGCTGCTGCTGGCTTCGCTGATTTTCCGGGCGGTGGCCATCGAGTTCCGCAGCAAAATGCCCATGATCTGGTGGCGGCGCATGTGGGATGTGGCCTTTGCCGGGGGCAGCCTTTTTTCGGCCTTTTTGATCGGTCTGACCATGGGCAATATCATCTGGGGGATCGCCCTGGATCATCGCCATGTCTACGTCGGATCGCTGCGGGACCTCATCCACCCCTACCCGCTTCTGGTCGGGGTGACAACCGTCGCCCTTTTTATGATGCATGGATGCATGTATCTGATCATGAAGACGGAGGGCGACCTTCAAAAACGCGCCCTGGGCTGGGTGAATAATACCATCATCTTTTTCATCATTTGTTATGTGTTTACCACATTGGCCACGCTGATCTATGTGCCGCGCATGGTCGAGGCGATGCGAAACTGGCCCGGCCTTTTTGTCATCGCCCTGCTCAACGCCCTGGCCATCGCCAACATCCCGCGTGAAATGAAAAAGGGTCGTCACTTTTATGCCTTCCTCTCCTCCTGCCTGTCCATCGTGGCCCTGATGACCCTTTTTGGCATCGGCATGTTCCCCTACATGGTCTATTCCAATCCCAACCCGGAAAACAGCCTCACCCTTTTCAACGCGGCCTCCTCGGCCAAGACCCATGGGATCATGCTTCTTTTCACCATCATGGGCATTCCCCTGGTGGCCGCCTACACGGTCTGCGTCTACTGGATTTTCCGCGGCAAGGTCAAACTCGGCCCGATGAGTTATTGAATCCAACCCGGCAATGCCGCGGCCTGCCGGATCCATTCGGCCATCTGTTCCTCGTTCAGCACGTCCTCCTCGTAAATGTCGATCCAGCGGGCCTCCTGGCTCTTGGGTGTCCCGCCGGGCGGGATGGGTCTGAGCGAAGTTCCCGCAAAAAATGTGACTTTGACGTAGCGGGTGAGGACATGGAACGACAGAAACCAACCCTTTCCCTCGACACCATAAAACGGGGAATTCCAGCGGACGGCCTTTTTGACGCCGGGCACATTTTCAACGATGAGATCATCCAGACGTTGACCAAGGTTGCTTTTCCATCCGGGCATCGCCGCAATGTACGCCTTGACCGGCGCGTCCCCGTCGGCTTTCGCAATTTGCGGATTGCCGCCTGAAAGGAGGGTGACCGTTCCCGCTTTTTTTGGACCCTTGCGAACAGGATTCTTTTTTGATGTGTGTTTTTTTTTCATGATTGAAACATTTCCACCAGGACATCGCTGATCTGTGATCCGGTTTCAGGGGATAGTTTCCCCAACTTCCTGACCAATCTGCCTTTGTCCACGGTCCGAATTTTGTCGAGCACCACCTGCCCCTTTTTTCCCTGAAACACGCAGTCCACCCGGGAGGGACCGGGTCGCCCCCTGGTCGTCATCGGAGCGATGATGACCGTTCCAATATGGTGATTCATTTCATCGGGTGAAACCACGGCACAGGGCCGCGTTTTCTGGATGTCACGACCCTGGGTCGGATCCAGTGTGACAAGGTGGACGTCGAAACGGTTTATTTCCATTCCCATTCCTCCACATCCCACGGGCTCTGACTGATGTCCCCATGGACCGGGGAATCATCCTCCTTGCGGGCCATCTGTGCAAAGGCCGCATCCCATCCCCCCCGTGGTTTTTTTGGGGATTGGATGATCAGCGACCTGTCGCGCAGCGTGATTTCGACCTCCCCATCCAACCCGCAAAGTTCGATCAAAGGTTTTGGAATGCGGATCCCGCGCGAATTGCCAATGGGGACCAGTGATGCCTTCATAAAAAAATGTAATCACATTGTATGCACGTCGTCAAGGTTTCATTCGTAATGGGTCCACATTCGGAGAACTTTAACAATTTTCTCGGAGTCTAAAATCTGATAGACAAGCCGATGCTGGATGTTGATTCGTCTCGAATAGGCCCCCGCCAAATCACCCACCAGTTTTTCGTAGGGAGGTGGATTCTGGTAGGGATTGACCCGTAAAATCTCCAGTAACGTTTCAGCTTTCTCCTTGAGTCCCGCCCGAACAAGTTTTTTTGCGTCCTTTTGGGCTTGTTTTGTATAGACAAGAGTCAAGTGCTTCACCAACGCAACCCCTTCTCACACCTGCTGACCGGAGTCTCCATGCCGTCGCGAATCGATTCCCTCATCCCGGGAATGGAAATCAGAAACAGGGTTTCCTGTATCGCCCGCCAATCCTCCTCGGAAACCAAAACTCCCCCGGATCGTTTTCCGGTGATATGGATCGGTTGATGAGAGGTCGCCGCGTCATCCAACAGCTTGTATATCTGTGACCGCGCCTTTGTCGCTGTGATGGATTGCATATTTCAAAGCGTACGTGATCACGAATGTTTTTGTCAAGGGTTATGACACGGCAGAATTGGTGAGGGCACGGGTCAGACGGTCCAGGTTTTGTTCATTGGCGGGGACCACAATGTGTCTGACCGCTTCCATCACGGAGGGATCATCAAATTGCATTTGCCAATCAAGTATCGTGCCGGTTGGGTGAGGATTAAGCCTGATTGAAAGGGTGAAGTACGGCTCACCGTCATGGCGAATGACGACCTTTTCAGCGGGTGTGAGTTCGAGAAAAATGTTCTGATTCCTGTATCGCGCCCCATTGGGACCCACCATGGTGAAAATCCATCGTCCGCCGGTTGTGAATTCAAAAACATCGATTTCATTCGTAAAGCCATCCGGACCCCACCAGGCTGCAATAATTTTTGCATCGGCAAATGCTCCGTAAACCCGGTCGGGTGAGAAAGGTAGGATACGGTTGGTTTGGAGTAGGGAGTCCATGGCAGGAGACATTGGATCAATGATTTTGTTCCACATGGAACATTCAGTTTTTTGCGTTTAAAAATTCTGTTTCACCCTTCTTGACCCAGACGCTCACCAAGGAGACGTCACTGGGGGTGATCCCGGCGATGCGCGAGGCTTGCCCAAGTGTTTTGGGGGCGATCTTGGTAAATTTTTGAACCGCCTCGATCCGCAACCCCCTCACCTTCGAATAATCCAACCACAACGGAATTTCCTTGGATTCCAGTTTTCTGAACTGTTCAATCTCTTCCATTTGGCGACTGATATACCCTTCGTACTTGAGGTCAATTTCAACCTGTTCCTTGACCAGCGCCGGGAGGTTCTGAAATTCTTCGGGCAAATCCCTGAACAAAATTTCCGGGCGCTTGAGGTATTGGGCCATGTTGGTGGTCCCTTGAAATGTCTTGTTCAATTTGCATTTGGTTTCCTCAACCAGACGATGCTTCTGCAAAATGCGGTGGTAACGATCATGGGAAATGAGTCCGGCCTGGAATGCTTTTTCGTAAAGTCGGATATCGGCATTGTCCTGACGAAGGAACAGCCGATACTCGGCACGTGAGGTAAACATCCGGTATGGTTCCTTGGTCCCTTTGGTCACCAAGTCATCAATGAGTACACCCAGATAGGAATCGGACCGATCCAATATAAGCGGGACCGCGCCCTTGACCTTAAGCGCGGCATTCGCCCCGGCATGCAAACCCTGACCCGCGGCTTCCTCGTATCCGGACGTGCCATTGATCTGGCCCGCAAAGTAGAGACCTTCCACAAGTTTGGTTTCAAAGGTGGGGTGCAGTTGGTGGGGCGGACAAAAATCGTACTCGACTGCGTAGCCTGCCCGAATGATCTCAGCCTGTTCGAGTCCGGGAATCGAATGGATGAACTGGAGTTGAACCTCAATGGGCAGACTGGTCGAACATCCGTTCACGTAGAGTTCATTAGTATGACGTCCTTCCGGTTCGATGAAAATCTGGTGCCGTTCCTTGTCGGCAAAGCGAACAATTTTGTCTTCGAGACTGGGGCAGTAACGAGGGCCGACTCCTTCGATGACCCCGCAATACATCGGGGACTTGTCGAGGTTTGCTTTGATGATTTCAGCTGTTCCATTGTTCGTATAGGTAATCCAGCAAGGCATCTGTTCCCTTGGGTTCCAAGGTGGACCTTGGTGGTATTGTTCCACGTGGAACTTTTGGGAACTGACAGTTGCAGGTGTCTCAGGATTCTCGGAAGAATCGATATTCAGAGCTTTCCATTTGAATTTTCCCAGCGAGCCTTCATTGATTCCTTGGAGCCACTGAGTTTCCATGGGACAACCCATAAACGGGGTGGGGGGTGAATTGGGATCGGTCTCGTAAGAAAACCAAGGAATGGGAATATCCCCAAATTGCACCTCCATTTTTGTAAAATCGACTGACTTGGCGTTCAACCGCGGCGGGGTGCCTGTTTTAAACCTTTCTACCTCAAATCCTAATTCCTTTAACGATGTAGACAGTCCAGATGCGGCGTCTCCAGCCCTTCCTCCGACCTGATTCTGTAATCCGACGTGCATCAAGCCGCGCATAAAGGTTCCAGTGGTAATAACCACCGCCAACCCCTCGTACAAAACGCCCAAGGTGGTGGAAACGCCAGTGACCTTTCCGTTCTTCACATGAATTTCTGCGCTCTGACCCTGTTTGATTTCCAGGTTCGGGGTTGATTCGCACAAACCCTTCATGAAAAATTGGTAGGCCTTTTTGTCGCACTGGGCGCGCGGGGCCTGGACACTCGGACCCTTCCGCAAATTGAGCATGCGGAATTGAATGCCCGTGGCATCAGTTGCATGGGCCATCGCTCCGCCCAAGGCATCAATCTCCCGGACGATGTGCCCCTTGGCCAGTCCGCCAATGGCCGGATTGCACGACATTTGCCCGATCGTATCCAGGTTCATGGTCAGCATGAGCGTGCTGGCCCCGATCCGGGCGCTGGCCAGAGCCGCCTCAATGCCGGCATGACCCGCCCCGACAATGATCACGTCATATTTTTTGGGATAAACAAACACGTTGCACAGCATAGGACAAACGGACGCCAAATGCAAAAAATTATCCGTTCCGATGCCTTCGTTGACTCAAAAGTTGTGACACCAAAGGAGAGATTGACATAAATATATATAAATGTAAATATAGCAATATGCGAACGACGCTTGATATTCCCGAGACGCTTTACAAGCAGGCCAAAATCCGGGCGGTAGAGGAGGGCTCTACCCTGAGGGAACTCCTTCTTCGCGGGTTGAAACATGAGCTGGAGGCCAGTCCTGTCAGCGTAGCAGAACCCAAGCCCTCCTACTGGGCCAATCGCAAACTCCGGCCCGCCTTCAAGAAAGCCTGGGAATCCGGAGCCCTCTCCGGAGGGACGGATTCCACACAGATCATCTCAGAAGGCAGAGATGGACGATGATCGTTCGGGCGTATTTTGACACCTCGTATTTGGCAAAGCTTCACTGGAACGAACCAGGAAGCCACGAGGTGATGGGGGTTTGCAGGGACATCCAAACCATCGTCTGTAGCAGTCATGGAAGGGTGGAGTTTGTCTCCGTTGGCTATCGTAAAATCCGGGAAAAACTTGCAGACCCCGGTCTCGCCCGGGAGGTTTTCCTCCAACTTTGCGATGATACGGAGGACGGAGGAATTCAGTGGCTCAACATGGACGATCCAGTGCTTCAACGGGCCGAACGTTTTTACCTCGATGCCAAAGGGAGTTTTTTTCTCCGCGCCTCCGACGCCCTGCACCTGGCCTGTGCGGCCGAGCACGGATTCCACGAAATTTATTCCAACGACCAACACCTCCTTGCAGCGGCCCCGCTTTTCGGGCTCAAAGGACTGAACGTCATCCCTTCTTCGTGAATTTCAATCAGGAAAAAAAGGGTCATCAGAAATCAAGACATGTCTTTTGCAGCGGTTGTTTCAGGCAAAAGAGGTTGAGTTTTCCACAGACCGAACATATCGTCGGGTGACCAGTCCGGGGTTTGCAGTAAAATTCTATACGATGGAAAAATGAACGTCACACGCAAATCCAAGGCTGCCAAAAGTGCAACCACTGGTTGCACTCATTGGCTGGAAACACAGTCTCATCATCCTTCACGCGGCAAGGACGTCCTCGAACGCGAGTTCTGCCTCCGCATGACAGCCAAATTCGGATGGTCGAAAAACGTCCTCATCCATGACTGAACAGACACAACCAGAAAACCTGGTCTGCGAATTCCGCCTCTTCAGACTTTTTATGTTGATCGTGGAATATCACGAAATGCAGTGACCTATGGATAAAGTGCTTACGTGATTCAAAAAAAACAGACCGTCATGGCTTCACCGAATCCCCCTGATCGCCGTCCGACTCTGTGAAAAGATTCACTATCCTCTTGCTTTTTGAGCCTTCACCGATACGGTTTTGCCCTGAATATGGTTTCCTCCGTCTCCACAGAACCGATGATGAACAGCTCCAAGGGCGAAGGCCAGGTGGTGGTCACCCAGTTGGATGTCGCCATCAACTGGATGCGCAAAAATTCCATGTGGCCGATGCCGCTGGGTCTGGCCTGCTGTGGCATTGAGCTGATGGCCACGGCCTGTTCGCGGTACGACATTGCGCGGTTCGGTGCGGAGGTCATGCGTTTTTCACCCCGTCAGTGCGACGTGATGATCGTGGCGGGGACGGTCACCTACAAGATGGCCCTGAGTGTGCGCCGCCTGTACGAGCAGATGCCCAGCCCCAAGTGGGTTCTGGCCATGGGGGCCTGCGCCTCCACCGGCGGGATGTACCGCAGTTATTCCGTGCTTCAGGGCGTGGACCACATTGTGCCTGTCGATGTCTATGTCTCCGGCTGTCCGCCCCGCCCCGAGGCCTTGCTGGAGGGCTTCATGAAACTGCAAAACGAGGTGGTCATGAAGGAAACCTCGCTCCGCGACCTCAAAGAGGCCATCAAATAGATTTTCCGAGGGAAGACTGCCTTATGGATGCCAAAGACGCCGCCGCCAGAATTGCCGCCCAGTTTTCCGGTCAGGAATTCAAGGCCGTGGAATTCCGCGGCGAGGTTTCCGTGGAGTTCGACCGCAAACTCCTGATCGAGGTCGGACGTTTCTGCCGGGACTCGCTGGGGTTTGACTACCTGGTGGATGTGTCCGGTGTGGACAATCTTTCCAACGAACTGGAAGCCCTGGGCCGGTTTGAAGTCGTCTACGGATTGTATTCCTATTCGCACCACATTTCACTGCGCCTGCGCGTGCGGGTGCCCGAGGAAAATCCCGTGGTGGCCAGTGTTGCGGGCCTGTGGCGCACGGCCGACTGGCACGAACGCGAAATTTACGACATGATGGGGGTCAAGTTTGAGGGGCACCCGGACCTGCGCCGCATCCTGATGTGGGAGGGGTATCCGTATTTCCCCCTGCGCAAGGACTTCCCACTGGCGGGAAAACCCACGGAGATTCCCGACGTGGCCTTTTCGGCAGCCGCGCCACTGGCCGGGGGACCGTTTGTGACCGAACCCGCCGCCCATACCCACGACCGCGAACCCCGCGCCAAAACCTTCGGGGAGGATTAACGCACCGCCATGAGCACTTTCCGCACCGCAGAAATTGAGGCCACCGACGTGGCGGCCCGCGTCAGCCAGGCCCTGGAGGAACACCCGGACCTGGTGGGCGAAAAAATGGTCCTGAACATGGGCCCCCAGCATCCCTCCACCCACGGCGTGTTGCGTCTGGTTCTGGAATTGGACGGGGAACTGGTGACCAAGTGCACCCCCGATATCGGGTATCTGCATCGCGGCGACGAAAAAATCGCCGAGAACATGACCTGGACCCAGTTCATCCCGTACACCGACCGCCTGGATTATCTCGCCCCCCTGGCCAACAACGTCGCCTATGCGTGCGCGGTCGAAAAGCTCATGGGCTACGATCTGCCCGAACGCGCCAAAATCATCCGTGTCATCTCCTGCGAGGTGGCCCGCATCTCCTCGCATCTTCTGGGCATCGGGGCGATGGCCATGGACCTCGGGGCCATGACCGTTTTCCTCTACACATTCAACGAGCGCGAAAAACTCTACAATCTCATCGAGTTGCTGACCGGAGCGCGGTTCACGACCAGTTACACCCGCATCGGCGGGCTTACGCGGGACCTGCACCCGGAATTTATCGCCGGGTTGAAATCCTTTCTGGAGGTGTTCCCCTCAAAAATCGAGGAAACCGACGGGTTGCTTTCCCGCAACCGGATATTTGTGGACCGCACCCGCGATGTGGCGGTCATCCCCCGCGAGATGGCCATCAACTACGGGCTGACCGGACCCTGCCTGCGCGGATCGGGTGTGGAGTTTGACCTCCGCAAAAACCATCCGTATCTCGGATACGAAAATTACCGGTTCGACATCCCGGTCGGTTCCGTGGGTGACTGTTACGACCGGTATCAGGTCCGCATGGAGGAACTCCGCCAGAGTGTGCGCATTTTGAACCAGGCCATTGAGCGGCTTGAACAGTTTGGCGGCCCGGTCAATTCCGACCCGAAGGCCTTTCCCATCGCCGTGCACGATCCCAAAAACATCCTTCCCCAAAAGGCCGATGTCCTCACCAAGATGGAGCAGCTGATCCATCAGTTCATCATCGTCACCGAGGGGGTGGACGCCCCCGCCGGAGAAATCTATTTCGGGGCGGAAAATCCCAAGGGCGAACTGGGCTTTTACATCAACAGCCGCGGGGGAGGCACCCCGCATCGCCTGAAAATCCGCGCCCCGTCATTTGTGAATCTTTCCATTCTGCCCGAGCTGTGCAGAGGGGTCATGGTCAGTGACGTGCCGGCCATCCTCGGCAGCCTGGATTTTGTGATGGGCGAATGCGACCGGTAACCTCAGGCAAAAAAAAGGGACTTCTCCATGAAAAACACACAGCGTCATTTTTGGGTCCTCATCACCCTCACCGTCAGCCTCCTCCTGGTGGTGGGTTGCAGCAGGCTGACCTCGGCCAATTTTGACCGGCTCAAGCCCGGCATGAAGCCCGACGAGGTGCGTGCGATTCTGGGAAACCCGAGCAGGGAGGATGCGAGCAACACCCTGGGAATCTCCACCAAAAGCTGGACCTACAAATCATTCGGCAAATCGGCCGAGCTGACCTTTGTCAATGACAGCCTGGTCAACATGGAAAAATCCGGAAAATTTTAATCTGCCCCATCCCCATGCAAGTCCCCGCCGATCTCCTCAGCAAAATCGATGAAGCCATCACGCATTATCCGGTCTCCAAACGGAGTGCGAGTCTTCCGTTGCTGCACCTGTTTCAGGAACATTTCGGCTACATTTCCGAGGAGTCCATCGAATGGATCGCCGCCAAACTGGAACTCCAGCCCATCAACATTCTGGAACTGGTCACCTTCTACCCGATGTTCCGCCGCCAGCCGGTGGGCCGGTACCAGATCAAGGTGTGTCGCACACTCTCCTGCGGATTGGCGGGCAGCGGCAAATTGTGCGAGCATTTCCGCGGCAGACTGGGCCTGGACCCGCACGGGCACGGTCTGGAAACGACAAAGGACGGGAAGTTTTCCGTCGAGTTTGTCGAGTGCATCGCCTCCTGCGGCACCGGTCCGGTCATCCAGATCAATGACGATTTGTATGAGTCTGTGACCCCCGAAAAGGCCGATGAACTCATCCGCAAACTGGGCTGAATGTTATACGCAGATTGGCTCAGATTCACACAGATTATTGGGGAAGGGTCTTTTTTATTCTCTTCGTAAAGGGGATGACGTAGGTAAATGCTCTTCTTTCCCCATGATCTGTGACTGACGCCAGAACAGAAGAGTCAGGAAACTTAACAGCAAAGACCGACTGTACAGAACCAAAAAAGAATCTGTGTGAATCTGGGCCAATCTGTGTATGAAACTCCCAGCTCAATCTGCGGTTGTTATGCCATATCCGGATACGGTTCGCCGAGGAGTTCGGTCAGAGTGGCGAAAGTGTATCCCTTTTCAAGGAGCCCATCCAAAATCCCGGGCATCGCCTCGGCGGTCATGGCATGCAGGTCGTGGCCCAGGATGATCGAGCCACTCTGCGCCGGTCCCACAGCGCGCTCCACGATCCGATCCACACCCTGGCGCCGCCAGTCGTGTGTATCCACCGACCAGTAGGCCACCCCCAGACCCATATCCAGGGCAATGGCCCCCTGCGATTTGCGGAAGGAGCCGTAGGGCGGACGGAACCAGGAAGGATAGACATTGAGCGTGTCCCCAATGACCGTCTGCGTTTTGCGGAGTTCCGCGTGGACGCGGTCATTGCTCAAAACCGCCAGCTTGGGATGAGTGTACGTATGGTTGCCGATTTCGTGGCCTGCGGCCAGCACGTCCTTGGCGATGGCGGGAAATTCCTTCACCCGGCGGCCGATCATGAAAAACGTGGCCTTGGCTTTGCGGTCGGCCAGGTCCTTGAGAATCGATTCGGTCACCCGGGGGGTGGGCCCGTCATCGAGAGTCAGCGCCACCCGTTTGGAGGCACCGGGTCCGTCGTACACAAACCGGGCGACGACCTTGGAGGGATCGGCAACGTCATTGACCGGTTTGCCGGTCATTTCCTCGGCCTGCGGGATGGCAGGCAACAGGAAGGAGCCGGCGGTTCCCACGGCGAGGGTTTTGATGAAGTCCGAACGGTTCATGAGGGGGTGGATGATTTAACTCTTCTGCGGTCAAAAAGGCACAAAAAAATTGTAAATTTTCAGCCGGCAGCCTTGGCTCCCTGGATTTCCGGGTTATTTGATGAAACGGAGCAGAAAAAGCAGGATGAGCGCTCCCACCGTGGCCATGACAATATCCGCGACCAACCCGTAGGCGGTAAACCCCACCACCCGGAACAGGAATCCCCCCAGAAAGGCGCCGATCGTGCCAATGATCAGATTGCCCAGGAAACCGGCACTTTTTTTGCGTTTGCTGATCAGGCCCGCCAGCCATCCGGCCACCAGGCCGATCATCAGAAATACCAGGAGATTGAAGATCATGCGGTTGGCTGTTTTTTGTGATAACTCTGGATGTTATTGACCGTGTACCCCTTTTTCTGGAGGGAGGCGATGCCGCGCACGCTCGCACGGGCGGCACTGAGGGTGGTCATGATCGGGATGCGTTTGAGGAAGGCCGTGTTGCGGATGCGCACCTCGTCCTCGCGGGCGATCGGACCCGAGGGGGTGTTGATGATGAAGGTGATCTCGTCGTTCTTGAGCAAATCCAGGATGTTGGGGCGTCCTTCGGAGAGCTTGAAGAGTTTGTTGACCCGGACGCCGGATTTTTCGAGGAAAGCGGCGGTGCCGCCGGTGGCAAAGATTTCAAAACCCAGCCGCGCCAGCTCGGCGGCAATCGGGGCGACGGCTTCCTTGTCACTGTCCTTGACACTGACAAATGCCTTGCCCGCAAGCGGCAGGGGCGGTTGTGCGGCCATCTGGCTCTTGGCATAGGCGATGCCAAAATCCTCGTCGATGCCCATCACCTCGCCGGTCGAACGCATCTCGGGTCCGAGAATGAT
>JANRIZ010000133.1:0-5149 GCA_033764445.1 Verrucomicrobiia bacterium | reverse complement strand
CCCATGAACTACAGGTCCAGTTCCTTCCGCAGGAGAGACACCAGGGGGGCGATGGTGTCCTCGGAAAAGTCGAACCGGATTCCGGCGGCGGCAAAAAGATCGGGCAGGGATTTTTTGCCACCCCAGGCGAGGGCTGTTTTGTAGTCGGTGAGCGCGGCCTGCGGATTTTCGCGGGCACGGCGCCAGACCTGCAGGGCGCCGAGCTGGGCGATGCCGTATTCGACGTAGTAAAACGGATATTCAAAAATGTGAAGCTGGCGGTGCCAGAGACGGCGACGGTATTCCTCCCAGCCGCTCCAGTCCTCGACACCCCCAAACCGGGCGTGCACGTCCAGCCAGGCGGCGTGACGGTCACTGCGGGAATGTCCGGGATGCGTGTAAATCCAATGCTGGAAGGCATCAATGGTGGCCATCCAGGGGAAAAACCTGATGATTCCCTCCAGGTGCCGTGTCCGGGCCCGCGCGGCATCCGCCGGGGAATAAAATTTTTCCAGATGCGGGGCGGCGAGCAATTCCATCGACATGGAGGCGACCTCGCAGAATTCCATGGGGGCTCCCCGCACAAACGAGAGATCCTCGTTGCGCACCGCCAGTGCGTGAAACGCATGACCCGCCTCGTGGAGGAGCGTGTCCACATCCCGCTGCTGGCCCACCGCGTTCATGAAAATAAACGGCAACCGGGCCTCGGAAAGGCTCGCCTGGTATCCCCCCGGGGCCTTGCCCTTGCGGTTGGCAAGATCGAGAAGACCTTTTTGATTCATCAGTCGGAAGCCCTCGCCCAGTTCCGGATCGAGTCCGTCAAAAATTTCCTGGGTCCGGCCGATCAACTGCGAAATTTCCGTGAAGGGTTCAAGTGGCGGGGCGTTTTCCGGGTCCACATCCATATCCCAGGGCCGGAGTTTTTCCAGGGAGAGGGCTCGGCGTCTTTTTTCCTGAAGCAGCCGGGCCAGGGGGACAAAATGGCGTTCGATGGACTCGTGGAAACGGAGGCAGTCCTCCGGGGTATAGTCAAATCGTTCGTAGTTGCGGAAGCAGTAGGCCCGGTAGTCCGGGAGATCGGCATTTTGCGCCAGTTGCGTGCGCAGGCCCAGAAGCTCCTCAAAAAGTCCGTCCAACTCGTCCGCGTCACGCATCCGCCGACGGGCCATCAGACTCCAGGCCTCCTCGCGGAGGGATCGGTCCCGGTTTTCGAGCAGGCGACCCATCTGGATGAGGGTTTTCTCCTGGCCATCGTGGGTGACGGTCATGGCTCCGCTGATTTTCTGGTACTGCTGGGAAAGTTTTGATTCCGCCGTCTGGAGCGGGACATTTTTTTCGCGGTAGAGGGAGACCTGGTTGCGGACACTGCGAAGGTAGATGTAAAACCGCTCCTCCGGCAATTGCGTGCCCTGCGGGCAGAGGGCGACACGTTGCTGAAGGGTGAAATGACGCGGTTTGGCCCGGGGCTCGATTTTCTCGAGAAAATGGAGATAGGCTTTTTCACATTCCGGATCATCCGTGTGGCAGGTCATGGAAATATACCGCCGACTGGATTCCTCCGAAAGGGCGGCGGAGAGTTCACTGTATTGCAGCAGCCATTGTTCAAGGTCCGTGGCGGATTGCAGGGAGGCAGACGAGGTTTCGAGTTTGTCAAACAGGGGCTCGATTTCCGTCCAGTTCCCCAGATCAAGGCTCCGGGGCAGAAAGGACCTGGGTTTGAAGGGGATCAGCTCGGCAAAGAGCGGGGCGGCGGTCATGGCACAGGGGGGACTACTCCTTGATGAAGAAGGAGAGTTTGAGTTTTGATTTTTCAAAGAAGAGGGTGATGTCTTCGGGATAGCCCCCCTGGTGTGTGCGCCTCCCGAGAAAAACCACCGCCATTTCCTCATCGCGGCGGTCGGATTTTGAATAGGGAATTTTCACCTGGGAAACATTCAGGGGCGCGGACTGAATGACGGAGAAGACGTTCCTCATCATGACGAAGGGTTTGATGTTGGCCGGGACGCTGTCATCAATCCGCCCTTCCCAGGCGGGGGCGGAAAGTGATCCGATGTAAATGCGGGCCTGATTGCCGGAGATCAGAAGATACATGCCCCGGGAGCCATCGACGGTTTTGATCAGCAGACGGAAATCATCCCCTTTGACCGCCGCGTAACCGGTTCCCGGATTCTGGTCGATCGAGGATTGCCCCTGCCCGGTGGAAACACGCAGGAACTTCCAAGTGTCATCCGGCTCCTCAAAACCCTGTTGGGAAGAGGAAGCGGATTTCGAGGCAGAGGCCGTGGAGGCAGAGGATGGGGAGGGGTCGTCCGAAAAATTATGGGCGACGGAGGGGTCCTTGGACGGACCGCCCGCGCAACCGGCCAGCAGAAACAGGGTCAGACCAGAAAGGATGGGGTTTCGAAGGCGCATCGTGGTGGCAACTCCTTAGCAATTTCATGAACCCGGCGCAAAACAAATCCGGGCCGGTCCCCTCGGGCTCAGGGAATCAGAAACGCATTTCCGGTGTTGGCGTCATAAACGGTCTGTCCCCTGGTTTTTCCATCCGTGGACATTGTAAACTCGCTCCAGGGGGATTTGACCTGGCCCGGGGCGGAGACCGAACCGTAGGGAACCGGGGCAGCAGGAGGCGGCGCGGGTGGGGGTGGCGGGGCCGACTCCGGTTCCTCCACCGGCCAGACGGCCTGGACGGAGGCTTTGTGGGCCGCCGCCTGCTGTTCGGGCACACTCGGAACGGACTGGACGGTTTGGATGATGGTCCGTTCGACATAGACCGGTTCGACGATGACCGGATTGCTTGACACGTAATAGGTGTTGATCCAGGGGCCGCCCCGGTAGGATCGGCGGCAGGAATCATATCCGTTGCCCCATCCGTACCGTCCGTAGGACCATCCGCGGTCCCAGTTTCCGGCCCGGGAATGACAGGAGCGGCCGCTCCAAAAGGAAACGGAAAAACCGTCCTGGGCGTGGAGGGCGCCGGGGAGGAGCAACAGGAGGGTTAAGAGCAGGGTTTTCATGCCGGGGGTTGGACGGTTGCCATTGGCAAATATTCAGCAATCACAAAAAATTTCCACCGACAATGTGCTTGCCCCGGTCGGGGTTCCTTGGCAACGTCAGCCGACCATCGATTTTCCTATGCCGACCTTTGTCAAAATAACCCTTTTTTTTGTGGTGATTGCGGCTGTCTTTTATTTTGACCCGCTCGGCGTTTTCAAAAACACCAAAAAGGCGCGGATGGAGTTGAAAAAGAAGGAAATTGATTTCGATACCGACACCTTCATTTCCTACGCCAAAAAGGGCAGCCCCGATATTGTCACCCTGTTTTTGGAAGGGGGTCAGAAGGTGGATGCCCGAAACGAAAACGGGGAGACCGCCATTTCCGTGGCCGTCAAAGGCGGCTACCCGAATACGGTGGGCATTCTGCTCGAGCGCAAGGCCAATGTCACGGGCCGTGACAAGGACGGACTGCCCCTGATAATTGTCGCCGCCAAGATCAAGGATGACGACAAGGCGGCCCGGATCATCACCGCCCTGCTCAATGCCGGGGGAGATGCCAACGCCAAGACCGACAGCAACAAGACGGCCCTGATGTTTGTGGCCGAGGACGGCAAGGTCAAGGCGGCCATGGCCCTTCTGACCAAGGGGGCGGAGATCAATGCCCAGGACAACAACGGTTACTCGGCCCTGCTGGCTGCCGTTCTCAGCGGCAAGGAACCCATGGTGGATCTGTTGGTCAACAAAAAGGCCAATGTCAACCTGCGGGCCCGCGACAACATTCCCCTGATCCTTTTTGCCGCCCGCATGGGCAAGACCAAAATTGTCGAGCAGTTGATCGACTGGGGTGCCTACATGGATGATGTGGATCCCGAGGGCGTCTCGGCCCTGATGGCCGCCTCCGATGCCAACCAGGAGGAAACGGTCATCCTGCTCCTTTCACGCGGAGCCAATCCCAATCTTGCCGATAAAAAAGGACGGACCGCCATCTCCATGGCCGCCGCACGGAACAATGTCAAGGTCCTCGACTGGCTGCGCAAGGCCGGTGGAGGAAAACCACCCGTCGCCCCCGTTCCGGCCCCGGCTCAAACCAACCCCCCGCCGGTTGCTGTCCCCCGTCCCGCACCGGCACCGGCTCAATGAGGTTTTGAGTTTTTATTCTCCGCCTGTTTGCAGCAGAAGCGACCAATGGCTGCATCCAATGAAATGCGGCCGGGTCCAAAAAGCAGGACGATCAGGGCCGTCATCAGGAAAGGGAACGGGTCCGCTCCCGTAAGAGTGCCCAGCGCCTCCATAAAACCTTCGGAATGGTACGACTGGGCGATATTCGAACCGAAGGCGGTCAGCAACGCAATACACATGGTAAAAGCCAGTGGCAGGGAAATGATCCGGGAGGCCAGTCCCAGCAGCAGCAACAGCCCGCCGAAACATTCCGTCGAACCCGCCACAAAGGCATTGAGCCCGGGCATCGGGATGCCCAGACTCTGGAAATATCCCGCGGTTCTTTCGTGATTGATCAGTTTGCCCCAGCCGGTTTGGAAAAAGAGAAATCCCCAGTAGAGACGGATCCCAAACAGGAAAACATCCTGCAGGGGATGGAGCCATTGGAGGGCGATTCCGTAAAAATGCCGGACGGTCTGAATCGAGGATGTCATGTTCATATGGGTGAGAGAATCAGGGAGGGGATATATTCCAGAAAAGGGAATGTTGTCTCTTTACCACTTGGCGGTGATACATTCAATGACCACCCAATGGAAACGGGTGAAATATATCTGCCCCTGCCATTGTTTTGGTTTGACGCGGGAGGGGCATTTTTTGTTGGTATGGTCCGGGAAGCGCACGCGCCTCCGCCTCCGCTCTGCGAGGCCCAACGGGCCACTGCATTTTGGCCACAAAAAATCACAAAAACACACAAAAGCGGGGATTCTTTCAAAACTGCCCGGGGAGCGCACGCGTCCCGCGTGCACCAGGAGGCGCCCCCGCCTCCGCTCTGCGAGGCCCAGCGGGCCGCCGGATGAAATAGCCTGGGGCCAACGCCCCAGGAAAATGGTATTTTCTGAACATCCCCGCCGGGTTCAACCGCCTCCGGTCACTCCGCCCTGGGACGGACTGATGGCCTGCTGTTTGAGGTTGCGGAGGGTCATCAGTCCGCCCCACTGGGCGGCTCCCTGCATGG
>JANRIZ010000132.1:0-4302 GCA_033764445.1 Verrucomicrobiia bacterium | reverse complement strand
TATTCCCTGTATTCTGTTGGCGAGGATCTCACCGATGATAAAGGCAAACCCAGACCACACTCAGAGCATTATCTTTATGGCGGACCCACCGTCAAAAACACCGACATCGTCTTCACGGTGGAAAGACCCTGATCATTTTTTCCTCAGCTCGGAGTGAAACCCAGCCAGGCCAGCGGTTCAATCAACAACGCCGTCTGATTGCGTCTCACAAAACCGCCGGAGTCATCTGACTCTGACTTTTTTATCCGGAATGCCCTCCGCGCAACCATGTCAGGCATGCCCGGCGCAGCACCCATGGAGACATTGACAACACAACCGTGGACGCACCGCGTGTGTGACCTGGCGGCACTCTGGCAAAAAGAAAAAGGCCCGGACCACAGGGTCCGGGCCCATGAAAACATGGAATCAGATCAGGCGATCAATTTGCGGAGCAGATCCACGCAGCGGTTGGAGTAGCCCCATTCGTTGTCGTACCAGCTGATGAGCTTGAAAAACTTCCCGTTCAACTCGATGCCACTGCCCGCGTCAAAGATGCTGGAGCTTCTGTCGTGGATAAAGTCGCTGGAAGCCACTTCATCGGCGGTGTAGGCCAGAACCCCCTTCAGATAGGTTTCACTCGCCTTTTTCATCAGCTCGCAGATTTCCTTGTAGCTGGTTTCCCTGACGGTTTTGACCGTCAGATCCACCACCGAAACCGTGGGGGTCGGGACGCGGAAGGACATGCCGGTGAGCTTGCCCTTGACCTCGGGACAGACCAGGCCGACCGCCTTGGCTGCGCCGGTGGTGGAGGGGATGATATTGATGGCCGCGCTGCGTCCACCCTTCCAATCCTTCCGGGAAGGACCATCGACGGTCTTCTGGGTGGCGGTGTAACTGTGGACAGTGGTCATCAGTCCCTCATCGATGCCGATGCCCTCCTTGAGGAGGACGTGGACCAGGGGGGCCAGACAGTTGGTTGTGCAGCTGGCGTTGGAAATGATCTTGTGGTCGGCGGTGATCTTGTGGTCGTTGACCCCCATGACCACCGTGATGTCCTCGCCCTTGGCGGGGGCGGAAATGATGACACGTTTGGCACCGGCAGTCAGGTGCCCCTTGGCTTTTTCGGCCTCGGTGAACAGGCCCGTGGACTCGATGACAATATCCACGCCGTACTTCGCCCAGGGAAGCTCCGCGGGGGATTTGGCGCTGACGACATCGATGCGGTGTCCGTTGACAATCAGAACATCGTCATCGGCCTTGTCGGGACTGGACTTTGTCGAGGAGACCTCGCCATTGAAACGACCCTGGGTGGAATCGTACTTGACCAGATAGGCCAGGTTGTCGGCGGGAACAATGTCGCCAACAGCCACGACATCGACTCCCTTGCCCAAAAGACCCTGTTCTACAATCGCCCGGAAGACAAGGCGTCCGATGCGTCCGAAACCGTTAATTGCTACTTTTGCCATAGAATCTATTCTCCAATTGAGGCTTTGAATGTGTGTGAGAACCGACGACGCTAGACGAAGTCCCCCGGAACCGTCAAATGGTTTTCGGCCCCTTTTTTGCCGACCTGCTTTTTCTCTGGCCGCCACAAAATGTTTTTGATTACATTGTGTGCAACTGTGAGTGAAAAGAAAAAGAACGGTTCCAACACCCTCCTGATCGTCGAGGATGATGACGCGCTGCGCTCGACCCTGGTGGAACACTGGACCTCCATCAAGGCAAACTTCAAACCGGTCTTTGTCGATACGGCCGAAAGCGCCTTGCGCACCCTGGCCTCCCAGTCCGTGGACATCGTGCTGACCGATCTCCATCTGCCGGATGCGACAGGGCTTTTCCTCATGAGCGAAATCAACCGCCGTTACCCGATGGTCAAGGTGGTGATGATGACCTCCCGTCCGACAGAGGAGACCAAGTCGAAGGCGATGTCCCTGGGCGCGGTGGATTTCATCACAAAACCCTTTGACCTGAACAAACTCGACATCCTGCTGACCGAACTGGGTTCCCGGGAAACCACGGGGCTCTCGGGGGTCATCAAACAGATTTCCCTGGCCGATCTCGTACAACTCAAATGCGCCACCCGGGTCAAGGTGAAGATTCTCTTCAATGGCATGGGCGAGGAGGGGGTTCTTTTTTTCAACAACGGCATCATGACCTACGCCAAGTCCGGGGCACTTGAGGGCCCGGAGGCCTTTTACCGGATTTTTGCCTGGAAACGCGGGTCCTTTGAGGAAGTGCCCTTTGCCGGAGACCCGGAAGTCAACCTGCCCAAAAACTGGGAGGGTCTGCTGCTGGAAGCCGCGCAACGCAAGGATGAAAACATTGTCCCGACCGATGAGGAGTTTGAGGATGCGGCCCCCTCCCCCTCAAGCTCGGCGGTGCATCAGCCACCGCCACCGCCTCCGGCTCCCGTCCCGGCCAAGGAGGCGATCAGTCTCAATGAATCCGAGTTGCCCCCGGCGGAGGACGCGGTCTTCAAACTTTCCTCCCTCCCCTATGTCACGGGCGTCCTGCTCAGTTCCCGTTCGGGCAGCCTCCTGCAATCCAACATCGAGGACCGCCCCAACAAGGCCTGTGCCATGGCGGCCTTTCTCACGCAACAGGGGCATGTACTGGCCCAGATTCTCGGCCAGAAATCCGTCCGCGAGGTCTATGTCAAAACGCTCACCAGCCAGCGTCTGGTTCTCCCCCGCGCCTCCATGCTCGTGGGGGTGGTGACCGGCCCGGATTTTGGCCTCTGGCCGGAACGAAACAACATTTCAAAGGCCCTCAATCCATGAACCCGATCCTCGATTTTCTCGGCCAGATCCCCGAAAATCAGGGGGCTTGGACCTTCGACACCCGGGGCAAGGTGCTGGAGCGCAATGCCGGAACGATCCTCACGGAGGAAAAAATCGTCGAGGTCAGCACGATGGTCGCCTCGCTTTTTTATGTGTATGCCAAAAACTACGAGCCGATCATGGAAATCTCCTTTTTGTACGACAACCACCGGCTGTGGGTCCGGACCATGGGCAACGACTACGTGGCCCTGATGATGCCCGGGATCACCCCCGCCTCCCACATCCAAGGCTGGTTCAATCAGGGCATGGAAGCCCTCGCCCAGCTCGAAAGCCAGCAATAGCCCCCCCACCTCTGTCCCCGACGCCCGCCGTTTTTCACAGGCGGGATCAAAATCCTCTCTTTTCGTATTGCACAGACGGCCTGGTTTCCTCTAGTTTACCAGACCTTCCCCGGTTGCGAACGTGGTGAAATGGCAGACACGCAAGCTTGAGGTGCTTGTGCCGAAAGGTGTGGGGGTTCGAGTCCCCCCGTTCGCACCAATTTTTTTCACAGCGCCCCATGCCGCCGCTCCTCCCATCCGAAATTTCCCGCCTCCTCGATGGTAAAACCAAACCGCCGGGCTCGCTGGGCCTGCTCGAATCCCTGGCCGCCCAACTGGCCCGGATCCAGAACGCGCCAAACCCAAAAATCATCCGTCCCACCATTCTCGTTTTTGCCGCGGACCACGGGATCACCGCCGAAGGGGTTTCCCCCTACCCTTCAGAGGTCACCGCGCAAATGGTGCACAACTTCCTCGGCGGCGGGGCGGCGATCAATGTTTTCTGCCGGCAGAACGGCCTGGCTCTGAAAATCATCGATGCGGGGGTCCGGGCGGATTTCCCGGATCATCCGGCTTTGGTCCCTGCCAAAATCGCCCGGGGAACGGCCAACTGTGTCCACGCCCCGGCCATGTCCCAGGCCCAGCTCTCCGAGGCCCTGGACCGCGGCGGGCAAATTGCGGAGGAAATCTCCCGGGAGGGATGCAATGCGGTGGGCTTTGGGGAGATGGGCATCGGCAACACCTCCAGCGCCGCGCTGCTCATGCACCGCTTCTGCCATCTGCCGCTGACCGACTGCGTGGGGCGCGGCACGGGCCTGGACGACGCGGGGGTGGAGCGCAAATTGCGGGTGCTCGAAAAGGCCGCGGCGTTGCATCAAAAGGCCCAATCCCCGCACGAAATCCTGGCGGCCCTGGGCGGATTTGAAATCGCCATGATGTGCGGGGCCATGCTCCGGGCGGAGGAACGGGGCCTGCTGCTGGTCATGGACGGATTTGTCTCCACAGCCGCGCTGCTGGCGGCCCATGCGGTCCGCCCGGCCATTCTCGATTCCTGTGTCTTCGCCCATGTCTCCGATGAACGGGGTCACCGCAAAATGCTGGGATTTCTGGAGGCCACCCCCCTGCTCCAGCTCGGGATGCGTCTGGGCGAGGGCACCGGGGCCGCCCTGGCGTTTCCCCTGATCCAGGCCGCCGCGAATTTCCTCAACGAAATGGCCAGCTTC
>JANRIZ010000131.1:0-14378 GCA_033764445.1 Verrucomicrobiia bacterium | reverse complement strand
TGGCCCAGGGCAAGGATTACTGGCGGGCCTTCAGCCCGCTGGGCTGGCCGGGCAATATCGGGACGTTTGCGAATGATTTCCGTCCGCTCGAATTGATCCTGGCCCAGGGGGATCAAAAGGATGAGGAGCTTGCACTCAGTGCCCTCACCCACGGGCGGCGGGG
Organism: Verrucomicrobiia bacterium; assembly: GCA_033764445.1. Lineage (GTDB taxonomy): Bacteria > Verrucomicrobiota > Verrucomicrobiia > JAWXBN01 > JAWXBN01 > JANRIZ01. The sequence continues at coordinate 14,215 of JANRIZ010000131.1, read as the reverse complement.
CGGGGTGGTTCCCGTGTCAAAGACCTATCCGAAGACCGACTACGTGTATTACGCCCGCGGGAAAGTCATCGAGCGGGTGGAAACCGTGGAGGTGGCCCCATTGAAGGTGATGCCTTCCCCCTTTTCGGACGCCTGGGTGCGTCACCACAAATGGGTCTGGTGGCTGGCGCAACTCGCGGCGGGGATTCTGGTGGGCGCCGTGGTGCGGGAATTCTGGGCGCGGTTGCTGGCGGTCACCCTGGTGTTTACACTCCTGGAAACGGTGCGGCTGTGGTTCTGGCCGGCGGGATTGATCATGACCCTTGGTGTGGGTGTAGCCGCCTGGTTCCTCCACCGTCGGTCCGGTCTGGTGCCGGGGTTTGTCTGGACCCGGAACTCCGCGTGGGGGTTGCTGGCCGCCGTGCCGTGTGTGACCCTGGCCCTGCAATCCCTCGCGCATCCGGCCGCCCACTGGGATGCGATGAGCATGTGGCTGCCGCGGGCCGCCCTGCTCGCCGAGCACAACACCCTCTTCTATCATGGGGCCCTCCCGGCTGACGCGGTGTTTCCCGCCTATGAGGGTTATCCCCCTGCCTGGCCGGCATGGCTGTCGGTGTTCTGGAGTTTTTTCCCGCAACTGGGTTTTGCCACGGGGGCGCTCATGCTTGGGATGCTCATCGCCGCGCTGGTGGAAATCCTGCTTTCGCAGAAGGTGCCGTGGCCGCTGGCCCTGGTGGCGGCAAATTATTCCTACCTCTACCTGTACGAACATGCCGGATACCTCTACGCGCAGGTTCTCACCGCCGCCGCCGCGTTCCTGCTTTTCCATGTCCTGTGGCGGTGCCACGGCACCCCCGGCGGACTGTTGCTGGGTTCCCTGATGGCGTTGCTGCTGCCGGTCACCCGCATGGAGTCGGTCGCCTACGCCGGGTTTGTCCTCGCCCTTCTGCTGGGGCTCCGGATTCCGTGGCGGCGGCTGGTTGTCCCCGCCCTGTGTGTGGGGGTGATGTTCGTGGCCTGGAGTGTGACCTGGAAAACGTCCGGGTTTTCGTCGCAAAGCGGACGGGCGGGGATGGGGTTGGCGCTGCTCCTGCAGGAATCCCCGATGATGTGGCTCCACCGGCTCGGATTCCTTTTTTGGTACCAGATGATCCGGATGCGGCTGAATGTGGAGCATTTTTTCATGATTCTCTGCCTGCTGACGTGGCTGTGGGTGTGGGGGCGGACCCGGGGTGCGGCACTGGTACGGGGCTGGTGGCTGCTGTGGGCGGCCCTGGTCCTCAAGGGGGGGATCCTGGTCCTTTTCTATTTTCCGGTCCCGGTCATGGACAACCGCGAGATGATGAGCCTGTACCTTTCGACCGGCTACTACCGGATGTACTCGCATTTTGTGCCTGTGCTTTTCCTGCTGCTGCCCTGGGTGATGGAGCGGGCGCAGCCCGGAACCCCCGGGTTGAACCGGTAACACCCCCGCTGGCGACACCGTCCATCCCGGGTCGGTGATGCTCTGCGGGAGTTTTTTGGCGCAACGGTTGCCGGGGGAGCCGCCTTCGGGCTTGCAACCACCCGGCAACAGGTTTCAATCGTTCCCGCCTATGAAATCAAAAAAATGCGGATGGTTCCGGGAGTGTTTCCGCCAGGTTCACATGGATTTTCACATGCCTGAATTCCCGGAGGACGCGGTCAAGAATTTCGATGCGGGCCGTTGGGCGGACGAATTGGAACGGGGCGGGGTCAATCTGGTCGCGCTGTTCGCCAAGGATCATTTCGGAAACTCCTTTTACAATACTGCCATTGGTCACAAGCACCGGGGTTTGCCGCAGGACTTCCTGATGGAGGCCGCGACCGAATGCCGCGCGCGCGGGATCCGCACCCTGGCCTATCTTTCCGTGTGCTGGGACCAACGGGCGTTTGAGACGCATCCGGAGTGGCGGTTTAAAAACGAGAAGGGTGAGGAAGTGGCCGACACACCCGTCAGCAACCGGGTGTGTATGAGCACGGGCTACGGGGAATACACACTGGCGCAACTTGAGGAAATCAGCCGCTATCCGGTGGATGGGTTTTTTCTGGATATTCCGTATCCCTACTACTGGGGTAAAAACCACTGCACATGCGAAGACTGTCGCCGGTTGTTCCGTGAGCTTCACGGACGGCCCATGCCTGAAACGCTGTCCTGGGCGGAGTCGGATGCGTTCACGATGGCCACCATGAGGCGTTGGCTGTTGAAATTGCAGGCCATCATCACGCGCAACAATCCGGCCCTGGTCATTGGTGCCAACTCCTTCGGCACCTTCAATGTGTCGTGCGAGGTCAATGAACTGGTGGAAATCGGGGTCTGGGAATCCCAGCCCGCTCCCGGGGATTATCTCGGACACAGTTTTTCGTGTCGCACGGCGCGCAACGACCTCAACGATGTCCAGATCATGACCGTACGGTTTTACGAGGGTTGGGGCGACCTCACGCTCAAGCCTCTTCCCCAGATCCGCACGGAATTCGCCGTCATGCTGGCCAACGGCATGACGGTCAATGCCGGGGACCAGATGAATGTGGACGGCACGCTCGAACCGGCAGTGTACGATTTTTTCGAACAGGCGATGGGGTTTGTCCGGGAGCGGGAGGCGATCCTCCGTCCCGCCGAAAGCGTCAGGCATGTGGCGATCCTCTGGCCCGGACTGGATCCGCAAATCCCCCATGCCACGGTCGGGCGGGATCAGTGGGAGACCTTTTACGGATGTTTTCGCGGCGCACACAAGGCCCTTGTGGAGTCCCATCTTCAGTGCGACATCGTTTATGCCCAGTTGGCCGGGGATTTGACCCGTTTTCCGGTCATTCTGCTGCCCGGCGTGCCGGGGTATTTTCCGGAGATGGCCGGACCACTGAGCGACTACGTAAGCCAGGGAGGACTTTTGGTGGTGGTGGGGGAATCCGCCCTTCAGGGGGAAACGTGTCCGATCCACGACGTGCTGGGATTGGTTTTTGAAAGGGCCAACGAGTATAAAATCGCCCACTTCAAGCCCGTACCCGAGGTCGCCGGTGCGACCGTCCCCATCCCCCTTCAGCATCGGGGTCGGACCTGGCTGACACGCCTGGCGGGGGCGCGGGAACTGGCGGCGCTCCATTTCCCGCAGGTGCAGGCGGATTTGCCGGACCGTTCCTTCCGCCATCCCTCCTGCCCGCCTTCCCTTCGGCAGCGCAGTCCGCATCCCTATTGCACGGTTCACTCCTTTGGAAAGGGGCGGGCGGTCTATGTGGCCGGATCGGTGTTTGAGGCATATTGGAAAACCAACCATCACTGGCTGAGGCAGTTTGCGGAGGCATTGTTGCGGCATGTGGATGCGAACATTCCCTATGATGTGGACGCCTCCGGGCGGATTGAGGCCAACCTCATGAGGTCAGGGGATGATCTTCTGCTGAATCTGGTCCAATATTCCCTCGGACATCAGGGAGGCATGCATGCGATAGCGGGAATTGAGAGGGTTGAGCCCGTGCATGACATCCGATGTGCGGTCCGGGCGTTCGCACCGCACGAGGTGGTGCTCGAACCGGAGGGCCGTCGGATCCCGTTTGAACAGGCCGGCGACCGGGTGCGGTTCACGGTCCCGCGGCTGGAGGAAATGGCCATCGTCCGCCTGGTCGGCGGCGCGCGAACCGGCTGACTCCGCTGTTGCCAGGGGCGGGAATTTCCACAATACTGCCAGGCTTCAGGAGGGGCCCATAGCTCAATGGTCAGAGCAGGGGACTCATAATCCCTTGGTTGCAGGTTCGAGTCCTGCTGGGCCCACCAACCCGATTTTTTACTGGACGCCTTAAGGGGTCGGCACGAATTTGCAGTTGCGGGACAGGGTGGCGGGGTCTACTTTGATCCCCTTATGGGAATGACCCTGACCGAGAAGATTCTGGCCCGTGCCGGCAAAAAAGCCTCCGTGAAAGCGGGGGAGGGCGTGTGGGTGGAGTGTGATGTGCTGATGACCCACGATGTGTGCGGACCGGGCACCATTGGCGTCTTCAAACGCGAGTTCGGTCAGGACGCGAAGGTCTGGGACAAAAACAGGATTGTCATCATTCCCGACCACTACATCTTCACCTCGGATTCGAAGTCCAACCGGAACGTGGACATTTTGCGGGACTTTGTGCGCGAGCAGGGGATCAAATATTTTTACGACGTCATCGACGACCCCAACGGTCACTGGGCCTTTGATGCCTCAAAGGGTCTGCTCGCCCGTCAGTACGGCTCGCAATATGCGGGGGTCTGCCACACCGCCCTGGCCCAAAAGGGGCACACCCGTCCCGGGGAAATACTGTTCGGGACCGATTCCCACACCTGCATGGCCGGGGCCTTCAATCAGTTCGCCACTGGTATCGGCAATACGGATGCCGGGTTTGTCATGGGCACGGGCAAATTGCTGTTGAAAGTTCCCGAGACGATGCGTTTTCGCCTGGAGGGTCAGCTCTCCCCCGGGGTGATGGCCAAAGACGTGATTTTGCACATCATCGGCGACATCGGCTTTGACGGGGCCACCTACAGGGCCATGCAGTTTGACGGACCCGGGGCACTTTCACTGACCATTGATGACCGCATGACCATTGCGAACATGGCCATCGAGGCCGGTGGCAAAAACGGCATGTTCCCCTTTGACGAAAAAACCGCCGCGTGGGTGAAGGAACGGTCCGCACTCAATGGAACAAAATCTGATTACGTCCCGGTCGAGGAGGATCAGAATCAGTCCTTTGTTTTTGACAAGACCTACGACCTTTCGACCATTGAGCCGACCATCGCCTGCCATCCCGATCCGGGCAACAGGCGGAAGGCCCGGGAGATGCAGGATGTGGCGCTCGACCGCGCGTATGTCGGTTCCTGTACGGGTGGCAAAACCAGTGATTTTCTGGAGTTCGCCCGCATTTTGCAGGGGCACAAGGTCAAGATCGATACCTTTGGCGTTCCGGCCACCCCGGAGATTGTCGGGGATTTGCAGAGGATTGAATGGAACGGCAAAACCGTCTGGAACATCCTTGTGGAGGCCGGCGTGAAAATGACCGAGAACGCCGGGTGCTCCGCCTGTCTGGGTGGCCCCACGGACACCTTCGGGCGGATGAATGCCCCGATGAAGTGCATCAGTGCCACCAACCGCAATTTTCCCGGACGCATGGGCCACAAGGAAAGCCAGGTGTTTCTGGCCAGTCCCGCGACCGTGGCGGCCAGTGCGATCACCGGGCATATCACCGACCCCCGGGAAATCACCGGGTTTGCGGCGTAGGCATTTCCTGTCAATCCACGCTTGCAAATTGCGGAAACAAACACGTAATGTTCAGTCGGTTTTCCAATCCAACCACACACAGGCATTTTCCATGAAAAACATTCTGTCCCTTCTCCTGATGATCCTGGCCCTCGGTCTTTTCACCGGCTGCGGCGGCACGCCCAGCGGCGCCAACAAGGATTCCTTTGACCGGATGATCCTTTCCGACGACACGGAATTCTACAAGGACGGTCCGACGGTCTATTCCAGTCCGGATGGCCGGCTTTCCCGCGGCACCCGCTGCCGGGTCGTCGGCAGTGCCGGGCAATATCTGCAGATTGAGCTGACCAATGGCAAGACCGTGTACGTGAATTTTGCGAGTGTGGGACCCTTGAGCGAGGATTCCCAGGCGGCGCGGATCCGGTTCTGAGTCCAAAATTTTCCGGAAAATCAATTCATGAACCAGGTCATCCAGGGAAAAATATTCGTCTGCAAGGACAACATTGATACGGACCAGATCATTCCGGCCCAGTACCTCAACCTGGTCCCGACCATCCCCGAGGAATACGAGAAACTCGGCAGTTACGCCATGATCGGCCTGCCCGAGGCCCTCTACCCCATCCGGTATGTGGGCGACGGGAAGGCCAAAACCGACTATCCGATCATCATCGCCGGGCGGAATTTCGGCTGCGGCTCCTCCCGCGAACATGCGCCCATCGCAATGGGAGCCGCCGGCTGCCAGGTGGTCATTGCCGAACTTTTTGCACGGATTTTCTACCGCAACTGCATCGCCACCGGGGAACTCTACCCGATTGATTCGCCCGACCGGCTCTGCGACATCCTCCGGACGGATATGGAAGGGGAGGTCGATCTGCTGGCCGGGACGCTCAAGGCCGATGGCAAAACATATCAGTTAAAGTCCATGGGGGACGCCAAGGATGTCATCGATGCCGGCGGAATTTTCAACTACGCCCGCAAAAGCGGCATGATTGCCGCAAAATAGGCGGGCTCCTGTGGCCGTTTCCGGGAGGGATCAGCACGCGAGGGACTTCAAAAAATCCTCCAGGTCGGCGGGCAGGGGGCAGGTGTATTCCACCGGTTGCCCGTTCCATTGAAAACGCATTTTGCAGGCGTGCAGGGCGTGTCGCGGCAGCCGCAATTCACGCAGCAGTTCATCGGTCAGACCCTCCCGGATAAAACGCAGATAGGCACAGGTGGGGCCGTACAATTTGTCGCCCACCACCGGATATCCGAGATGGGCCAGGTGGACCCGGATCTGGTGGATGCGCCCTGTGTGCGGAATGACGTGCAGCAGATAAATGGATTCGCCAGGATTCTGGCTGTGGAATGTTTTTTCGATCCGGTATTCGGTCTGGGCCGGCTGCAGTTTTTCACCGGTTTGTCCGGGATATGCGGCCCGTTTGAGATATATCTCGCTGGGCTCAAAATCGCCCACACGCCCAATGGGGGCATCCACAAGACCGGAGGAGGGAAGACCTTGGACGGGTCCCGCGACGATGGCATTGTACTCCTTGTGGATTTCACGGCGCATCATGGCCTTGCCCAGTTTGCTGGCCGCTTCACGTGTCCGGGCCACCAGAACCAATCCGCTGGTTTCGCGGTCCAGCCGGTTGACCAGTGACAGGGTGTCCTTGGGGAAATCGCGGCGAAGCAGATCGATGAGGGTGATGACCGGTTCAGGCCGGGTCGGGTGGACCATCAGTCCGGCGGGTTTGTCCACGAGCAGGAAATCCGCATTTTCCCCGATCAACCCGTAAAACTCAGGGGGTGGTGACTTGGGGGGAGGGGGCATGATGATTGCGTTCAGGAGTCTCTGGCCATGATTTGGTCGTATTCTCCATGGTGTCCGATCCAGAACCATACAATTGCGGAGGAGTCTTCCACCGCAATGGCACGGTAATGCAGACCGATACGAACAGACCAGAAACGGCCGATTTTTTTGAAATGCAACGAGGGATGTTTTGGATTGGATTTGAGAAGTTCGTAGTTCTGGTCAGCCAGACGTTGAACATGTCGGGGGAGGAGTGAATAAAGCTGCCAGAACTTTTTTGATGCCACATGTTTCACAGGTCCCGGCATCGACCTGATCTCAGATCATTGATCGCCTCTGTGGCAAGTGAATCAAGATTGCCAGAGGCGACATCCTCTGCAAATTCTCTGTCCCAGGCCTCCGCATCAAATTGGGAAAACCAGTTCCGAAAGGTCTGCAATTCCTTTTGTGTCAACTGTCCAATTTCTGACTCGATTTTTTGGACTTTGTTCATTCGCAGAAGAGTAAATCCGCAGGATCATGGCTGCAAGTGAAGAAATGGACCGGAAAAATTCAGATTCATGGGAAGGCAAAAAAAAGCGCCAGTTTTTCAACTGGCGCTCAACCTAAACCTAACGAGGATAAAATCTACTGGTATAGACAGGAATCGTTTCCAAACGTTCAAAAATATATTTTATAGTCACAAGTCTCTTGTGCTGAGTTTTTTATATTGATGAAAACCCGCTTCAATCGTGCCCGTTTTATGGAGGGAGTGGGAACTTTTTCCTCACTTCCGGAGTCCGATGGGGGTTAAAAAGGATCTATTCATGAAATTCAACATCATCCCCCTCCTTTTCCCGTTGCTTGCGCTCATGATTCTGCTGGGAGACCCGGTGGCAGCCCAGCACCGGTTCGGTTTTCAGGAGAGCAAGGATGGGACCACCCTCCCGCCCCGACCGGATACCAGCCAGGAGGAAAATCATTTTCTCGAAGAGACCCGGGCCTCCCTCAAGGAGGGTGACTATCCGAATGCCGAGGTTTCGGCGGCCCAGATTCTCAAATTGAATCCGGCCAATGTCGAAGGGAAAAAACTCATGACACATATCCAGATGACCCGAAAAAACAATCCGTCCTTTTTTTACCGAACCGCGCGTTTCCGCAAACTGGAGGTTGAAAAGCTGAAGGTGGATTCCGCGGGATTCGAGGCGGTGATGGATCTGCTCAAAAACATTCACGCCCAGTCCGCCCAGGAGAAAAAGGGGTCGGCATTCAATGTGGTGTATCAATTGGGTGACTACAAACCCCGGGAGGTCACCCTCGATCTGCGCTCGGTGAGTCTGTGGGACATTTTCACCTTGTCAGCCCGGCTGGCGGAGGTTGACTATACCGTCGATGCGGCGGCCATCATCGTCCGGCCTCCCGCCTCGTACCGAGCGACCCCCCCATGAAATCCTCCCTGGCCCTGATTGACTGGCTGACCCTCGAGACGGCCTTCCAGCGATTTTTGTCGCGGGCCAACGACAAGGGTCCGGAATTGATCACCGGCCTGATCGTCTTCCTTTTTTTCTGGGCGGGGTCGGTTCTCTTTGACACCGTCATGCGCCGGGTGATCCGTCGCGCCGAAACCGAGAAGCGGATGATTTTTAATCTGATCCGTCAGTCCGTCAAAACCCTGATCCTCATTTTGGGCGTGGTCACCGCACTGGGCACCATGGGAGTCGATGTCTCCGCGCTGGTGGCCGGATTGGGGTTGACCGGTTTTGCGTTGGGGTTTGCGCTGCGGGATGCCCTGAGCAATGTGCTGGGCGGGGTGATGATCCTCATTTACCGTCCCTTCCGATTGGGCGACCGGATCAACGTGGCCGGTTTTGAGGGGGAGGTGGCGGATATCGACCTGCGGTACACCACCCTGGCATCGGAGGAAAAAAAGTTCCTGGTCCCCAACTCGATCCTGTTCACCAACTCAATCACGGTATTTGGAAGGAAGAGCTGAGGAGGCGGTGCGGCGCAAGGGGGAAGCCAATTAGATCGTGACCTTCCCCCGCTTCCTGCTAGATACGGTTTCACCCATGAAACACAAAGCCAAACCCGTCTTTCACCTCATTCCCAACGCGCATCTTGACCCCGTCTGGCTCTGGGATTGGCGGGAGGGTCTCAACGAGGGGATCACCACCTGCCGGACCATTCTCGACCTCATGGACCGCAATCCGAAACTGACCTTCATCCGCGGTGAGGCGGCGGTCTATGAACACATCGAAAAACACGACCCCGCCACCTTTGTCCGGATCAAAAAAATGGTCAGGGCCGGACGCTGGGACTTTGTGGGCGGCACGTACATCCAGCCGGATACAAACCTGCCGGCCACGGAGGTGTTTGCGCGGCATTACATGCGGGGGCAGCGTTATTTTGCGGAAAAATTCGGACGTCCGGTGACCGTGGCCTGGGCGGCGGATTCCTTCGGTCACTCCGCCGGCATCCCCGAGATCATGGCCGCTGCGGGCATCCGTGGGTTTGTGTTTACGCGTCCCTACGTGGCGCAGATGACCCTCAAAAAACCCGCGTTCTGGTGGCAGTCGCCCAGTGGCAAACGGGTTCTGGCGTACCGTCCGTATTCCGGCTGGTATGGATGTGAACGCGACGAGATGCCGCGGCGTCTGGATGCGACGTTGAAGGAGGCACTCCAGGGGGATTTTGATAATGTGGGCATTCTTTTCGGCGTGGGCAACCATGGGGGCGGTCCCACCCAGCGCCAGATCGACGATGTCGAGAAATGGGCGGCCGCTCATCCGGAGGTTTCCGTCGTGTATTCGGGTTTGCATCGGCTCATCGACTCCCTGTACGCGGAGGTCAAACGCAAGGGGGAAAAACACCTGCCGGTGGTCACGGGCGAACTGGGTTACTGTCTGCGCGGATGTTATGTTTCCGCGGGCCGCTTCAAACGCACTTATCGCCAGGCTGAAAGCAATCTCGCCCGCGCGGAGCGCACTGTGACAGCCGTGGACCTGGTTTTGAAACGGAAACCGGATTCCGACGCGCGCCATGGCCTGCGTCAGGCGTGGGACTCGGTCCTGTTTAATTCCTTTCACGACATTCTTCCCGGCAGCAGCATTGAACGGGCGATGCAGGACCAGATCCTTTGGACCGGCGGGGTGGTCACCCAGGCCCAGGAACTCGAAAATACAGCCTTGAACTCACTGGCCCAGGCGGTTGATACCACGGTTCAAAAGCCGCCGCATGATCATCCCGCGTCGGTTCCGATGGTGTTGTGGAATCCGCACCCGCATCCCTTCAGGGGTCTGGTGGAAATGGAGACATGTCTGGATTACCGGCCCATGTTTGGCTACCGCGGGCGCACCGCCGAATTGCCGGTGCAGGTGCTCGACGACAAAAAGAAGCCGATGGCTTTCCAGAAACTGCCCTGCGAACACAATTTTTTCCTCAACGATGTCTGGCGCGTCCGTGTGGCGGTGCCGGTCGAGCTTCCACCCATGGGATGGAAGACTCTCGAATTCGGATGGGTCGAAGGGGCCCGGTCCTCTCCGGCTCCCAAACACCCCGCCGCTGCGGGTGCTGATTGGATTGCCAATGAATTTTTCCGCATCCAAACCCGTGTCGGGGAGGGGGGCATCCAGGTGTTCCGGCAGAAGGATGGCTCGTCCCTTTTCAACGGACCGGGACTGCATCTGCTCAGTTATGTGGACGTGGAGGGGTCCTGGGGTGATATGAATGAAAACCCCACGGGTTTTGATCTCCAGAACATTCTGGCGCATTGGAAGGTCGTCCAGGTCCAGGTTCTGGAGCCGGGTCCACTCCGCTCTGCACTCTGGGTCCGTCTCAAAGGCGGATTGTCCCAGGTGGACATGACCTTCTCTGTCGTCACAGGCCGCGAAGTGGTGGACGTCCAGGCCCGTGTGCAGTGGAATGATGTGGCGGCACGACTCAAGCTCGTGTTGCCTGCCGGTGAACGGGCTGAATTCGAGGTGCCGGGGGCCACGGTGGTGCGTGGCTCGATGGGGGATGTGCCCGGGGGACGCTGGGTGCGCATCCTGGATGAAAGGAACAAACCCACCGTTGGTTTTGCCAGTGATGCGGTTTATGGATTTGATTCCAAGAATGGGGCACTCCAGTGCAGCGTGGTGCGTTCCTCCCGGTATGGACAGGCCGATCCGTTGGCGCCAGAGGACAAACCCTGGCTGGGAGTGCACGATCTGGGCGAATGCCGTTTCCAATTTGCGCTCGCACCCGGAGCGTCCGATCTGTCGCAGCTGGCCGCGGAAATGGAGTTGCCGCCGGTGGTGCATCAGACCTGGCCCTCCAGGGGAAAACTCGCGCGCAGCGGATCCGTCCTCTCACTCGGACCGGATCAGGTGAAGCTGGTCGCGTTCAAACACGCGGAGGATGGAAAGGAAATGATCGTGCGTGTGCAGGAGTGCGGCGGCAAAAAACAGAGGCCGGTCCTGGTGTGGAAAGGGAAACGGATCATGTTGCCGGTCATTTCAGCCAATGAAATCAGGACCTTTCGCATTTCCCAAAAAGGAAAAACGAAATCCTGCACGCTCACGGAACTGTAAGGCGGGATTTTTTCCGCGCAAAAAATTTTCATTGTGCAAAATTATTTTTGCAAAAAACACATTTGCACATTGACGTTCGCGAAAAATTTTCCTATATGTAACCTACAAATGACAGTAACCAACTTGTTACATCATTGCCTCTCCTTGAGGAGCGAAGGGGGTGATTTCTCATGGCCGTAAAGAAGAAAGCCGTCAAAAAGCCTGCCAAGAAAGCAGCCCCCAAGAAAAAGGTTGCCGCTAAAAAGAAAAAGTAATTTTTCTGTTTTGAATTCAAAAAGGGAGAAAACCGAAATGTTTTCTCCCTTTTTTATTTTCCCTTTTATTTTCCTTATCCCCTTGAGTTGCCGCGGTTCTTCCGTATGAAATTGCGGGCATGGTGCTGACCGTCACCCTCAACCCCTCCCTCGACCGTTCCCTGGTGGTGGAGTCCCTTCGCCGTGATGTGCGTGTTTTTTCCTCCGGGAACCGGTTGGAACCCGGCGGCAAGGGGATCAATGTCTCCCGTGTCCTTGCACGGATGGGCGTGTCCTCGCACATGCTGGCCCTGGTCGGCGGTCCGGAGGGGGAGATTTTTGAGCGGTTGTGCCGGACGGAGCGACTTCCCCTCGTTCCGGTCCGCTGTGCGGATTCCACCCGCACCAATCTCACGCTCTCCTCACACCGTCCCAGGGCCGAGTACAAAATCAATGAGGCCGGTCCGCGGATCAGGCCCGGGGAACTCCGCGAATTTCTGAAAACATACCGGCGTCTCCTGCGTGGGAAAAAATATGTCGTTCTCGGGGGAAGCCTGCCGCCGGGGGTGCCTCCGGATTTTTATGCGCGTCTGGTCCGTGAGGCCCAACGGTCGCAGGTGCGGACGGCGGTGGATTGCGACGGGTCTGTGCTGCGCAAAACCGCCGCCGCCACCCCATGGCTGATCAAACCCAACCGTCATGAACTTGCGGAACTGGTCGGCAAAAAACAAGGGTCATTCCGGCAGATCGAAGCGGCGGCCATTGAGCTGATCCATTCCCGGCGTGCGGAAAACATTTTGGTTTCCATGGGGGCGAAAGGGGCGGTTTTATTGGGTGAGGCTGAAATTCCGGGATCGGTCCGTGGGGTCCGATGCGCCGTTGGCAGGTCGGATGACCCTTCATCAGTCCGTTCCACCGTGGGGGCCGGGGATACGCTGTTGGGTGCCTTTGTCGGCGGTCTTTGTCGGGGTCTTTCCGAGGGCGAGTCCCTGGGACTGGCCGTTGCCTGTGCCTCGCTGACGGTTGCCAAACCCGGCACGGAGCTGGTTTCCGCCCGGGAACTCGGGGAATTGATGCGGTCCTTCGGAATCCACGGGAAAAAATCATGATCGGCCCCCTGCAACTGTTGCTCCTGAAAAAGCGTTTTGACATGTGGTGGGGCGGTTTGACCCGGCGCGTGTTCCGGTATCAGGGTCAGGACATCCATTACTGGCGCGGCGGAAAGGGTCAGACGATTATGCTCGTGCACGGACTGGGCGGGAGCACGCTGCAGGATTTTGCAGGGCTGGCCTGTGTTTTGTCGCGTCACTACGAGATCATCAGCATCGATCTTCCCGGTTACGGACTTTCCTACCGGAGCAACCTCCCGCAATCCATCGCCTCCCACCGCGATTTTCTTCTGCATTTTGCGGAGACACTGGGGATTCCGCAGGCGCATTGGCTGGGGAACTCCATGGGCGGCTGGATCTGCATGGATCTGGCCGTGCGTCATCCCACGCGGGTTGGACGCCTGATCCTTTTTGCCACCGCCGGGCTCGAGTTTGTCTATCCTCCCCCGGAAATTTTCCTCCCGAAAAATGAGGATGACATGAAAAAACTCGTTTCACACCTGCTGTTTGATCCGCCCGAACTGCCGCGGGCCTTCATCGAGGACTGGAAAAAATTCATGATCGGCCGGGCCGGGGCGATCCGGCGCATGCTTGACTCCATGCTGACCCGGGCGGACCTCATGGAAGGACGGACCGGTGGCATTGCCGCACCGACCCTCATCCTGTGGGGCGAGGAGGACCGGATCATTCCCGTCGAATGCGCACACCGGCTGCGGGACCAGATTCCCCATAACCGCACCGTCCTTTTTCCGCGATGCGGCCATCTGATCCAGCAGACCCATTTCAAGGAGGTGGTGGCCGAGGTGCGGGGGTGGCTCGAGGCGGGTTAGACCAGGCGGCCATGTCGACCCCCCGGAGCGGAAGGCCGCATCAGCCCAAAATGCGGTTGTCGTCGCTCAGGAAGATCCCCTTGAGATTCATCTTGAGGGATTCGGGATTGGGGGCGAAGTCCAGGGCCACCGGCTCGGTGATTTTGCCGGATTTGCACAGGGCGAGCAGGGACTGGTTGAAGGTGATCATCCCCTCCTCGCGGCCCGTTTCCACCGCGGCCCCCAGCCGGTCGAGTTTGTTTTCCTCGAGCATTTTGCGGACCGTGGAGTTGTTGAGCATGATTTCATGGGCCGGAAAAACCCCCGCCCCGGAGGCCGCCGGGACCAGGATCTGGCAGATGATCGCCCGCAGACACAGGGCCATCTGTTTGCGGGCCTGTTCGCGGGATTCCGGCGGGAAAAAGTCCAGGATGCGCGTGACCGCCTGCGGGGCGGAGGAACTGTGCAGGGTGCTGAGGACCAGGTGTCCCGTTTCGGCGGCGGACATC
>JANRIZ010000123.1:0-33040 GCA_033764445.1 Verrucomicrobiia bacterium | reverse complement strand
CTGACCGCCTTCGGGGAAAGAATCACCACAGAGGTCACAGAGAACACAGGGAGGAAGGAAATCCTTTCTGCGGTTTCTTCTTCCAATACCGAGAACCGGCAACCGGGAACCGACAACCACGCCTCCGGCGTGTTCTATACGGGAAAACACTACGACAGTGACCTGGAAGCCTACAACTTCCTGTTCCGCAACTACCAGCCCGGCACCAGCCGCTGGACCGCCGCCGATCCCTCCGGCTTCCCTGATGGTGCGAATAACTGGGTGTATGTGAATAATGGGGTGATGAGGAAGATGGATCCGCTGGGGTTGTTTTACTCTGGAATAGATTATGTGGCCAGTGGGCTTGGTGGGTTGACAATAAATTCAGCATATGACAAAGCAGCATGGATAACTGGAAAGCAAGCAGCAGGAACATTACAAACAGCAGCCATGAACCATGCAGACGGAACAATTCCAGGAAATTGGACTTTGTCATCCTCAGAAATTGGAATAGTACGAGGAACAAATGAATATTCAAATTATAAGCGTGACACATTAAGGGAGGCTAGGAAATTTGCCATTGGAAAGTCGTTAGGTTCTTATGCATTTTCAACGGGTGGTACGACTGGTACAATCCTGCATTTTAATCATGGTTCGGATGCATATTATGCATTTGGTGATGCGTGGATGACGACAGCCGGAACAGTTACAATTTTTTTAAATTCTCATGGTGTAAGGCAAGTTGTTTATTCGGCCACAGTACAGTTGAATGATAATTTTACGTTCTCACCATATGCTTCACTAGCTAGTTCGTTGAATCCAACAGGGATTGGTTATAGATTGGAAACACATGGCTGGCTGCGTCCATTCACAACGAATGCTTCATGGTCAGAGACTTTTGAATAATATGAAAGTCATTCATTTAATGTTTATATGTGCAATCATTATATTGGCAGGTTGCCAAAAAGTTGATAAGTATCTAAATAAGAATAACTATCTTTTTGTATCAGCAGGAGAGAATGGAAATAATGAATTGATTAATCAGATATTAGATCAGAAAAAAGTGGATATAGATTGGCAAAGAGCAGATGGGGATTTAAATACGGCACTTATTGCAGCTGCAAGGTCTGAACATGAGAAGACGGTTTTAATATTGCTTTCAAGGGGAGCGAATCCAAATATTCAGGATATAAATGGATGGTCAGCAGTGCACTGGGCAGTTGAAAAAAACAATACTAATCTTATACAAATTCTAGCATCAAA
Source organism: Verrucomicrobiia bacterium (assembly GCA_033764445.1). Classification (GTDB taxonomy): domain Bacteria; phylum Verrucomicrobiota; class Verrucomicrobiia; order JAWXBN01; family JAWXBN01; genus JANRIZ01. Next base: position 31,798 of record JANRIZ010000123.1, on the reverse strand, counting down.
TAAATCTAATATTGATATAAAAGATATACGTGGTTACACTCCTTTAGTATATGCAGTAGATCATAACAAGATTAATGCGGTCATCTTATTGATCCGTCTTGGAGCTTCTACAAATTTTTTTCTAGGAAATGGAAAAAGTATTTCGGAAGTAATCAGTTCTAATCAAGAATTGATGTCTTTGATAAAGCCTCATTAAAATGACTGGCTTTTGGATAATTAGTGTGAATTATTTAACTAATATCCTCAACAAGGTAAGCCGGATCATCAAGCCCGACAACACGGTAGTGGAATACGACTACAATCCCCTGGCGCAGATTGCGGCCAAGCGGGTTTGCCCGCAGATAACGCAGAAAGGCGCAGATAAAAAAGAATCTCTCAGCGACTCTGCCTCAACCCAATCTGAAATTGGCAATCCACAATCGGAAATGCTATATCTGTGGGACGGCCTTGCCTTACTCCAGAAGGGCAACGAACGCTATGCCGTCGAACCCCACGCCAGCGGGGGAACACCTTTCAGTGCCGAGAACTCCGATAAATCGCGAGCAGGCCGGCAACCGAGAACCGGCAACCACGCATCCAACGTCTTCCTCACTGGTAAACACTACGACGCCGACCTGGAAGCCTACAACTTCCTCTTCCGCAACTACCAGCCTGGCACCAGCCGCTGGACCGCTGCTGATCCCTCCGGCTTCCCCGATGGGGCGAACAACTGGGTGTATGTGAACAATGGGGTCATGCGGAAGATGGACCCGTTGGGGTTGGCGATAACAGTTACTGGTACAGCCAGTATTGCGCCAGGGCCCGGAGCCACATACTACATTGATACACAGACTGGTTTTGCCCCAGAGCCGATTTCTGGTTATGGATTATCGACAATTACAAGAGGAGGGTCAGGTGACCCTGCACAAATTTCAGTAGTTTACGAAGTGACTTTGACAGGGCCATCAGGTTATTCAGTGATTTCACAATTTAGAGAAGATTTTACATTTTCAGGTAATACAGTAATTGCTCAAAGAGTTTTTGCCCCAAATAATCTATCATTAGAAGTAGGTTTTTACAGGGCCTCAATGAGAATAGTTGTGTACAACGGACAAATTACAACTTTTAACGGGCAAACCACCTACCCGAGTCCGGCTGGAGTCATTTCCGGAGACACGCATTTTCATGTTGAATAATAAATCAACTAAAATAAAAAATAAGTCATATTTATGAAAAATATATTATATTTGATAATTGTATTATCCTCATTTCAATCAGCTTTTGCATCCAATTCTGAAAAGGAAAAGTTGAAAGAATTAATGGATAGAAACACTTCTCAAGCTGAAAAATATCTTGATGAACGCCTTAAGTCCGAGGAAAAATCCAACAAAATCACATTGATTGTTTTTGACTCAGACTTACAGGTATTGAGAGAATTTAATCTGAGCCCCGTCAATGTTGGTGAATATAATTTTATTTTTAAGGAAAACGGTAAAAATGTGAAATACAAAATAAAAATACTTGAGATAAATAAAAATTTCGTTAAACTAACATTCACACAAGAAGATACGTTATTTGGCAAGAATATTCATTACAATGGTGAAGGGCTTTACAGTAAAATCATCATCAAGAAAAACTCAAAAGTTCTTTCAGGCGGTGGCGGAGATCACAATGGTTATTATACAGTTGGCATCTATTACAAGTAGAAATGACATAATGTCGGTCAAGAGAGTCACACACCAAAGACACGAACTTGTCCCGGATAGATCGGGAAAAGACAAAGGAGAAAAAGATTCTGTGAATTTCATTTTCAGCGACTTCACCACAACCCAGTCGAAAATTGGCAATCCACATTCGGCAATGGTGTATCTGGGGGACGGCTTGGCGCTCCTGCACAAGGGCAACGAACGATATGCCGTTGAACCCCACGCCAGCGGAGGAACACCTTTCAGTGCCGAGAACTCCGATAAATCGCGAGCAGGCCGGCAACCGGGAACCGACAACCACGCCTCCGGCGTGCTCATTACCGACTATCTGGGCAGCACCATAGTTACTTTTACAGCAATGGCAAACTTTTATAGAGATTCTGTAGTAGGAGTCTCTATTCAAAGTGGATGGACAAGCAACAATCCTGCCACAGCCGCCGGACAGTTATTATCGACTACTATGCAACCTAATTGGTGGGTAAATTCTGGATTTACTCATAGCCTAACAATGAATTGGGAATAAAAATGAAAATAAGGAATTGTATTTATAATTTTGTTTTGTTTAACTTTATAATGTTCACAAGTATCCAGGGTTTTTCAAAAGACAAAGGAGGGTTTTCTGAAAAAATGCAAGATGCCCCCGCTTGGTCTTCCTTTGTGGTGGATGAAAATAAGGATAAATCAGAAGACACGGTTAAAATTTTAGGGGAGGCAGCAGAGAATTTGCCTGTTGAAGAGGCCAGAAAATGCATCATTTCCTGTCTGCAAGAGAGAACGGATGACAAAGTCGGCGCATGGAGTAAGGTTTATGTTTTTAATCGACTGTATTTTAATGTTCCTGAGTGGGAGGAAAAAAAGAGCCTGCGGTTCTTTGGTGGCTGGATTGGTATTCCAGAAAAAGACGGAAAAATTAATGTGATGTTTCCATTGGAGAAAAATGCAAACGGACGAATATTTCTCTCCAAAAACTTTGGAGGGTATTCAGGCCCGGATTATGATGGATTGGGGGAGTTTGATTATTTTCTTAAAAAGTACGGTTTAAGAAAGAATTCAACAATATTTTCCCGCAGATAACGCAGAAAAGCGCAGATGAAAAAGAATCTCTCAGCGACTCCGCGTCTCCGCGTGAGGCTTATCCGTGGAATGGTTTGGCACTGCTGCAGAAGGGTAACGAGCGGTACAGTGTCGAATCCCATGCCAGCGGGTACAATTTCTGGTGATACGTATTTTTATGTCGAGTAAAATTCTAAAAAATGGAAAAATATGAATTATAAAATAATAATAGCATACATATGCATTTTTCATTGTGCAATAAGTTGTACACTGGGACAAAACAAAAATCCTGATATAATTAAACCAGATATTATTTCATCCGAAGGAAAAGAAGAATTAAGGAAATTGATAAAAAAAAGCAGCTCAAAAAACGAACTTGCAATATTTTTATTTGATCAAAACAATAAAATTTATCGGAAAATAAAAATATCCCCGGTAGTGGTTTCAGAATTTTCAATCAAAATATACCATGCGGATGATAGCATTGAATATGTAATAAAAATTATTGAGATATCAAAGGATTTTGTAAAAATGCGTATTCAGCAAAAAGACAAAATAGACAATTCCTATTTTAAAATTCAAACAAGTGATTATATTTCATTTCATGTAGATAAGAATGACGCGGCAATTCTTGGAGGCGGAGGAAATTACAGTAAGCGCATGGTTTTGGGAGCATATTATAAATTATTGGATAAAACAGAATGAGTCTTTGAAGCATTTTGGAAACAGTCGTTTCTGCAATTCCTCCAACACTATTTTTAGCAATCATTGGAATTGGCTGGCATACACATTTATCCAATATGAATACACATGATCCGGTCTATGATTTGTTTTTTGGTCAGGCTGTATTTACAGCCACGCAAAATGCGATACAGTATGGGCCTCCAAGCAATTGGACTGATTCAGTATTTGCAGCAATTCCAGTCAGCAGAACAACCCCGGAAAGAGATGTAACTTGGGAGTGATTATAAATTATGAATTTATGTTTTAATTGCCTGCTTGTTATCGGATTGTCCCTCTTGGCCGGATGTCAAAAGACGGAGCCGCCTAAAATTCATCCGTACGAATATTATTTGCAACAATCAAGCCCTGAATTGATCGTCAGACAGCTAGAGACGGGGTCAAAAACATTCAGACCGGTGGAGGGGAATTTCAAGACGGTCTTTGAAAATCTCATTCAATTTTTAAAGGGCTCATCTGACAAATTGACTCCGGAGGATTTTTCTGGGGAAATTCTTGCGAGCAGACCTTGGGAGTCAGTCAAATTCACACTCAAATCGTATGCACTAGATGGAAAAGGATTTAAAAAAATTTATGTATTACAGACAAGATTATGGGCGTCAGGTTTGAACTATCCTGTTGAAATCGATCAAATTGAAGTGATGCTTTTGCTTGAAATAGATGGTGGAATCAATCAGCCGTCATGTGGGGCAACCATTCGTTTTAAAAAGGAACCGCATGGATGGGTGGTTGCAGATTCCAGCATTCCGGGGTTGAGTGCATTGACCGATGGGAGAATCTCGTATATCCTTCGATAAATCGCAAAATTGACACTGACCATCAAACCCGACAACACGGTTGAGGGGTACGACGACAATCCCCCGGCGCAAATTGCGGCCAAGCGGGTTTTCCCGCAGATGACGCAGAAAAGCGTAGATGAAAACGAATCTCTCAGCGACTCAGCGTCTCCGCGTGAGGCTTATCTGTGGAATGGGGAGGACCCCTCTCTGCGCCCAAAAATCCAGGCTCGCACTTTGGCGGTGATCTTGCAAAATCCGGGGCAACAGCTCCCCTCCCGTGAAATTCACAAAAAAATCCCCATTGGCCGGTGCCCTCGTGGCTGTGCTTTTGCTTGGGTTTGGGGTCTGGGCCTGCTGGCCGCGACAGGCCGATATCCGCACCTTTGATCCCTCTCAGATGGCCGCGGCGGAAACGCAGGCCTGGCGGGACTATTACGGGAAAAAACCGCTGGCCCTCTTCTCGGGTCTTTATGCCCAGGGCCGACGCCAGGGGTTTTCCCCGTGTGACAGCTTTTTCATGGCTTACAACGCCGGAAACGCCGCCCGGACCTTTCAAAAGTCACGGTCACGGCAGGAGGCGATGAAAGCCCTGCCCGCACTTGAAAAATATTTTCGCATTGTGCGGCGTGGGAGTGGGGGCAAACTGGATCCGGTCCGCGCGGCGCAACTGGAACTTGAATGGTGGCAGCAGAGGCGCGAGTCAAAACCCGTGTCGGACTATGCGGAAACCGTGGCCGCGGCTTGGAAAGAAATCTACCAAACCTCCGATTCCGGGGTCGAGGGCGCGGCATTGATCCGGTGCATGATGATGGATGTGCGGGATTCGATGCGGGATGAAAAGATGACCGAGGCCGATTGGGACCGCATCCGGGAGGGGCTGACCCAGTCCTACACGCGGCTCAAGGAGGCGGTTGGAGCAAAACCCTGAGCCCTGCAAGTTTTTCGTAACCTTCCCCCGGGCCGGAGCGTCTTGAAAGGAAGACATGAAAACCCTCCGCCATTTTTTGGTCGGCCTTCTGGCCCTTGTGTCCCCGGCCCTGACGGTTCCGGTGTGCGGCCAGGGGGCGGACAAAGCACCAAGCCGGGAGGTCAGAACGCTTCTGTACGATTGGAAGGATGCGACGCGCGAGGGCCGGGTGGTCCCCGTCAAAATCTATCTTCCGCAAGATGCGCCGGGGCCGTTGCCGGTCATCCTCTTCTCACACGGGTTGGGAGGGTCACGTGAGGGCTACGAATACCTGGGAAGGCATTGGGCGCAAAACGGATATGTTTCCGTCCATGTGCAGCATCCGGGCAGTGATGAGGGCGTGTGGAAGGACGTGCCCCCCCTGCAACGCATGCGGGCGATGAAACAAGCGGTTAAAGACCCCGAAAATGCGACAAACCGTCCCCGGGATGTGAGTTTTGTGATTGATCAGCTTCTGTTGGCCAACCGGCAGGCCGGACCGCTGAAGGAAAAAATCGATTCCAAAAAAATCGGCATGGCCGGGCATTCCTTCGGGGCGTGGACCACGATGGCCCTGGTCGGGCAGGTTTTCACCTCGCTGAGGGGAAAGGATTTTTCGTGGCCCGATTCCCGTATCCGGGCGGCCATCGCCATGAGCACTCCGCCCGCAAAAAACAACTTTCAGACGGCCTACGGCCAGATCGGGCGTCCGCTTTTTCACATGACCGGGACGGAGGACTTTTCGATTGTCACCGATGCAACACCCTCCGACAAGCGGGTGGCCTTTGATCACATTTCCTGCAAACCCCAATATCTTCTGACCTTCAACGGGGGCGACCACATGGTGTTTTCGGGCCGGGGCCGGGGAGGTTTTGGCGGTGGTACCGGGGAGAAGGACGCGGAATTCCAGGAGTGGATCAAGAAAAGTTCCCTGGCCTTTTGGGAGGCGTACCTCCAGGGGGACACCTCGGCGAAAAAATGGATGGAAGAGTCATTTGCTGCGGAACTTGGGGCGGTCGGCACGTTTGAAATCAAGCGGTAGGAAAGCGGGCCCACCACCGGGGTGATACCCAACGCCCCCGGCGAGTCCTTGTCAGGCATGATAGACTGTTGCCCATGCAAACACTGCGTGTCGGTCTGGGTTTTCTCATGTTGGTTTTTTTCATTCATCCAAGGGTCCCGCCTTTGGAGGCCCAGGAAGTGGCGGCACCAGCGGCCGCCCCGGCGGTTGCGGAGGATGCCGCACCCGTGGCGGAGACATTGACCGCGGTCAAAATCGCCCAGGACCCGGCACTGTGGCCCAAGCAGGTGACCGTCAGCACCCCGCAGGAGGTCAGCCTGGTTTCCGGCGGCAAGGCCATCGGGAAAATCAAACTCCCCGCCGGGACACGGTATGATCTCAAGGCGGTGGCGGGTGAAACGGTCACGGTTCTTTACAAGGAAAATGAGCTGGTCATCCCCGTCATCGAGACCGATTTGCTGACGGAGGCGGAAAAGGTGAGGCTTCGGCGGGATTCCATGAATGCCCAGCGGGAGGCCGCCGCCGCCGTGGCTTCCACGGAGATCAAACCGGCGCCGGCCCCGGTTGTCAGCCAGCCGCCGAAGGCGACCAACGAACTGGGGCAGAAAATCCAGAAGGATATGGTCCAACTCAAAGGCAACAGACTCTCGGCGTATGAAGGGAAGGAGATGGGAAACAAAAAACACATTTTGGTTTATTATTCCGCCAGTTGGTGCGGTCCGTGCAAGGCCTTCACACCCGACCTCGTGGCCGCCTACAGCCGGTGGAAACAGAAATACGGTGAGGATTTTGAACTGGTGTTTTTCAGCAGTGATCACGACGAGGACCAGATGAGGGAATACATGAAGGCCAGTGCGATGCCCTGGCCGGCGGTGAAATTCAGCCGAGTCAGCAAAAGCCATCCCCTGTCAAAATTTGGCGGGAGGGGAATTCCCTGCCTTGTCCTGCTGGGCGGGAACGGGGAGGTGCTTTCCCATTCATACGAGGCGGAGCAGTATGTGGGACCGCGCAAGGTGATGGCGGATTTTGAGCGGATGGCCGTCCCCCAGGCCCCCTGATCCGGCGGCCTGTTTCAAAACAATCTTTTCCGCACAAGAAAATCTCCGGGGTCGGGTTTTTTGCTTGGCCATTGATGGAGCCTGCGTCTAATGTGCGGGTCCAACTTCAAGAAAGAGGAGAACCCCGTGAATTCACCGTTTACATTTTCTGTCGTTCCGCATCTGCCTCCCCGTATCGAGGGTCTGCGCGAGCTTGTTTACAATCTCTGGTGGTCCTGGACCCCCGAGGCTGCCGATCTTTACCGCACGCTCGACTTTGGATTATGGGAAAAATACCATCACAACCCCGTGCGGTTGCTGAGGGAGATTCACCAGAATCAGCTGAGTGCGGCCGCCGAAAACCCCGCCTTTTTGGAAAAATTTGACGCCCTGATGACCCGGCTGCACGCCTACAAGACCAAGGGGGACCGCTGGTTCCAAAAAACCTACGCCGGGGAACACGACTTCAAGGTGGCCTATTTTTCGGCCGAATTCGGCATCCACGAGGCCCTGCCCATTTATTCCGGCGGCCTGGGCATTCTGGCCGGTGACCATTGCAAAGCCGCCTCCGATCTGGGGCTCCCGTTTGTGGCAGTCGGTCTTTTGTACCGGGTCGGCTACTTCCGTCAGCGCATCAACAAGGATGGATGGCAGGAAAGTGAATCCGTCGTGTGGAATTTCCATGAACTGCCCATCACCGAGGTGCGGGATGACAAGGGGAACCACATCAAGGTGAGTGTGGATCTGCCCGGACGGAAAGTCACCATCCAGGTCTGGCAGGCGCGCGTGGGCAACATCAGCATCATGCTGCTGGACACGGATGTGCCGGAAAACCGCGAGGAGGACCGCAAGATCACCTACCAGCTCTACGGCGGAGACCACGACATGCGCATCAAGCAGGAAATCGTGCTTGGCATCGGCGGGACCCGGGCCCTGGAGGCCCTCGGACACAAACCCTCCGTTTATCACATGAATGAGGGGCATGCGGCCTTCTTGGGACTGGAGCGGATCCGCATGATGGTGGAAAAATCCGGACTGACCTTCAGCGAGGCCCTGCAGGTGGTCGCCGCGTCGGGTCTGTTTACCACGCACACCCCCGTGGCGGCGGGCAATGACGCCTTTGCCGCGGACCTGATGCGGACCTATTTTGTGGACTTTGCAAAACAGCTGGGCATCTCCTTTGAGGAATTGCTCAAGTACGGGCGTCCGTGGCACGGGTCGGATACCGAGCCTTTCAGCATGACCATTCTCGGCCTTCGCCTCTCGCGCCAGTGCAACGGGGTCAGCGCCCTGCACGGGGACGTGTCCCGGGGCATGTGGCAGACGGTCTGGCCCGGGGTGCCCAAGAACGAAATTCCCATCACCAGCATCACCAACGGGGTGCACACCCAGACCTGGATGAGCCCGGAATTCCGGCATCTTCTGGAGAAATACCTCGGTCCGTCCTGGGAGGATAACATTGAAAAACCACAGACCTGGGCCCCTGTGGCCGATATCCCCGCCCTGGAATTGTGGAGCCTGCACCAGGCGCGCAAACTCAAGCTCATTGAACGCGTGCGCTTCCGTGTCCAGCGCCAGCGGCTGCGTGAGGAGGCCAGTCCCGAATACATTTCGGCGGCCCAGCAGATTCTCTCCCCCGACGTCCTGACCATCGGGTTTGCACGCCGGTTTGCCACGTACAAACGGGCGAACCTGCTGCTCAAAAATCTGGAGCGCCTCAAAACCATCATGAACAACGCGCAGCGCCCGGTGCAGTTTGTTTTTGCAGGCAAGGCCCATCCGGCCGACGAACCGGGCAAACGGTTCCTGCAGCAGATTTACAAGGCCGCCGATGATCCCTCCTTCCGCAACAAACTCATTTTTGTCGAGGATTACGACATTGACCTGGCCCGGTACCTGATTTCCGGGGTCGATGTCTGGCTGAATAATCCGATCCGGCCCCTGGAGGCCTCGGGCACGAGCGGTCAGAAGGGGCCGATCAATGGCGGGCTGAATCTTTCGATCCTCGACGGCTGGTGGTGCGAGGGATACAACGGCAAAAACGGATGGGCGATCAACCCCGGCGTGTACTCCAGCAATCCCGCCACCCAGGACGAGTTTGACGCGGTCAGTCTCTACACCCTGCTCGAGCAGGAGGTGGTGCCGCGTTATTATGAGCGCGATGCCAACGGGATTCCGCAAAAGTGGGTGACCCTGATGAAGGAGTCCATGATGTCGATTGCCCCGCAGTTCAGCACCTTCCGCATGGTGCAGGAATACACCGGGCGCCTCTACATCAATGCGTCGAGGGCCAACTCCAAATTCATGGACCATGACTTTGCCCCGGCCCGGGAGCTTTCCGCCTGGAAGGAGCAGATGCGCCAGGCCTGGCCCCAGGCCAGGGTGCTGGAGGTCAAGTGGGAGAAGAAATTCGTCCAGTTCAAGGTCGGCGAACAGTTCGAGGTGGGTGCAAAAATTTCGCTGGGCACCCTCAAGCCTGAAAATGTCCTTGTCGAGATCTACATCGAGGACACCCATGGGGCGCTGCCCGAAACCTGTGTGGCCATGAACAAGACGGCGGATTTGGGCAACGGGCAATACGTCTACAACGGGACCGTGCCCGCCGGCGAAAGCGGCAGTTACCGGTTCAATGTCCGCATTTTGCCCCGTCACCCGCATCTGCTTCAGAAACATGAGCTGCGGTTGATCACCTGGAACGAAAATTTCTGAGGCCGGGTGGGGCCTTCTGTCGCCCGGGGAAAAAAATTACCCCTTGCGCCGGAAGGCTGAATCGGATAAATTCCGTCCTGTTATGAGTACCCCAAAAATTGTTGCCTACTTGAAGCCCAGCTGCGGATGGTCCATGGGTGTCCGTGCCATCCTCAAAAAATACAATCTGCCCTACGAGGACCGGGACATCATCAATGACCCGAACCAGTACATGGAGATGGTCCAAAAGTCCGGCCAACGTCTTTCCCCCTGCGTGGAAATCAACGGGCAGATGCTTCCCGACATCAGCGGGGAGGAGGTTGAAAAGTGGATGCTGGCGCAGGGCCTTGTGAAGCCCAATGAACAACGGCCCGACGCCCCCATCAACCAGCCCTGTGCCCACGAAATCCAGACACACGCCGTGGATTTCAAGGAATAGTCCTTTTCTGACCCGGAAACGCCGCCGTGAGCGGCGTTTTTTTTTGTCCATTGCCAGTCTGGAGAGAGACCCTTAGAATCGGGACATGATCAAGGCACTCGTGATTCTGGCCCCGGGATTTGAGGAGATGGAGGGGATCATTGTCATTGATGTTTTGCGACGGGCCGGAGCGGAGGTGGTGGTGGCGGGCACCGTGGAGGGACCGATCGAGGCCTCGCGCAAAACCCGGCATCTGGCCGATGTGTTTCTGGGGGATCTGGGCCCCGCCGCTGAAATTGCCGCCGGATATGACCTGCTCTACCTGCCCGGGGGACAGCCCGGGACCGATCATCTGCGGCAGGACATGCGTGTCCTGGCACTGGTCCGTGCCTTTGATGCCGCCGGAAAAACCATCGCCGCCATTTGCGCCGCGCCCTCGGTGCTGGCGGCGGCCGGGGTTCTGTCGGGAAAGGCTTTTACATGTCATCCCACGGCCGTGGAACTGACCCTCACCAGTGGGGCCGACCCCGGACTCCATCGGGCCGGAGAGCGGGTGGTGGTGGTGGAAAACCTGATCACAGGCCTCGCCGCGGGCAGTTCTTTGGAGCTGGCCTACGTGTTGGTTGAAAAATTTTGGGGTCTGGAAAAATTACAGGCGGTCAATAAGGGCGTTTTGAAGAATACGGGAGAGGGGCGGATTGTGAATAACTGAGGGTTGTGTTTTGGGGATAAAAATGGTTAAGTACGGGAAATTAAAAATATTCGGACCGTAGTTTTGAAGTTGAAACCGGTAAAAAAAAGAATATAAATCATTGACGTTGAAAGAAAATCTGATTATACAAAGAAAAAATTATTTTACTTGAAAAGCGACAAACGACCTGCCATAGCTATACAAATCCAAATATTTTATGCTTTTAAATATAAAAACACACGTAAGAGTTTCAGTGCTGGTTGTCGGGGCACTTCTATTTTTACCGGTTCTTGCGTTGAAAACAGAAGCCAAGCCGCTGCAGGTGGGCGTCGTGGCGATTCGTCCGCATTTTGATCAGACCTTTACGTTTTCGGACAACATTTTCATCGCGCACAGCAACCGCAAAGCCGATGGGTATTTTACGGCGATGCCCGGCTTTGAATTCACATTTGGCCGGGGCAATTTTCAACCGACGGTCAACTACACCGCCGGATTTTCAAAGTTCATTGAAAACTCCAGTCAGGACAGCTTTTCCCAGACGGTCTCATTCAGCCTGAGCAAGGACCAGTACGTGAAGTTTGGTCCGTTGCAGGTGGGAGCCACCCTCGGGCTGTCGGATGCCCGGGATGCCAACACCATCGTCGGTGAACGTGTTGAAGGGCTGAACCTGAATGCCAGTGTCTCACTGCTCTACGATCTGACCGGCAAGTGGAACATGGGGGTGACATGGACGCCCACGCTGACAACCTTCAAGAAAAGCCAGTTCATTGACAACCAGGCCAACGCGGTGGTCATGAGCCTCGGGTACAATGTCAGTCCCCGCACCCGGATTTTTGCGGATGGGGGCGTGACGATGATTTCCCCCGATTCCGGTTCGGAGTCCGAAGGGTACACCGCCGGGGTTGGCGTCTCGGGTGAGATTTTCACCAAGATGAGCGGCAGTTTCCGTGTCGGTTATGGGTATAATGAGATCACGGGAATCACCGGTGGAACGACGGAAACGGTTGTCCTCAACGGAAACCTTTCCTACTCGCTGGGGCCCAAAACCACCCTGGGACTGAATGCCAGCCGTGCCATCAATGCCTCCGTCTCCGAAATCAACAATACCTACATCAATACCGGTGCGTCCCTGGGGCTGACCCATATGTTCTCGGACAAACTCAGTGGCAACGCCTCCTTTGCCTACAATCATTTGCAGTATGAAAACCCCTCTGTGGACCCCAACGGGGTCTTCAAGTTGCGTGAGGATGATCTTTACACGGTGACCCTCGGCGTTTCCTACAATTTCACCGAGTGGCTGCGGGCCTATGCGAACTACACGTTCCGGGATAATGAGTCGAACTCCAGTTTTTACCAGTTTTATGAAAACCGCGTCGTTCTCGGGGCGGGCGTTTCATTTTAGCCGTTTGAAAGTCAGCCTATGTCGCGGTCGATCCTCATTCTCATGATGGCCATCGCGGGGTGTTTTTGTGCAGGAGCCACGGTTCAGGCCCAGGGCAATTTTTCCCAACCCCCACCCGGGTTCAATTCCTTCCCCTCTCCCAGCAAGGAAACCGAAGGCAACACCTCCCCCCCGCCTCCCCCGGTTGCGCCGCGCGCCGTCCCGGACCTCAATGCCGGGGGATCCACCAACAAGGCGGTTGTCCTGCCACAGGGGATCAATGTCAGCGAGGATTACGTGATTTCCCGTGCCGATGTCATCTCCGTATCGGTATTGAACTCCTACAGCGAGGTGGAATTTGCCGTGCGCGGCGTCAGAATCAATAACCGGGGAACCCTCACCACACTTCCCTTTGTCGGGGAGGTGAAGGTGGATGGATTGAGCATCCTCCAGGCGCAGAAAAAAATCGCCGATCTGTACTCAAAGGACTATTTTGTCAATCCCTCGGTTCAAATCACCCTCGAGGCCCCGACCACCACGGATTTTGTCATCACCGGTCAGGTCGGGCGTGCCGGAACCTTTCAGATTCCCCCCGATGCGGAGATGACCCTGATCAAGGCCATTTCCAATGCCGGATGGTTCACCAGGATTGCCAATGAGGGAAGTGTGACGATTGCCAGAAAGGTCAATGGACAAAACCAGATTTTGAAGTTTAATTGTAAGGAAATCCTCAAGGGCAAGGCCAACGATCCCAAAGTGCTCCCTGGGGATATCATCAATGTTCCCGAAAGATGGTTCTGACCCGGAATGGGGGGAAACTTTTCGATGGACTTCCGTTTAGTATGACATGAACCCAGGCCCAAACCAACCTCCCAATCAAAATACGCCATCCGAGCACAGCTATGGCGGTTATGGGGCCTATGTCGGGGGGGCGGCTTATGGGGGCAACTATGGCCCCTATGCCTACGCCCGCTCCGCGGAATCCCCCACCCAGGTTTTCAAGGAATACGCCAGTGTCCTGTGGCGCAAAAAGTGGCTGATCCTGACCATTTTCATCGTGTGCAGTGTGGCCTGGACCCAGTGGACACTCCGCCAAACCCCCTTTTATCGCGCCGCCGCCGTGTTGCAGGTGGATGTGCCCTTCAAGGTGATTGATTTGAACCGTGTTTCCGGGGGCGGGGGCAACAGCATTGAGGCCATGAACACCATGATCCGTGTCATCGGCGGACGCGATATGGGGGGGCGGGTGGCCCGGACCCTGACCTTGGAAACACGCGATGATTTCATCAAGGGCCTGGTGGAGCCCGGCAAGGGGCCGGTCCGCGACAAGGTCGGTCTGATGCTCAGCTGTCTGAAGGTGGAGGGGGTCAGAAATTCCAACCTCATCAACATTGTGGTGGAGCATCCCAACCCGAATTTTGCCGCCGATGTCGCCAATGCCTTTGCCCAGCACTTCATCCGGTACAATGCCGAACGTGCCGCCACGGTCAGCTACGCCGCGGTCAAATGGCTCCAGGACCAGGTGGATGACCTGAAGATACGGACCGAGGCTTCCGAGCGGAAACTGCTCGAATATCGTGAAAAAAATGACGCCGATGCCCTGGACGACCGCCAGAACATCATCACCGACAATCTGCGCGCCCAGAACCAGCGGGTCAATGAGTCCAAGGACGAGGTGCTGGCGGCGGACAAGCTTTGGGCGGAAATCGAGCCCATCCAGAACAATCGCGAGGCCATGCTCAATAATCTGACCATTTCAAGTTTTCCGGAGGTCAAGGCCAACAAGGACATGCTCAGCCAGATGGAATTCCAATACATCAATCTCCAGAAAAAATACCGGGCCAAACACCCCCAGATGATGGCCGCCCAAACCCAGCTGGAAAAGGTGAACAAGGATCTGGATATGGCGATCCGGCTCGCCGCCGTGGTCATCAAGGAACGGGTCGTCCGGTCGAAGGCCAATCTTGAACAACAAACCGCCAAACTCTCCGAGCTGACATCCGAACAGAAGAACCTCGACCGGCTCAAGGTCGAATACAACACCTACCAACGCGAAAACGCGATCAATCGCGGGCTGCTCGATTCCATGACCACGCAGCTCAAAAACACCCAGATTACCACCACCCTCAACGACCAAAACATCACCATTCTGGAACCGGCCGGCATTCCCGGGCGTCCCTTCAAGCCGGACCGCGCCAAAAACATTTCCTTCGGCATGCTCATGGGTCTGGGGTTGGGCGTGGGTATGGCCTACACGCTTTATTTTCTCGATGACAAGATCAAGAACCAGTTTGACATCGAATCCTATCTCCAGCTTCCCATGATCGGGGTCATTCCCAAGATCCGCCGCCAGTCCAAAAAGTCCCTTGATATGATGGCCCTGGAGGACAAAAGCTCCATCGGTGCGGAGGCCATCCGGGCGGTCCGCGTGGCGTTGAAACTGCGGACGGATGCCGACAATCTCCGTTGCATCATGACCACCAGCACCATTCCCTCCGAGGGTAAATCCTTCATTTCCTCCAACCTCTCCATTTCCTTCGCCCAGACCGGGTTGAAAACCCTCCTCATTGACGCCGATCTGCGGCGCCCCTCCGTCCACTCCGGATTCCGCATTCTCAACAACTCCGGGTTGGGGAACATCCTCGCGGGCCAATGTCAGTGGCGGGATACCCTGCAGGAATGCAAGGTGCCCGGTCTGCACGTGATCACCGCCGGAACCAACCGGACCGACCCCCATGAATTGCTCTCCCAGCCCCTGGTCGGCGAGCTGATCAATGAGATGCTTCAGGAATACGACCGGGTCATCGTCGATTCCACGCCGCTGACGGCCGTCAGTGATGCCCTGACCCTGGTTCCCTTTGTTCACGGGATCATTTATGTGGTCAAATCCGGAACGGTGCGCCGCGGTCTGGTTTCCAACTGCATCCAGCGGCTGGTGGATGTTTCCGCCCCCATCATCGGAGTGGTCCTCAACCAGGTCACCAAGGCGGACGCCCAGGGGTATTACTACACACAGAAATATTATTCCCAATACGTCAGCCGCTAGGGACCCACGGACGGGGGAGACAGGAGCATCATGGAGACGCAGGAAAAAACAGCCCCCCCCGACGCCCTCACCTTTTTGGGGCGTTTGACCGCGAGGGATCGGATCGTTCTCGCCTGCACGGGTCTGATGCTGGTGTACTTCTTTTTTATCCGGGTTTATTATCCCGGGCTGAGCGGGATCGGATATTCCGTTTTCGGGTGGTTGTGGCATGCGTGGAACACCGATCCGGATTCCCAGCACGGCATGTTTGTGCCGCTGATCGCCGCCGGATTTCTCTGGTGGAAAAAGGACGCCATTTTTGCCGAGACCCCCACGGGACAACCCCTTTTCCTGCCGCTGATCTTTCTGGGCTGTCTGGGTTACATTCTGGGATTGGGCGGCGGGTTGAAATTTCTGGCGCCGCTGTCCTTTGTCCTGCTCCTGGCCGGGACCATCGGGTTTGTGGGGGGGACCCGCATTTTCAAACTGGTGCTTTTCCCGCTGGCCTTTCTGCTGTTCATGATCCCCTGGTCACTCATCGACAACGGAATTCTCACCTTTGAACTTCGCCTGATGATGACCAAGATGGTCGTCCCGCTGCTCAACCTCATCGGCGTGGAAACCATCCGTGTGGGGACAGCCCTCAAATCCGCCGCCGTGCCCATGGCCGGATTGCCGGTGGGCGCCAAATTTGCCCTGGAGGTCGACGGCCCCTGCAGCGGCATCCGTTCCTTGTTCGCCCTGTGCATGATCACGGCCATCTATTCGTATCTGACCATGCCGACCCTGGCAAAAAAATGGATCCTGTTTCTGACCGCTGTGCCGGTGGCTGTCATCGGCAACATGGTGCGGATCATGATGCTCACGGTGGGAACCTATCTGTTTGGTGTTGAGTGGGCCGTGGGCGTCGGGGACAAAATCTCCTTTTTTCATTCCTTCTCGGGCTTCATGGTTTACATCTCCGCCCTGCTGATTCTCATGGGGTTGGGAGCGGTAATCGATCTTGATTTTGCCGCGTGGCTCCGGAAGATGTCCCCCAGCCGGACGCAGCCCAAAGCCCCCGCACCCTAGGGGGTTGAAAACCCTCTTCCGGAAGACCCACCCGGATTGAGACCTTTTTTGTGAGCGGCCTAAACCCCAGACATTTTCTGATCCTGTTGCTGCTGATGCTCCTTCCGTGGGCCTTTGGCACGGTCGAACGCTGGGCGGTTCAACTGGCGCTGCTGGTGACCGCCGCCCTCTTTTTGCTCACCCTCGTGGCGGATTTGAAAAACCGGGCGCTCTGGATGCGCCCCGGGCCGCTGGCCATGACCGGCCTGTTTTTTTTGATCCTGCTGCCCTACACCGTGTTGCAGGGATACCTCAATCCGCTTGCGCCCGGGGGTCCCACCTTCCAGACGGCACTGCCGTTTTTGCCCGCGTCTGTCAATCTCGTGTATTCACGGGACCATGTGCTGCTGATTCTCGGCTGGTTCCTGCTGGGCTGGACCGTGTCGAGGAATTTCAACTCCCGCCCGGCCGTCAAACTCCTGGTCTGGGCCCTGGCCCTCAATGCCGTGGCCCTGGTGATCGTGGCCCTGCTCCAACGCGCCACCGGCACACGGATGCTCCTGTGGTTCCGTCCGGTCAGTTTCATCATGGACCCGAATCTGCCGGCGATTTTTGTGGGTCCCTTCGTCAACCGCAACCATTTTGCGGCGTACATGAACCTGATCTGGCCCCTGCTGCTGATTCCGTGGCGCGAGGCGGCCAAGGGAACTAATGCCGTTTACGGCAATCTCAAGGACCGGCACGTGCTGGTGGCATTCATCATGTCGATCCTCATCTTTGGAACCGTTTATTCGGGAAGCCGGGCGGGCATCGGCATCATGATCCTGCTGTTGCTGGTGTCGCTCCATTCCTTCCGGCGCAGTCTGGCGGTCGTCCCCCGTCTGTTTGTGCTCTCCTGCATCCTGTTGGTCCTCGGGTTCATCCTTTTCGGTTTGGGCTCGGCCTTTTTTGACCGGCTCTTTGACACCTTTTTCAAACGCGATGCGGGCAGTCTTTCCGCCGACTGGCGCTGGACCCAGTACCAGGATTCGTGGCGGGCCTTTCAGGCCAGTCCCTACTGGGGCTGGGGTCCGGGCACCTTCATCAAAATCTTTCCCGCCTTCCAGAGTCCGGAAATCTATCTTTCCGTGCAGTACACCCACAACGACTATCTGCAGACCCTCGTGGAAACGGGCGTTTTTGGGCTGACCGTGTTTATGCTGATGCTGACGATGATTCTGATGTGCCTGCGGCGGCTGTACGTCCGTCTGGAGCACGGATTCTGGAGGGCGGTCATCCGCGCCGCCGCCATTTCCCTGACGGGCATTCTCATTCACGCCCTGGTTGATTTTCCCCTGCAAATGGGGGGTCTTTCCCTCACCGCCGCCGCCATGGTGGGTCTGGCCTTTGCCGCCCGGGAACACGCGGGCGACGGTTCCACCGCTCCGGAGGGTTCCCGCAGGGACTGAGTGTTGTCGGTGGGCCCGGGGCCGGGGGGGCAAAGACACGTTGTCATTCCGACATCACCTGCCTGATCGCCCGGGAGACCCCTTCAAAAAGGCGGGTGAGATTTTCCGGGCGGATGCAGTAGGGGGGCATGATCACGAGCGTGTTGCCAATGGGCCGCGTCAATATCCCGTGCGGACGCATGGCGGTGCAGGCCGCCCGGGCCGTGTCGCCCCGGCGGGATCGGGCCACCAGGTCAATGGCCCCGATCAGCCCCCGGGAGCGCACCTCCGCGACCCCGGGCATTTTGCGGAAGGCGTCAAGGCCGTGTTCGAAGGCGGGCCGCAGGGCGGCGACTTTTCCCAGTGTGTCCTCCTCATGGAAAATTTTCAGGTTTTCCAGGGCGACCGCACAGGCGAGCGGATGGGCCGTGTAGGTGTGGCCGTGGTAGAGAAGTTTCCCACTGTAGTAGTCCCCCGCAAATTGCTCAAACACGCGCTGGGGGGCCAGAGTGATGGCCAGCGGCAGGTATCCGCCGGTCAGTCCCTTGGAGAGGGTGATAAAATCCGGGACGATCCCCTCTGCAAAACAGCCCAGAAAGGGACCCGTGCGTCCGAACCCGGCCAGGACCTCATCGCACACCAGAAACGCGCCGCATTTTGCGGCCAGATCGGCCACCCGTTTCATAAAACCGGGCGGATGCGGGATCATCCCCCCTGCGCCATGGAGTGCGCTTTCCAGAAAGATGGCCGCCGGTTGGAATCCCTCCGCTATCCGGGTTTCCAGGGCCCGGAGATCCGGGACCACGTGGCAGGGAAGCGTCAGGGCCCGGTAGGGTTCCGAAAAGGTGCCGATCCCGCCCAGGGAGACATTGAGCATCGTGTCCCCGTGATAACTCCCCTCAAAGGCCACCAGGTCCGTGCGTCCAGGCTGACCCGTGATGCGGAAGAATTGCACGGCCATTTTGGCGGCGATTTCGTTGGCACACGAACCGTTGTCGCTGAAAAACACCCGGGAGGGGATGGAATCCCGGGGGATCGGATCGGGAAAACCCAGCGGTGACGGGCCCCGGAGGGTTTCCACGAGGGCCTGGGCCAGCAGCGAGGCGGGTTCGTTGCCCGTTCCCAGGAAAGAACAGTGGGCGATTTTGCGGACCTGGGCCTCCAGGGCGGCATTCAGACGGGGGTGCTGGTGACCGTGGAGATTGCACCAGATGGAGGAATTGCCGTCGAGGTAACGCCGACCGTGGGAATCCACCAGCCATTCCCCCTGGCCACCGACCAGGATCAGGGGGTCGGGTCCGTCCGCGGGGTCCGCACTGGTGAAAGGATGCCAGAGCCACCGGGCATCGGCCTGTTCCAGAAAATCCATGGACCCGATGTAATCCGGAAACCGGGGCCTTGTCAGGAACAATCCGTGGCGGGGCGGGGGACTTCTGAAACGCCTTTAACAGGATAAAAAGAGTCCTGTTATTCAAATATATGCAGAAGAAATGGTTCTGAAAAAAATCAAGGGAAAATCTAGGACCGTTTCAGTCCCATTTTCCGTTTGACCGCGAATCGTTAATCACTTATCTTTCCCGGCCTAACAAAACCCCCAATCGCCCGAGGTCGCCCTATGTCAGTCCCCATTTCCCAAGCCTGGACCGTTGCCAGTTACGTCATCGGCCAGAAACTCAAAGGCAACAAACATTATCCGCTGGTGATGATGCTTGAGCCTTTGTTCCGCTGCAATCTTTCCTGTGCGGGATGCGGTAAAATCCAGTATCCCGAGCATATTCTGGAACGGCGGCTGACCCCCGAACAGTGTTGGGCGGCGGCGGAGGAATGCGGTGCGCCGATGGTGTCGATCCCCGGGGGGGAACCCCTGCTGCATCCCGAGATGCCCCAGATTGTCGAGGGTCTGGTGGCCCGCAAAAAGTACATTTACCTCTGCACCAACGCCATTCTGCTCAAGGCGAAAATTGACAAATTCAAGCCTTCCAAGTACCTCACCTTCTCCGTGCACATGGACGGCCTCAAGGAGGAACACGACCACGCCGTCTGCCGGGATGGGATTTTTGATGTCGCCATCGCCGGGATCAAGGAGGCGCTCAAGCGCGGTTTCCGGGTGACGACCAACACGACGCTTTTTGACGACGCCAACCCCGAGCGGGTCCGTGAATTTTTCGATGAGATGATGAAGCTGGGGGTTGAAGGCATGATGATGAGCCCCGGGTACAGCTATCAGAAGGCCCCCGACCAGGAGCATTTCCTCAAGCGCAGCCGTACGCACGAGCTTTTCCAGAAGATTCTTGAGACCCCCAAAAAGACCTGGAAATTCAACCAGTCCCCGCTGTTTCTGAAGTTCCTCCAGGGCGAACGCGATTACGAGTGCACCCCTTGGGGGAACCCCACCTACAATATTTTCGGGTGGCAGAAACCCTGTTACCTGCTGGGTGAGGGTTATGTGAAGAGCTTCAAGGAACTGATCGAAACGACCGAATGGGCCAACTACGGGCGCAAGAGCGGCAATGAAAAGTGCGCCGACTGCATGGTCCATTGCGGTTACGAGGCCTCGGCCGTTGATGCCACCTTTGGCACGGTCCGCGGGTTCATGGATACGGTCAAGCTCACCCTCAGCCCCACATCCGTCTAGTCCCCGGGAAACGCCCTATGAGCAACGACACCATTCAGAAAATATCCGATCAGGCGGACAAAGCCTTTGATTTCCGCGGAGACGTCACCGTGGACCTGGTCAATGGCTCGAAGCTGGAGGGTTTTCTCTCCAACCGCGACAACAAGGCCCGGACCATTGAAATGTATCTGGCCGGTGAAAAGGATATCCGGGTTGTCAACTACTCCGAGATTGCCGAAATCCGCATCACCGGTGAGGACATGGCTGCCGGCAAAAGCTGGGAGGATTGGCAGGCCAAACGCGAACGCGAAAAACAGAAGGGTGTCGACCGTGCCGCCCGCCGCGAAGCCGAGGAACACCCCGGCCAGCACCGCGACATCAAGGTCTTTTGACCCTGTGGGCCGACGGATTTCCGTCGGCAGGAGGGGGACAGTCCCCCCCTTTTTTAGCCGAGATATTTTTTCCGCAGGTACTCCACGTGGCAAAGACTGCGGGTGGGTTCACCGGTGGCCTGTTTCATGAGGTCCTGCGGGGACAGGCGCTGGCCCATGGAGTGGATTTTTTGGCGCAGCCAGGAGAGAAGATTTCCGTATTGGCCGACGGCGATTTCCGCACACAGACCGGGATGATCCGCCGCCGCCCTGCGCATGAGCTGGGAGGCGTTGAGATTGCCGAGGGTGTAGGTGGGAAAGTATCCGAATCCGCCCATGCTCCAGTGGACATCCTGCAGACAGCCTTTGGAATCATCAGGCACCTTCAGGCCAAACATTTTTTCAAACTCGCTGTTCCACAGGGCCGGAATTTCCGCGACCTGAATGTCGCCATTGATAAGCGCGGATTCGATACCGAACCTCAAAATGATGTGCAGGTCGTAGGTGCATTCATCCGCCTCCACACGGATGAACGTCGGGCACACCCGCAGGACGGCCCGCGCAATCTGCTCCGGGGTCCGGTTCCGCAGACCGGGAAAATGGTGACAGGCCCGGCCAAACCAGTGCTGCCAGAAGTCGAGGGTCCGTCCCACATGGTTTTCCCACAGGCGGGACTGGGATTCGTGGATCCCGAGGGAACAGTATTCGCCGGAGGGGGTGCCGTAGTCCGCCTCCGGCAGCCCCAGGTTGTACAGGGCATGGCCCGCCTCGTGCAGGACCCCGTACAGGGAACTGGTGAAATCCCCCTCGTCGTACCGGGTCGTAATGCGGACGTCCCTTGGTCCCAGCCCCGTGCAAAAGGGGTGGGTCACCGTATCCACCCGTCCGCAGTCAAATGGGTATCCGATCGCCTCGGCCACCTCACGGTTGAAGGCCATTTGTGCGGCGACCGGATAATGGTCGGACAACAGACTTTCGGGGACCGACCGGGAGCGTTCCGTCGCCTCGGCGACGATCCCGACCACTGCGGGACGGAGGGAATCAAAGGTGGACTGGATGGATGCCGTATCCGCCCCGCGTTCGTATTCGTCGAGGAGCGCGTCGTACCGGAATTTTTTGTACCCCAGATGTTCCGTCATTTCGCGGGAAAGGGTGACGAGTTTTTCCAGGTGGGGTTTGAAGAGGCTGAAATCCGATTTGGCCCGGGCCTCCGACCAGGCGTGCTGACCCAGGGAGGAGGCCTTTTGCATGTCCTCAACGAGCCTTTGCGGGATTTTTGTGGCCCGGTCATACCCGCGACGCCATTGGCGGATATTCACACTTTCCGTGGAGTCCGGGGTGTATCCGGCCCCCTCACAGGCCCTGATCCAGTCCCCGACCTCCGGGCCGGTGCCCAGCTGATGGGATTTGCCGGCAAAGTAGGCGAGCTGTTCCGCGCGAAAGGTGATGGCCTTGGGCGGCATGTAGGTTTCCTGATCCCAGTGGAGCAGACTGCCGGTGCTGTTCAAGATCGCCAGCTCGCGGCATCGGCCCAGCATCTTTTCGTAGGCATCGGTCATAAAAGGGTTTCCTTCCTCAATTTGCAAAAAGCGCCCGCCAGGCCTCCGGGACGGGCTGGACCTTGGCCTCGGGAAGTCTGACCAGGGCCAGGGTCTGGCGGCAGGCGACCAGTTTGCGTCCATCCCCCTTGTGGGTGATGATCGACTCGATGTAAAAGCGGGCGCGGTCCACACCGGCCAGGCGGGCGGTGACCACGATGGTTTCCCCCAGGCGGGCCGGTTTGAGATAATCGATTTCGGTCCGGGTCACCACCGCGTAAATCTGTTTTTCCGCACAGGCACGGATGTCATGGTCCAGCCGGGCCGCGAGTTTTGTCCGTGCAAATTCGATGAAGCGGAGATAGGCGATGTTGTGAACGACCCCTCCGGCATCCGTGTCATAAAACATCACGTCAATATCGGTCGAAAAGGAGGGGTGTTCCATTCATCCCCATTTAATCCCGATCCCCGGAGGATGCACGCCGATTTTTGGGCCGGCCTATTTCTCCGCCTTCAGATTCTGAATGACCGATTTGGCCGTGCGTTTGGAGGCGTCGTCGAGACCATCGGCCACCTCCTGGGTGAACGACGGGAATGCGCGGTCCTCGGGGGAGGAGGGGGCCATGTCCACCACGGCGGCCCAGGGTTCGGTGGTCCGACCGCTGCGGGCGCTGACGTTGAAGGAGCGCAGGGCCCTGGTTTTGCTCACCGCCCAGTCGTAGATCCGGACCTCCGAATTCATGGTCAGGGCCCCGCCATCAAAGGGGTCGTTGGCGATGGACATGTCGATGAAACGACCCTTGATCACATAGATGTTTTTTTTCTGTGTGAATTGTGCCGGGGCATCGACGAGCTGATAGCCCTTGTCCCGGAGCAGGTTCCTGATCTCGTTCTGGAGGACAAACGGGGCGGCGGCACGGACCTGCAGCGCCATGCCCTCGGTGACAAAATTCAATTTGGCCTTTTTGTCCGTAAAGGGCATGACCGCCACCTGGGTGGTCCCGGGCGGGGCGTCGGAACCCGGGACTTTTTTGCGTGCGGGTTCTGTCTGGGCCTGGACGGCGAGGACACCGGACAGAAAGACCGGCAGGAGAATGCGAAGGATCATGGCCCGAGTGTGTTCAAAGCCGGGGGGATGCGCAAGTGACGAATTGCCGAAAGGCTCGCCGGGAGTCCGTCCTGCAGTCCGGGGGCGTGTTTTTCGCATTCGCTGTTGCCGGAGGTGGGACAATTTGATACCAATAGGCCCTCACTCCGAGTCCGGAAGAATGCCATGTCCCTTGATGACGACCTGTCACCGACGCAGAAGGATTCCGCTTTGCGCGGAAGGGAGGATGTCTTTTTGCCCGGGACGGTTTTGTTGGACCGATACCATCTTGAAAAGGTGATTGGACGCGGGGGCATGGGTGTGGTGTGGCGGGCGCAGGACCGGGCCCTGGACATCCCGGTGGCCCTGAAGTTTGTCCCCCAGGCCCTTCTCCTGGACCGCATGGCCATTGACGACATCAAACGGGAAACGCGGCGTTCGCTGTCCCTGAGCCATCCCCACATCGTCCGGGTTCATGACTTCATCCAGGGGGAAAACTGGGCGGGAATTTCGATGGAGTACGTGGGTGGGGGGACCCTTTCGGACAGGCGGATGGACCGGGAGAGCCGGTGTCTGGAAGTCGATGAAATCCGGCAATGGGTCATCCAACTGTGCGAGGCCCTGGCCTATGCCCATGAAAAGGCGAAGCTGATCCATCGCGATTTGAAGCCTTCCAACCTCATGCTCAGCACGGAGGGCGATCTTAAATTGGCGGATTTTGGCATTGCCCGTTGCGTGAGCGATTCACTCACACGGGTGAGCAACCAGATTTCCACCAGCGGCACGCTCACGCACATGAGTCCGCAGCAACTTTCCGGCGAATCACCGCAGGTTTCCGACGACGTGTATTCGCTCGGGGCCACCCTGTACGATCTGCTCACGGGCAAACCGCCCTTTCTTTCCGGCAGCATCATGCACCAGGTCATGGAAAAAATCCCGCCTCCCATGGCCTTGCGCCGCCGGGAACTGGGAGTCGAAGGCCAACCCATTCCGGCCGTCTGGGAGGAGGTCGTCGCCTCCTGTCTGGCCAAAAATCCGGCGGACCGGCCCGCGACGGCCACAGCGGTTTTAACGGCCCTGGGGCTTCGCGATCGGGTTTCAACAGACCCCCTTTCTTCACGGCCGGTTGAACACAAAACCCCGGAGACGCCTCTTCCGGGAGCCGGAAAAATCCAGGGCCGTCTCCCCCCTTTTTATCAGTCCCCAGGAGCCCGGTGGGTGTATGCCCTGATCTTTCTCGCCGGTGTTCTGGGGCTTTGGTTTTGGGGCATGTATCTGCCGGGGGAACGGATGCGGCAAAGTCAGATCATTCTTCACGAGGCCCGGCAGAAGGAAAAGGAAACCGAGGCCCGGCTGACGACCGACCCGGTCCGTCGCGAAAAACTTCTGACCGAGGCGCGCGAGGCGGCCAATGCCGCCCAAGCCTTGAGGACCTCCGGTGAAAAGGCGGCGCGCGAGGCGGAACGTCTGGCCTCCGCCCGGGGCGGGGTCATTGTCAGAACCGAACCCGAAGGCGCCATCGTTTCGCTGGGGGGCGAGGACACGCAGAAAAGTCCGGCCACCTTCCGCAGTTTGCGCCTGGGCCAATATCCGGTCCGGATCGCCCTGGACGGATTCGATCCCGTGACCGTCACCGCCGAGGTCCGTGCGGATGAATTTGTGGAACTGGGTCCCTACAAGCTGGTGCGGAGTTTCGGTTCCCTCCGGATTCTGAGCCTCCCCGAGGGGGCGGCCTTTGAATTGACCGGCAGCGATGGCAAAACCCATACGGGCAAAACCCCTGGCGAGGTCCGCGACATTCCCACCGGGCCCTGCCGGCTGACGCTCAAAAAGTCCGGCTGGCCCGATTGCACCCGGCTGATCCGGGTCGAACGCAACCAGACCACGCCCGTCCACTGGGAATACGGCCCTGGCCAGGCGCGGTTCCGCAGCCAGCCGGACGGGGCGGAAATATGGATCGGCGGCAAAAACCGGGGTCAGACGCCTCTCGACCTCGAGCTGCCCTCCGGGACCTACAAGGCGGAGGTCCGCTACAAACACTGGCCCGTGCAGGAAAAAACGTTGTTGGTGACCAAGGGGGGAACCGAGCAGGCGGATTTTGAATTTTCCAGCGGCACGGTGCAGATCGGTTCGACTCCCGAGGGGGCGGAGATTCTCGTGGATGGCAGGAACATGGGCAAAACCCCGGCACAGTGGGAACTCCCCACGGGAACCCGCGTCATCAAGGTGAGAATCAATGCGTTGGTCGAAAAAAGCCAGACGGTGGAGGTGGTCAAGGGGGGCCGACACGAAGCCCGGTTCCAGCTGGATTTTGGCCGGGTCAACGTGGAGTCCAATCCGTCGGGGGCCACCGTCAAAATCCGGGGGGTGGCCGTGGGCAAAACCCCGCTGAAAGGTTTTGCACTGCCTCCCGGAAACCATTCCGTGGAGGTGTCCCAAAACGGATATGTCCCTGCCTCGGAATCCATCCATGTGCGGGAGGGCGGGGCGGAGCGCGTGAGTCTGACCCTGATCACCGAGGAGGAGGCCCGCTGGAAAAAAATCGCGGGCCGTTACTCGGGGCAGATCGACGTCAAGGACACCCATCTCCTGAGTGCGGGGCAGCGGCAGGAAAAATTTGAGGTCACTGTTGCCGGGTCCCACCTGCAGCCCCTGGTCACGTTTCAGTTCCAGTATCCGATTACCGGGCGTTTCACGGCGTCCAACGACAGTTCCTCCTTCCGGACCTTCCACATCAAAAGCGTTTCCCTTTCGAAGGGTTCACTTTCAGCCAAGTGGGATGAATTGGCGGCCACCACCAGCATGGAAATGAATTTTGATTCGGGCCGGATCAATTTTACACATAAAAACTGGCTGGGATCGACCATCAGCGGCAGCGGGAAGTTTGGGAAAGACCGGTAGCGGGTTCCTCCGCAGACAGACTCCCTCCCCCTGCGTCCGCCGCGCCGTCCAGCACCAATGTTTCACAGCGTCTGTCCTGCGAGGTGACCTCCAGCGCGACGTGGGCCGCGCCTATGTCATGCAGGGCCCCGGCGACTGCCGCCCGGGCCAGACCGGGCTCGTTGCAATCCCGGCTGAGGTGCCCGAGATAAAGCCGGTGCAGATTGTCGGTGACGATCTCCCTGGCCAGACCTGCGGCCGCCTCGTTGGAGAGGTGACCGTGCCGGCTCAAAATGCGCTGTTTGACCGCCCAGGGACGTTTGGTATCCGCCTGCATGAGCTTCATGTCGTGGTTGGCCTCCAGGACCAGGACGTTGGCCTGGCGCACGCGTTCAATCACCAGCCTGGTCGCGTACCCCAGATCGGTGAGAAAGCCGATCCTGTGCCTTCCATGGGAGAAGAGAAAACCGACCGGGTCGTAGGCGTCGTGGGGCACACTGAAGTTTTCCACGTGAATGTCGCCGATTTCAAAGGGGGAACCCGTCGCAAAAACACGGTAGTTTTTGTAGCCGTTGAGCTTGGGCTCCACCGCCTCCCTGGTGAGCCGGTTGATGTAGAGCGGGATGTCGTGGCGGTTGCAGAGCACGTTCAGACCCTGGACGTGGTCGGTGTGTTCGTGGGTGACCAGCACGGCCTGGATGTCGTCGATGGACCGGCCGATTTCGGCCAGGCGTTTGCCGATCTCCCGGCCGCTGAAGCCGGCATCCACGAGGATGCGGGCCCGGGGGGTCTCGATGTACGCGCAGTTGCCGCTGCTGCCGCTGCCAAGGATCGTGAACTGAAGCATGGACATTTTTAACACGCCTCCCCCGCAGGTCACGGAGATTTTTTCCACGGGAAGACGGGCCGCCAGAGCTTCACAGGGTGGCCATGGCCTCGTCGGTGGCGCGGAGGGTTTCCTCGATGTCGGATTCCGTGTGCGCGAGGCTGAGGAATCCCGCCTCAAACTGGGAGGGGGCCAGGTAGACGCCGCGGTCGAGCAGGGCATGGAAGAATTTTGCAAAACGCGCCGTGTCGCTTTTTTTGGCGTCATCCAGATGGTGCACCGGCTGGGCGCAGAAATAACCGCAGAAGAGAGACCCGTACCGGACCCCCTGGAACGGGATGTTGCGGGATCGCGCAATTTCGGCCATGCCTTCGGCCAGGGTGCGGGTGAGTGATTCCAGGCGTTTGAATGAGGCCGTGCGGTCGGGGGAGAAAAGTGTGGCGAGATTCGCAAGTCCTGCGGCCATGGCCAGGGGATTGCCGGAGAGCGTACCCGCCTGGTACACTGGCCCCAGCGGGGCGAGGCAATCCATGATGTCGCGGCGTCCGCCAAACGCCCCCACGGGCAATCCGCCCCCGATGACCTTGCCAAAACAGCTGAGGTCCGGACGGATCCCCTCTCGTTCCTGTACGCCCCCCGGGGACACGCGGAATCCGGTCATGACCTCGTCGAAAATGAGTACGATCCCGTTTTCGGTGCAGATTTTCCGGAGCGTTTCCAGATAACCGGGCCTGGGCAGGTACAAACCTGCGTTGGCCGGGACCGGCTCCAGGATCAGCGCCGCAATTTGTCCCGGGTTTTCCGTGACGGCGTGTTGTACTGCATCGGGATTGTTGAAGGGCAAAGTGATGGTGAGCGCGGCCAGGGCGGCGGGCACCCCGGCGGAATCCGGTGTGCCAAGGGTCAGTGCCCCGCTCCCGGCTTTTACAAGGAGCGAATCGACATGGCCGTGGTAACAGCCCTCAAACTTGATGATTTTGTCGCGTTTGGTGAAACCGCGGGCCAGGCGGATGGCGGACATCGTCGCTTCCGTGCCGGAATTGCAGAAGCGGACTTTTTCGACCGAAGGGACGCAGTCGCAGACAAGTTTGGCCAGGTCCAGCTCGCGCGGATGGGGGATGCCGAAGCTGGTGCCTGACTGCATGGTTTTCGCAAGGGCCTTGAGGATGGCGGGATGGGCATGGCCCAGGATCGAGGGACCCCACGTGCAGACATAGTCGATGTGGGAGTTGCCGTCCACGTCCCATACGCGGGAGCCTTGGGCACGTTTTGCGAAAAAGGGTTCGCCGCCCACGCCGCGAAAGGCGCGGACCGGGGAGTGCACGCCACCGGGGACGTATTTCAGGGATTCCTCAAAAAGCGCATGGGAGAGATCGGTTTTGCGGGGCATCCGGAGTTCTTATCCGCAGATGCACGCAGATGCACGCAGATTTTTTGAAGGGGACCTGAGGCGGAGGGGGGGGAGCTTGTCACCGCGGAGGAGACAAAAAATGCTGATGCCCAGCTTGTTTGTATGAGTCCCAGCCTGTTTGGCTATAGCCTGTCGCCCGGGAAAAGATGCTTTGCAACGCTCCAGCCAATCCCGGCAAGGCAATATGAAACACCAGCCACAACAATGACATCGTATCCCGCATAATGGGCCAGTGCTCCGGAAATGCCGCCGAGAAAAAATGAACCGATCAAAAGTGCGGGCACAGCAATCTTCCATCCGGGTACATCGTGACCGCGAAGATGCATGCCGAGCGTGATGCCGAAGTCCGTAAACATTCCAGTCACATGGGTTGTTCGCAGCACAATCCCGCGATAGTGACTGGCCAAAGCATTCTGTATTCCGCATCCGAATGAAGCCAGTCCTATCGCCAGAACGGGCTTATGAACAACAAAAACTGATGACAGGAGAAACAAAACACCGATTCCCGTTATGGTCCGACCATAGGGGCGCGACACATCCAGTAATGGATGATGGATCAACACTCCTGCAGAGGTGGCTCCAAGAAAAAAACATGAGGCTGCTGCCGCGACCCGATAGATTTCGGGGAGGATTGCAGGAGACCATCGCGCCAAGGAAATCGTCAGCTTTGCTGTGTCTCCGGTCAGATGGCTGACCGAAGTCCCCGTGCGAATGACCAATCCTGTGTTTGCCAGGGCAGCTCCAAATGCAAGAGCGCATCCGCCTGCGACTACGATGCGTCTGGAGGTCATGATATTGCCAAAACAGATTGGGCAGAAAGCATTGCGCCAATTACCCGTGATTTCTGCCGGTTCAAACCGCCGGGAATGTTGTCACTTTTTTACAAGTGGTTCTCGCATGAATCAAGAAAACAAAAACCAGGAAAAGCCGATATGCGGGTTTAATCCGCGGCCCTGCGAAAAAATCGCCACGAAAACGCACAAAAAGCGCAAGAAAACCCCCCACCTCCGTGCTGGATTCAAATGAACGGTGTTGCATGTCTGGCTTCGTGGATTCCCGGACGGATCCGCAGAGGGGCACAGAGGCACACGGATTTTTGTGGTGGTTGGGAAACCCGAGGGGATTATTCACTTGAAACACCCTGTTGAGGGGGCCTATCTTATGACACATGGTTGTCAATGCGGAAACATTGAAGAGGATGACTGTCTTGGAGAAAGTGGAGTTGATCGAACAGGTATGGGAAAGTCTGCGTGTGGATGATGCCCGTTCCATTTCCCCTCTCTGGCACAAAAAAGTTCTGGAAGAGCGTAAGGAACTGTATCAGTCAGGCAAGGCAGCCATGGTTTCATGGTCCGTGGCCAAGCAACGAATTCGGAGACGTGTTCATGATGGTAAAGCTGCTTGAAACCGCCGAGACCGATCTGGAAGAAGGTTATCTTTTTTACGAAAAACAAAAAGCGGGGCTCGGCGACCTTTTTCTGGAATCTCTCTCACTGGACATGGAATCACTCTCCCTGCATGGCGGCATCCACCGGAGGATTTATGGTTCTCACCGTTTGCTGGCTCATCGATTTCCGTTTGCCATCTATTACGATATGATCAATGAGGAAGTCTGGATATGGGCTGTCATGGATTGCCGTCGCAAACCCTCCCACATGTTCAAACGACTCAAATCACATCGGCGCTCTTCCTGAGGGGGTTTCATGCAGTGGGGCCCGTATCAAAGCCCTGTCGCGTTTCCGGTTTTTGCAGGGCACGGATCAGTTTTTCTTATCCCGGGGCACATGGATTTTTTCAAAATCCGTGATGCTGGAGCAGAATGTGGCAGATGATGTTGATGCCGAGTTGGTAGGCCTGGGTCACGCTTTGTTCGTCCACGTTGCGGTAGTAGGTGTGGCGGCGGGACCAGAGATGGCGCGCGGTGTAGGTGTTGTGGGGTTGTTTGACCGTGCCCTCGTCGAAAACTTCCAGGACACGTCCGCGTTCATCCAGGGCGATCTGCCAGAGGTTGCCGTAGGAATTGGGCGTGTAAAGGACGGCGATCTTTCCATCCATCCGCGCCGCCTCCACCGGAAAGGCCGAAAAATTCACCCCGGCGGGAAGTGTGCGCAGAAGGGAACCCTTCTGCGTGAAAATGGCGTGGTCCGGGTCCAGTGGCAGCAATTCCTGATCGGGATCAGGCAGCACACGCCGCATTTCGCGGCGGAAGGCGATGTCGAAACGCGAATGATGGCCCGGCAATCCGTTGTCGCCCCAGATCACCCCGCCCTCAAACACAAACCGGCGCAGGTTGGCGACCTCCGCCTCCGTGAGCGTGAAGTCCCTGTGACCGGTCAGATAAATAAAAGCCGCCGGGGGATCGGCCCTGAAAAGTTCCTCGCTGGCGAGGTCCAGCGGACGCGCCTCGATGGCGGCATCGAGCTGACGGTTCCAGCGTTTGATCTGGGTCATCAGGTTGGGGATGCTGCCAAAAATGATGCGCTGACCGCTTGCATCCAGGCGCAGGTTGTGGTTCCAATCGCCCTGGGCGTACCGGCCCACATAACAGGTGAATTTGGCGCGGATGCCCGTGACCCCCGGTTCGGGCGAATGAATGCCGAAAGGGTGACGGGATCCGCCGGGTCCCCCGAGACCGAGACGTTTTTTGATTGCTTCCGCCCGTTCCCGTGTGACGACCGGTTTTGGCACCGGGGAAAGATTCGGTTTGGGAGGAAGCTTCAAATTGAGATCGGGCAAAGACCTGCCGAAATCGACATCGAGTTTGAAATTTGAATCCGAGTTTTCCGTTTTAATGAGGTCCGTCATTTTCTGCCGAATGTCAGGCGGCTGAACGGGTGCCTGGGAAGACTCCATTTGCCGGTCCAATTCCCCCGAGCCCAGTCCTTCATCCGGGTTGGGAGGAGGAGGGGGGGTGTCGTTTTCTGATACGATATACCGGTAATTGCCGGGCATTTCCTCAACAGGCGGCGTGAAGGTGCGGATGACCACGGAACCCGCAACCAGGAGAAAGAGGATTTGCAGGGTGAGCGCCAGAAGCATGGGTTTCGAGTTGTTGAGCCGACGCAAAATGCGGCGAAGCAACGGGGGGCGGTTCGGGTCCATGGAGAATCAGGACACGGGAAGACCGGG
>JANRIZ010000114.1:0-1969 GCA_033764445.1 Verrucomicrobiia bacterium | reverse complement strand
TGGCCCTCAAGGAAAAGCGTTCCCTTTGCAGACCTCTGCCTCGCTGTCCCTGGTGGCCCTACGTCTGGAGTATTCGCTCCACGGTCCGCGTCGGCTCCGATGGAAGAGTCCCCGTGGGGACTCAACGCTTACGGGTCGAGTACCCTCACGGTCATAAACTCATCCATTGTGCACACCCCAATGGCGACATCACCATCCTCAAAGACCCTCCGGCGCACCAAAAATCACCCATCCCCCTTCTCCATTGCTCAAATCAACTTTAGTGTCCGGGTTTGCTTGCCCCAATTATTCCGGGTTTGTTTGCAACACCACAATTTGTGCACTTTTCCTTGACCTGCCTGCCGTGACCTTATTTATTGGCTGTATCCGTCTCTTTTTGCCCCGCCATGAAACTGACCTCGCAGCGTCTCAAAGATCTTTTTGCCAAATTCAAATCCCACAAGATCATTGTCGTGGGGGACCTGATGCTCGACGAATTCATCTGGGGCAAAGTCATCCGCATCAGTCCTGAGGCCCCGGTCCCGGTCGTGGAGGTGGTCAAGGAAGAATCCTACCCCGGCGGTGCGGCCAACGTCGCGCGCAATCTGCGGGCACTGGGGGCGCAGGTGGAAATGATCGGCCAGGTGGGCAAGGACGCCTATGCAACACAGCTTCAGGAGCTTCTGAAGGCCGATCAGATCGGCATCTCGGGGGTGCTCACCAACCCGGCCTCCCGCACGATTGTCAAAACCCGTGTCATCGCCCGCCATCAGCAGGTCGTCCGTGTGGACCGGGAAAAACGCGAGCGGCTGCCGGTCCAGATTTCCGACAAGGCGGTCGCCGAGATCAAAACAAAACTCAGGGATTCGTGCGCGGTCATTGTCGAGGACTACGGCAAGGGGTTCCTCACCCAGATTCTCGCCGACCGCATTTCCAACCTCGCCTCCACCCAGAAAAAAATCCTCGCCATCGATCCCAACCCCTACAATCCCCTGCTGTGGAACGAACCGACGGTGGTCAAACCCAACCGCAGCGAGGCCTTTGCCGCCGCCGGAGTCGCCCACGGCGAGGCGGTGCGCCCCGTCGAGAAGGACGAGGCCCTGGAACGCGTGGGCAAAATCCTCCTCGAAAAATGGCGACCGCAGCAATTGCTCATCACCCTGGGCGAGGACGGCATGGGGCTCTTCCAAAAGGGCAAAAATTTCTACCACACCCCCACCCGCGCCCAGGATGTGTTTGACGTGACCGGCGCGGGGGACACGGTCATCTCGGTTTACACCCTCTGCCTGGCAAGCGGAGCAACTCCCGTGGAGGCGGCGGAAATCGCCAACCACGCCGCGGGAATTGTCGTCGGCAAACTCGGGACGGCCACGGCCACCCCGGCGGAAATCATCGAAAGCTTCAATCACCATGGCAAATAAAGCTGTCTTCCTCGATCGCGATGGCACTCTCATCGTCGACAAAGTCTATCTCGGCGACCCCGCCGGCGTGGAAATCCTCCCGGGCGTCAAGGACGCCCTGCTCAAAATCATGGCCGCCGGGTACGACCTCTTCATCGTCTCCAACCAAAGCGGTGTGGGCCGCGGCAAATTCACCGAGGCGGACATGCACCGTGTCAATGACCGCATGTGCGAGCTGCTCAAGCCGGTCGAATTCAAAAAAATCTACTGCTGTCCCTGCGCCCCCGAGGACCCCAAGTGCAACTGCCGCAAGCCCAGCCCGAAATTCCTCTTCCGCGCGGAGGAGGACTACCTGATCAACCTCCGCAAATGCTTCTTCATCGGCGACCGCGAAACCGATGTCCAGTGCGCGATCAATGGCGGCTGCCATCCGATCCTGCTCCTGACAGGCCACGGCAGGGAGTCCCAGGCCAAGCTCGCCGGCAAAAAATACCACACCGCCGAGGATTTTGCCGCCGCCGCCGACCTGATCCTCAAACACTGAGGCGGGACTTTATCCGCAGACTTGTCCCGGACTGTCCGGGTTGAAC
>JANRIZ010000105.1:0-12098 GCA_033764445.1 Verrucomicrobiia bacterium | reverse complement strand
AAAATCCCCGCTTGAAGGATGTATTCACTTCCGCTAAGCAATTTGTTTCCCCCAATCGAAACAAAGACCATTATGTTCTATTTTTTCCAAAAACACTCCCGCACTTTCCTGATCCTCATCTCGGCGGCGGTCATCATCGCTTTTGTCCTGCTCTTTAACATCCAATCGCTGACCGCCCTTCGTGACAGTGGGGTCGGCAGGATCGACGGACAGTCTGTCAGCGTCGAACGGTTTACCGAAACCAACTACGAACTGCGCTTTGACTGGTCCATGCGCAGGGGCCAGCGCCCCCCGGCCCAGTTGGATCAGGCTTTTGAGCAGCAGGCCTGGCAGGCGCTGGTGCTGACCCGGCAGGCCCAAAAACTGGGACTGAGTGTCAGCGGCGAGGAAGTGGCCGCAGTGATTCTTCAGATGAAGGACTTCCAGACCGATGGCCGCTTCGACGACAAAAAATACAACGATTTCTGCAAATTCACCCTGGTCGCCAACCGCGTCAGCACGGCGGGTCTGGAAAATATCATCCGCCGCCAGCTCCTGCTCCAGAAACTCGCCAATCTGATCGGGTCCACGGCCAAGGTCTCTCCCCAGGAAATCAAACGCAATTTCCGCGAGTTCCACGAACGGGCGGTCATCCAATATGTTTCCCTGGCGGCCGAGGACTTCAAAAAATCCATCCCCACACCGACCGAAAACGATCTGAAGGCCTTTTTTGCAGCCAACGCCTCCTCGTTCATGGCCCCCGAATCGCGTGAGGTGGAGTTCATCAAAATCGATCCTTCCAACACAAAATCCCCGGCCACCCCAGGGTCGGTCTCGGAGGAGGAGGTGAATGCGGCCCTTCAACAAATCGGTGGCATTGTCCCGGGGCCCGATGGCAAGGCCCTGCCGGAGGCGTCCGCCAAAAAGGCGGTCCGGGAAGAACTTCTCCGGCGCAAATCGGTCCAACCGGTCCGGGACCGCGCCCAAAAAATCGCGGTTTCCCTGGTGCCCGAATCCGGAAAAACCGCCCCGGACTTCGCCCGCGTGGCGGCCTCTGAAAATCTGCCCGTCTCCCTATCCGGACTCTTCACCTCCAAACAGCTGCCCAAAGGGATCACCAATCCCCAATTTGTACAGGCGGCCTTTGCCCTCGCCCGGGACAATCCGGTCAGCGACCCGATCGAGGACGGGAACGGGGGGTATCACATTCTGCACCTGCTCAAGGTTGTCCCCGCACGTCCGATGTCATTTGACGAGGCCAAACCGGAGATTCTCAGGTCTCTCAACCAGGCGTCCACTTTCAAGCTTCTGAACCAGACGGGTCTGGAGGCCCAAACCCGGATCCGTGAGTCGCTCGCCAAGGGGAAATCCTTTGAACAGGCGGCGGCCGATCTCAAGCTGCCTGTCAAAACACTCCCCGCCCTTTCCCTCATCGAAATGGAAAAATCCATGCCCAATGCCTCCCCGGTCGAACGCATGGTCCGCCAGATCACCTTCCAAACCCTGCCCGGCCGCACCACGGATTTCTCGGCCTTCGAAAACGGCGGGTTCCTGGCCTATGTCAAATCCCGCGATCTGCCGGCCTCATCGGACCCGGAAAAAATCGACCCTCGTTTTGTCTCGGAGATGACCCAGTTCCTCCGCAACCGTCTCTTCGAGGACTGGGTCTCAATACAAATGAAGGATTCCCCCTTCCCCATGGGGCCTTCCGGAGCCCAATAAATACCCTGTTCCTTCCGCGCCATGTCTGTCTCCTGGAAAAAAAATTGCAAGGCCTACCTCGAGGATTTGATCCCCTACGAGCCGGGCAAACCCATCGAGGATGTCGCCCGTGAATGGGGTCTGGAGGCGGCCTCGATCATCAAGCTGGCCTCCAATGAAAACCCGCTCGGGCCTTCCCCAAAGGCCCGTGAAGCCATGCGGTTGGCCCTCGAAAAATCCCACCTGTATCCCGATGGCGGCGGATATCATCTCCGCGAAGGCATTGCCCGGAAATTCGGCCTGGCAATTTCCAACATCATCCTGGGCAATGGCTCCAATGAGGTGATCCTGTTCCTGGGCCAGGCCTTTCTCCAGGAGGGGGACGAGATCCTCTGCTCCCGCCACGCCTTCGCGGTCTACCCGATCATGGCCACCATGTACGGGGCTCGGACCATCGAGGTGGCGGACCCGGATTTTGCACACGACATCCGCGCCATGGTCGCGGCGATCACCCTGCGGACAAAACTTCTTTTTATCACCAGTCCCAACAACCCGACGGGCACCCTGGTGCCGGAAGCCGACCTTCGCTACGCCCTGGAAAACGTGCCCCCGCACATCATCGTGGTTTTGGACGAGGCTTATTGCGAGTTTCTGGACAATCCGCCGCCCTCCATCGACTGGATGCGCCAATACCCCAATCTGATCCTTCTGCGCACCTTTTCAAAAATCCAGGGGCTGGCGGGTCTGCGCATCGGCTACGGCATCGCCCAGGAACCCCTCATCACCCTCCTTCAAAAGGTCCGCCAACCCTTCAACGCCAATCTCGTCGCCCAGGCAGGGGCCCTGGCGGGGCTCCTCGACGACGATCACCAGCAAAAAACAAAGGCCATCACCGATCTGGGCCGCACGCTCCTGCAGGATTCCTTCCGCAAAATGAACCTGGAATTTGTCCCCAGTTTCGCCAATTTTGTCATGGTCAGGGTCGGCGGACCTGGCGCCGGCAAACGGGTCTTCCTCGAACTTCAGAAAAAGGGGATCATCGTCCGGGACATGACCAGCTACGGCCTCTCCGAATGGATCCGCGTCTCCATCGGCACCCCCGATCAAAACCGCCGCTTCCTCGACTCGCTTCCGCAGGTCCTTTGAGTTTTCATCATATTTCTTTCACATATTCTTTACAGATTTTTGACAATTTTTGTCTCACGCTGTGGCATCCTGTCCACAACCTCCGACCCAGGAAATCCCCATGAAAAACAAAGCTCCCCTCTGGACCCTGCGCGCCCTTGCGGTCCTGATCACATTGTCCACCTTCACCTGGGTCATCCATTCGGAAACCGAGAAACAAAAAAACACCACCCATTCAACCTCCACAAACACCGCCCCGGCCTCCACCAATCTCATCATGGAACGCCGCTTCATTCCCGCCACCAAGTCGGCCCCGCTCCGGATGCCCACCGATCAGCAGCAACCTTCTCCCCGTCCGTCACCAAAATCCCCCGCCCAGACCAATGCCCCGGCTCTCACCCCTCCCCAATCCAAAAGTCCCGCCCATTTTTACGGGACCAAAAGCATGGTCATGGAGCCCCCGATGTTGTCCCCGGCCACATCCGTCCCGGGAAACTCAAACCAAACGCTTGAAATATTGAAACCCTCAAAGTAGGATGTCGTCAGCTCCCCGTTGGTCTCCGGATATTCAGGGCTCCACCCATCAAGGAACCCATGAAAAATATCATCCTCAAATCAGGGGCCATCATTCTGTCCCTGTCCATTCTCGCCCTCATCACCCTCGTCATCGCCCCTCGCTTCCTCCGGTCCCGTGTCCGGTCCAAAACCACCACCCTGGTCAATGATGTCAGAATGATCAATTCAGCCGCCGAGCTATATGCGATTGATAACGGTCTCACGAATGGAACCGGTCCCACATTTGTTTCGCCGATTTCAGAATCCCGTTTCAGACCGGATGGACATATCGCCTCACCGTCCCAAAACACGCAGCCCTCAACAAATAAATCCCGCACCCCCTGATGGACCGCCTCTTGAATCCGCAAAACTGGATGGAGCTGGGTCTCGCCACCGGCGGGGCCTTCCTCCTCCTGTTTCTGGCCTTTGTCCCGCTGGAAAAACTCTTTCCCGCCCGCGCCAATCACCGCATTTTGCGGAAGGAGTTCTGGACGGATGTGGGGTTTTTCCTGGGCCAATACTTTCTCTGGAACGCCTTGATCCTCCTGGCTCTGACCTGGCTGGCGCTGGCCGTCCGGTGGTCCGTCCCCGATTCCCTCCGGGAGACGGTGGTCGGCCAGCCCTACTGGCTGCAATTTGTGGAAATGCTTTTTCTGAGTGACCTGTGCGTGTATTGGGGTCACCGCGCCCAGCACCGTTTCGATTGTCTCTGGCGCTTCCACTCGGTCCATCACACGGCCGAAACGGTGGACTGGCTCGCCGCCCATCGGGAACATCCGCTCGACGGACTCTACACGCAGGTCATCGCCAATCTGCCCGCCCTGCTGCTGGCTTTCCCCCTGGAAACCATCGCCGGTTTCCTCGCCTTCCGCGGGTTGTGGTCGATCTTCATTCACTCCGATGTGCGGATCCCGCTCGGACCCCTCAAATACCTGATCGGATCCCCGGCCATGCACCATTGGCATCACGAAAAACACCGACACCACGCCTGCAACTTCGCCAATGTCTCGCCCCTGATGGATATTCTGTTTGGCACCCATTACCTGCCCAATGACAAACACCCCGAAAAATACGGCATCATCGAACCGGTCCCCCGCAGTTACCTCGGCCAGATGTTCTATCCCTTCCTTCGGGGTTTCTCTCGCAGAACCTCACGCCCGTCCA
The DNA here is from genome assembly GCA_033764445.1 of Verrucomicrobiia bacterium. GTDB lineage: Bacteria > Verrucomicrobiota > Verrucomicrobiia > JAWXBN01 > JAWXBN01 > JANRIZ01. The sequence continues at coordinate 7,574 of JANRIZ010000105.1, read as the reverse complement.
TGGATATTCATCCGCAGATGAACGCCGATTGACACAGATTCCTTTTGGGGGGCCTTTCAAGTCTGTGAATTGTGGCGTTTGGGCGGTCATCCCCAACACACGTCGGAACAGCAGTTACTTCCCGAAATTCAGGTACGTGTATTCCTTCAGTCCCTTCTCGTAGTCCTCCAGCAGTTTGATCCCCTCGGAGGGAATGAGCCTGTCGGACTTGATGGCGGCATCCACCAGGGTTTTGATCGCCCGGGACAGCTCCGACTCATGGTACTGGGTCAGCGCCAACACATCGGAAATGGTGTTCCCCTTGATGACATCCTCAATGTAGTACCCGCAGGGCTCGTCCGGGTCCAGGAACACATGCAGTTCATTCACGCGTCCAAAAAGATTGTGCAGGTCCCCCATGATGTCCTGATAGGCCCCCATGAAAAAGAACCCGAGGTAATAGGGTTCATTGCCCTGGATATCGTGCAGCGGAATGGTCTCGCTGTCGGAACTGTGCCCGATGAATTTTTTGATTTTTCCGTCGGAATCGCAGGTGATATCCACAATGGTCGCCGTCCGGTCCGGCTTCTGGTCGAGCTTGTGGATGGGCATGATCGGGAACATCTGGCCCACGGCCCAATGATCGATCAGGGATTGGAAAATGGAAAAATTACCCATGAACTGGTCCGAAAGCTGGATTTCCAGGGCCGCAATCTCATCGGGCATGTGGCCGTTTTCCTTCACGCGTGCGTATATTTCACGGCAGATTTCCCAGTAAAGATTCTCAACCTTGGCCTTCACCTTCAGGTCCACCAGGCCCAGATCAAACATCGACTGGACGTCCTCCTTGATCTGCGCGGCATCGTGAAAGGCCTCCATCATGTCCTTGGTCTGCAGGGCGTGCCCGTTGCAGGCGGTTTTTTTGATGTCCTGCAAATCCAGGACCAGCTTGTGTTCCTTCTCCCCGATGTCGGGCGCGGTCTCCGGAGCGGCCTTCTCAATGGCCCCAAAGACATTCACGAGCAGAACGGAGTGATGCGCCACCAGCGCCCGACCGCTTTCACTGACCACATTCGGATGGGGCACCTTCTCGGCATCGCAGACTTCCTTGATGTTGTAGATGACGTCGGAGGTGTATTCCTTGAGGGTGTAATTGATCGAACTGTCGTAGGTGGAACCGCTGCCGTCGTAATCCACCCCGAGCCCGCCGCCCACATCGATGAACTCCAGGGGAAATCCGATCTGGTGCAGCTTCGCATAATAACGCGCCGCCTCCCGCGTGGCTTTTTTGATGGTCAGAATGTCGGGAATCTGTGAGCCGATATGAAAGTGCAGAAGCTTGAAACAATGGTTGAGCTTGCGGCGCTTGAGCATTTCACAGGCCTCCAGCAGTTCGGGGGTTGAAAGTCCAAACTTGGCATGTTCCCCACCGGAGGTCGCCCATTTTCCCGCCCCCTTGGCCTGGAGACGGACCCGGATCCCGATCCACGGTTCGACATTCATTTCCTTGGCCACGGTCAGGATCAGTCGCAATTCCTCCAGTTTCTCCACAATCAGGATGACACTCTTGCCCAATTTGCGCCCCATCAGGGCCTGGCGGATAAAGACGGGATCCTTGTAACCATTGCAGACGATCAGGCTCTCGGGATCGCGATGCATCGCCAGTCCGGCAAAAATCTCGGGTTTGCTTCCAACCTCCACCCCGAAGTGGTAGGGCTCGCCGGCCTCCAGGATTTCCTCGACGACCTCCCTGAGCTGGTTGACCTTGATCGGAAAAACCCCCTTGTATTGACCGGTGAACCCATGCTCCAGAATCGAGGCACGAAAGGACTCGTTGAGCTGTTCAACACGGTTGCGCAAAATGTCCTGAAACCGGACCAGCAACGGAAATCCCAGTCCGCGTTTTTTGGCCTCCCCCACCACCGCCATCATGTCGATGGCCGACCCCTTCTGCTGAAGGGGCCTCACCTCCACGTTGCCCTTGTCGTTGACCGTAAAATATTGCCCTCCCCAGTGATCAACATGGTAGAGCTCAATGGCGTCCTTGTAGTTCCAAGCCGCACGCTCGCCTTTTGCGGGGGCTTTTGTCTCGGGATGGGGAGGGTGGTTCATTGCGGTGGGGTCTGTGGGCAAAGATATAGGGCAGATGGCACCGAATTCAACAAAGAGTTTGGGAAATTTGTATGACGGACTGGGAATGTTCCGCACAGGGGCACGGAGCCGTTGACCCTGCGGATGTGGATTGCCAATCTGCGAAAATGAATGTCACTGGCAGCCCCGATCGATCCGGCGCGGAATTGTACGGCTTTATGCCTGTTTCCTAATGAGCCTGCTTTTGAGAATGGGTGGTCAGCCAGCCCAGAGAGGACCAGTCGGCGAACCAGTCCTGTATCTGACCGGGGGTGACCTTGAACTTTTTTGACAGGACAGGGTCACTGATGGCCGCGGCCAGGGTCGATCCCTTTTGGAACTTCTGCAAAATGCGGAAGGCGGGGGGGGTGAGATTTTTGTAGTACACCTGAAAGTCGTGGCGGTGGACCGCCAGCCATGTGGGGCGTGCGGGCAGAATGCGGAAGGTGCGGGAGCGGATGCGGTGACGGGAATCGCTGACCGCGTTGCTGGCCGCCCCGCGGAATTCCTCACGCCTTTTGAAATGCAGGAGCATGCGGTCGACAGGGTGGTCGAGGGCCAGAAGCTGGACGTGGGGCTGGAGAAAAATTTTGGTGCGGAGAAGTCTTTCAGGCGGGAGCGAGGAAAGGTCCAGCGCGGGAAACTCGGCGCGGTCAAAGGCCTCGATCTGGGCCCACTCCACCCGGACGATCCCAAGGGCCAACAGCGTGCGGGGGGCGGTCAGTCGCGGATGGCGGCGGATGAAATCCGCGAGCCGGTCCCCGAGGTTGCGGAGCGTGAAGGAACGGGAGGGGTGGCGCAGCAGGTAGGCATTGGAGAGGGCATCGAATTTTTTCTCACCGAGCATGGCCCGCAATCCGGGGAAATCCTCGTAGAAACAATCCCACACACGGAACCAGTACTGACGGTGGTAAAGCTCGAAACGTTCGCGTGCGTCCAGCCGGCTGTTGGGGGCGAGGTCACGCAGGGCCGGGCGGACCGATGCCGATCGGGGCGTGCGGAATTGGGGGGTCAGCGGTGAGACCAAAGCCCGAAGAAACCTATTTTGGATGCCGGAAAGGGATTTGGCTGTTTGACGTTTCATATCACGTTCCGGTTTGGCCGGTGGACAATCGCGGATCGGCCCCCTTTTCATGCGACCGCCCTCTGGTTTTCCAGATAACGCCGGGCCTTGAGAGCCTCCTTGTGGACCGTGTCAAAATCCGGGATTTCGGAGTCCCATTCGAGCAGGGTGGGGACGGGTCCGCACAGGCCGATGGCTTTGGCATAGAGATTCCACACCGGGTCGATGACAAAGTCGTTGTGGGTGTCGATGATGAACCGTTCATACCGGGCGTGCCCCGCCAGATGAATCTGGACCACGCGTCCGTGCGGGACATTGTGCAGGTAGTCAAGCGGCTCAAAACCGTGGTTGAAGGAGGAGACGTAGATGTTGTTCACGTCGAGGAGGATTCCGCAGTCCGCCGCCTCGGCGACCTCGGAAAGGAATTCCCACTCGGTCATTTCCGAGTCGTGGAATTCCGCGTAACTGCTGACGTTTTCGACGGCCACGGGGACTTCCAGGAAATCCCGGGTCTGGCGGATTTTGCGTGCGGTCCGGCGGACGGCCTCGCGGGTGTAGGGCAGGGGCAGGAGATCGTGGGAGCTGGTGCCATCCACGCTGCCCCAGCACAGATGGTCGGAGAGCCAGGGGGTCTTGGTTTTGCGGACGAGTTTTTTGAGGCCGCGCAGGAGGGATTTGTCCAACGGACCCGGGGAGCCGAAGTACAGGGAAACCCCGTGCTGGACGACCGGATAGTCCTCCAGGATGCGGTCGAGAATGTGCAGGGGGCGTCCGCCCTCCAGGATGAAATTTTCGGAGATGATCTCAAACCAGTCGATGCGCGGTTTTTTGGAAAGGATGTGGGGGTAATGGACCGAACGCAAACCGATGCCCACACCCGCACGCGGGATTTTGCCGGAGGGAAGATGGGGGTTCATGAAGCGCGTGCCGGTTCGGGTTGGGGAGACGCAGAGGATAAAAAAACCGGGGCCCATCGAGAACAGGCCCCGGAATGATCAGATGATAATCCGTAAAAGGGGATTACTTCTTGGCACCGCAACCGTCTTTGCCACCGCAGGCGCCCTTTTCCTTGCCTTCCTTGCCGCCGCATCCGCCCTTGCCCTTGCAGGAGTTTTTGCCCTTGCAGCCGTTGTCACCGGATTTGCATCCGCCTTTGCCCTTGCATTCATTCTTGCCCTTGCAACCGTCCTTGCTGCCGCAGGCGCCCTTTTCCTTTTCGGAGAGGGAGCTGGTCGAGCCGTCGGTGGCCTGGCCGGCATTGACGTGGGAGAGGAGGCCCCCGGAGATGAGTCCGGCAATGGCGGCGGCGGCGAGGAGGTTCTTGGAGTTGATTTTCATGGTCTGTGATTCCTTGTGATGTTTTTGGGTTGGTTGGCTGAAAACAGTCTGGAGTGTAGGGTTCTCAGCGTCACGTGTGTATGACGTTATGGTGAAACTTTTATTCCAATAATTTTTTGATTTCTTCAAGGGGGACATCCCCGGCCATCAGGTAGGCTTTGTTTTCATCCGTCCAGGCCACCCGGGACCATTTGCCGGCACTGGCAAAAAAGGTCCGCCCCGCCGGGGGGGAATCCCCAAAGACATCGCGATTGATGACCAGCAGATGGACCTCCTTGCCCGGACTGACCAGGAAACAGATGACCGAGACCTTTTGTCCCTTCCAATCGAGCGTGCGGCATCCCAGCCCCTGGAGTTTTTCCAGTCCGCCGGGTTTGATGTAGTCCGCCGGGGCATGATGCGCCCGGAGCCATTCGCGGACCTTTTCCTGGTCGCCACCCTCGTACTGGAGAGACCAATCGGACTGGACAAAGGCGAAGGCATCGTGGGTAAAATCATTGAAACGGAGCCGGGCGACCGCCTGATCGACCGCCGGACGGACGTGGCTTTTGTAATACAGGGCAAGGCCCAGGGCGACCATCAGACATGCGGCCATGGAGAGAACAACCGGATGGCGGTAAAAGGGGATGATCCCGGGGGTGGCGGACTGTTTTTGAACCGCCGCGAGGATTTTTTGACGGAGGTCCGCGGGGACGGGCACGGCGCGGAGCCGCACGCGGAGGGCCGCATCGGTTTGGAGCTCGTCATCCAGCCACTGCTTCAATTCGGGATCGTTTTGGGCGGCCGCCAACGCCTGCGCAAAATGCTCCGCCTCCCCGCCGTTTTCACGGTAGGCTTTCAGGAGGTGGCGGGACTGGTCGCGGGTCATGCGGAGAGGGGTCTGTTTTGGAGATTGGATTGGGCTTTGAGCCTGGATTTTTCGAGGGATTTGCGCAGAAGGGTTTTGCCGCGGCTCAGACGGCTCATGACCGTCCCGATGGGGATTTCGAGGATTTCGGCAATTTCCCTGTAGGAAACGTCTTCGAGGTAGAACAAGGTCAGGGGCATCCGGAAATCCTCGTCGAGTTCCTGCAGGGAGGCGACCAGGTCTGCGGCATCCAACTGGGCCGCCATGTCGGGGGTCAGCGTCGGCAATTCGTGTTCCACCTCACCGACCTCCTCGTGGGGAAAACGGGTTTCGTGGCGGCGTTCCCCCAGAAATTCGCGGCGCAGGGTGGTGAAGAGCCAGCTTTTGATTTTGCTCCGGTCCCGGATTCCCGCGCCTTTTTGGGCGAAGATCAGGAAGGTTTCCTGGGTCAGATCACAGGCACGGGACTGACATTTCGCCAGGGAAAGCGCAAAACGGTACAGGGGCTCATAATGGGCGGTCACGATGGATTCAAATTCTGTTGGGGTGTCCATGTGTGAGAGCCCCGAAGGGACGGCTTTATTCCTAGGGAAAATGCGATTGAAAGCAACGTAATATTGGACAGCGGCTGGGAAACCTAGGACCGGCACGGGTCGTCGTGCCGTAGGAGAAGGAATTCTGCGGAGAGATCAAACTTCAATCCGGCATTGCCGGTGCAATTTGGGTCCATGGGACAACACGGGTTTGTTGGCGGGTGAATTCGGGCTCGCGCCCTCCATGGATGAGAAGTCGGCGGAAAGTCTTTGACACATTTTCTTCAAAAGCGGACAGCCCGTCGAAAAAGCCGGGATGGATGGTTTGTGCGGATTTGATCTCACCAACGGTCAGGCCGTTTCCGCCCTCCAAAACAAAATCGACCTCAAGCCCCTCATGATTGCGGAAAAAGGAGAGGGGATTATTTTTGCCGCGGTGAAACATGGATTTGAAAACCTCCGAGATCACCATTGTTTCAAAAAGGGCTCCCCGCAGCGGGTGCGCCTGCAATTGTTGGGGATTGGTCACACCCCACAGGCAGGCGGCGAGACCGCAATCGAGAAAGTAGAGTTTGGGGGTTTTGACCAGACGCTTCCCCTGGTTTGAGAACCAGGGTGGGAGGAGTCTGATGATGCAGCTGGCCTCCAAAATAGAAATCCATTTTTTGATGGTATTGTGTGAAACCCCGACATCATTGCCCAGCGAGGAGAGATTCAGAAGTTGGCCTGTGCGTCCTGCCAGCAGTTTGAGAAACCGTTCGAACGTGATAAAATCAACAATCTGGATGACCTGACGGACATCCCGCTCCAAATAAGTGGAGATATAAAATGAGAGGGCCTCGGTTGCCTGAAGACCTTTGTCATGGATGCGCGGGTAAAATCCCGTGTACAGGACCGTGTTCAAATCCGGAACCATGGCGGGGTCAGGATACAGTTCGTCAATGGAAAATGGCAATAACCGTGCGATGGCCGTACGTCCCGCCAGAGACTGGCTGACCTTTTCCATGAGTTCAAACTGGCGGCTGCCGGTGAGAATGAACCGGCCCGGTGTCGGCACACGATCCACTTCGGTTTGCAGGTAGGACGGAAGCTCGGGAGCATTTTGAATTTCATCAATGATGACACCTCCCGGGTAACGCTCCAGAAAAGCCCGGGGATCTTCCCGGGCAAAGGCACGCTGATCCATCTCTTCAAGGGAGACATAGGCGTGATCGGGAAATAGCGATTTGGCCAATGTGGTTTTACCGGATTGCCGCGGACCCGTAATCGTGACGATCGGATATTGTTTTGCCCAGCGCGTGATGGAATCAGCCAACAAGCGAGGTGTCATAAACATCGATACTGATGTAAAAATGTAAAATTGTCAATTTGATTTACAATTTTACATTAATCTTATTATGAGTAATTTATGATAAATTTTAGGAGGTTTTTTGTTCAATAACACTGGCGGATGAAGATTCGAACCATGAGACAAATTGAAAACAACTCATTCTTGTCTCAATCGAGTGGCCCGTATGACCTGTCCGCAAGAATACGTGCTTGTTTAAGACATTTGAAAATTTAGGGTTTACCGATGGATGATTTGAAACGGGCGCGAGTCATGTTGTGGATTGTCGCTTTTGGGCTGTTTATTTCGGGGGTCACTGTCTGGCCTGCGGTGATGGAACTCAAATTCGCCGTCCAT
>JANRIZ010000010.1:0-25958 GCA_033764445.1 Verrucomicrobiia bacterium | reverse complement strand
TGTAACCATTCAGGCCCTTTCAGCGTCTTGGATATTGCAATTCTATGGACTTGTTTGAATATTGTGGCCCTATGGCATCCAGACTGAAGGTCTCCCAACACTTTGACCGCACCGCGCAATCCGTGGTGTTTCGTGGGGATTCCCTCGATTTCCTGGCGGAGATTCCAACTGAATGCATCCAGCTCATCGTCACCTCTCCCCCCTACAATATTGGCAAGGAATACGAAAAAAAGGTCCGTCTGGAAAAATATATCGTGTGGCAGACCAAAATCATCCGCGAGTGCCATCGCATCCTCAAACCCAATGGCAGCATCTGCTGGCAGGTGGGCAACTATGTCGAAGAGGGTGAAATAGTCCCGCTTGATATCGCCCTTTTCCCGGCATTTAATTCTCTGGGCATGAAAATGAGGAACCGGATCATCTGGCACTTCGAACATGGATTGCACTGCTCCAAGCGCTTTTCCGGCCGTTACGAATCCATCAACTGGTTCACAAAATCCGACGATTACACCTTTCATCTCGACCCGGTGAGGGTGCCCCAGAAATACCCCGGAAAAAAATATTTCAAAGGTCCAAAGGCGGGCACGTTTTCATGCAATCCCCTGGGGAAAAACCCAGGGGATCTATGGACCATTCCAAATGTCAAAAGCAACCATGTGGAAAAAACGGACCACCCCTGCCAATTTCCCCTTGAACTGATCGAGCGGCTGATTTTATCGATGACAGATGAAAATGACTGGGTTTTTGATCCGTTTTTGGGAACGGGAACCACTGTCATCGCCGCCCTGAAAAACAAACGGCGCGGGGCGGGGGCGGAACTCGTCAAAAAATACATCGATATCACCCTCAATAGAATCCAGCAACTTGCCAATGGCACTCTCAAATACAGGCCGATGCACACTCCGGTCTTTGATCCAGCAAATGCCGGAAAAACCCTGATTACCCGTCCCTGGGAAACAAATGGTGACGGACATCCCCCCATCAAGCCTCAACCCTCACTCAATTTAAAAACATCATGATTATTGATCAGGTTTATTCCCACCTGAACGGACTTGAATATCTGCTCGTCCATAAAAAGGGACTCTGGGAGGAGGTTCAAAAGGTGGTGGGCCAAATCGACGCGAATGCCTGCAAAACAAAAGTCAGTAAAGAGAAAACCATGCAGGGAGAACTGAAATACAGCCCCGTGGACATGAATCAACAGTTCAAAAGTCACCTTCAAAAACTGAAATGGCAGGAAAGCAGGGTGTCCTACTGGGTGACAAAAGATGCCCGTTTGATCCGTCAAACCATGTCCAAATCACCTGAAATCCAGAAAAGGGAGATTGAGGAGGCGCAGGAAACCCCCATTTTCAGCTACAATCAGACGGACTTTGTAAAAGAACGTGTCGCATTGGAAGTTCAGTTTGGAAAATACGCCTTTGTGGCCTATGACCTATTCGTGAAACATCTGGCTTTTTTTGTGCAGGACAAGATTGATGTCGGCATTGAAATTCTCCCGATGAAATGCCTTCAGCAAGAAATGTCCTCTGGTCCGGCCTATTATGAGGGGGAACTCTACAATGTCATCCGCAATGGCCGGGGCGTCCCCGCCGTCCCATTGGTTATTGTCGGAATCAAACCCTGAATCCCTGCTACTCCGTCGGGATCAGGAGCCGGAAGGTGGACCCGTGGCCGGGCTCGGACTCGACCTCGATGCGGCCCCGGTGATTTTCAACAATCTTCTGCACGATGGCCAGACCGATGCCCGTGCCCTTGGCCTTCGTGGTCAGAAAGGGCTGGAAAATCAGCTCCCGCACCTGTTCAGGCATGCCCACCCCGTCGTCGGTGACGGAAAGCTCGGCATAGGCCAGGCCCTCCCGCTGGGTCATCCGGCTGCCCAGGGTGATCGTCCCCCCTTCGGGCATGGCCTGGAGGGCGTTGAGGATCAGGTTGAGCAGGGCCTGCTCGATCTGCGCCCGGTCCAGCAGGATCGACCGCATCCCGGGGGCGATCTGAAAGTCCAGGCGGATATTCTGGCTGGTGAGTTTGTGCCGCACCAGCAGCTGCAGTTCCTCAAAAAGCACGTCAATGTCCCGGGGCTGTAGGTCGGGTTCGCTGGACCGGGCAAAGGTCAGCACCTGGTCGACAATGGCATTCATCCGGGTCATCTTCTCGATGACCATCCGGCAGTCATCCATGCGGGAGGCATTCCCCTCGAAATCCTGCTGGATGGAGTGGAAAAGCATCTTGATGACCGTCAGGGGGTTTCGGATTTCATGGGCGATTTCCGCCGCCAACAGGCCCAGGGCCGAAAGGCGTTCATTGTCCCGGAGCTGGTCCTCGACGCTGAGCACCTTCTCATTGAGCCGCGCCTTCTCGATGGCAATGGCCGATAGACTGGCCAATGCGGTGGCAATGCGGATTTCATCATTGGAAAAGCGGTGCTGTTTTTTGGTGTAGAGATTCAGGACGCCGATGCTCTGCCCGCCGTACACCAGTGGCACGCTCAGGAGCGAAACAAGCTTTTCCCGCCGGGCCAGCTCAATCTGCTGGTACTGGAGGTTTTCCTGCACGTCCAGCACCGTCAGCGGCTTGCAGTGCTTGATGACAAACCCCACGAGGCTCTCCCGCACCTTCAGGTGGGGTTTGTTCGAGTAGTCCTCGCTGGCCCCGTGGCTGGCGGTCAGCAGCAGCTCCTGCCGGTCGGGGGTCAGCAGCAGCAGGGAACAGAGCTCGGTCTTGAGCAGGCGGCACGCCTCGCGGACGGCGATGTGCAGGATGTCCTCCAGCCGCACGGCCGATACCACGGTCTGGCCGATGTTTGCCAGGGTCTCAAATTGCTGGGTCTTTTCATTGAGCTGGCTGATGATCCAGCTCTGGTGCAACACGCGGGCGGCCTGGGCGGCCAGCGCCTCCAGCAATTCCTGGTCCTCATCCGAAAAGGCGCGGGGCCGGCGGCTGTCCACGCTGAGCACCCCGAAAACGGTCTCACCCACCTTCAGCGGTACGGCCATCTCGCACCGGATCCGCGGCAGGGCCGGCACATAACGCGAATCCTCGCGGACATCATCCACCCGCAGGGTCTTGCCATGGGCGGCCACCCAGCCGGTGACCCCCTCCCCGACCTTGAGCTTCAGACGCAGGGCCTTGTGGGTGAAACCCAGGGCGGCCTCAATGTCGAGCATGCCCGTGCTGGGGTCGAGCAGCACGATCGATCCCGCGTCGGCGGAAAGGGCACGGACGGTTTCCCGGAGCACGTTTTTGAGCACCTGCCCGGGCTTGAGTCCCGCGTGGGAAATGCTGCTGATGCGGTAGAGCAACTGCAGCTCCCGGTACTTGCGCTCGAGTTTTTTGGTTTTGGCACTCATCACGTGTGGCTCCCCATCCTCATATCTTCCGGCGAAGTCCGGTACGGATGGATTCAATGTAATGCGGGTCCATGATCTTGCCGCCGGTCCGGTCGGTCACATAAAAGGTGTCCAGCGCCGCCCCCTTTTCAGTGGAGATTTTGGCCAGGAAAATATCCACATTCAGCCGCGAAAACACCTCCAGCACGTCAAAAAGCAGTCCCATCCGGTCGGCGGTCTGGATCTCAATCATGGTCGCCTCCGCCGAAACATGGTTGTCGACGATGATCCGCTGCGGAAACCGCTCCGGCAACGGCTCGGGCCGTGGTCGTTTGGCCCGGAGTGATTCGATCTTCTCAACCAGATCAAAGTCGGGATCCGTCAGCGCCCGGTGCAGCGTGTTTTCCACCAGGCGGATGTCCCGCTCGTCGGTGACGGCGGCAAACTTCGTGTCGCACACACGGAAGGTGTCCAGGATGATGTTGTCCCGGCGGGTGTAAATGGCGGCGTTGAGAATGTTCAGGTCCGCCACGGTGAAGGCCCCGGCGATTTTCAGGAACAGGTTCTCCCGGTCCCACGTGCACACGGTCACCCGCGAATTGCCCGCCTCGGGATAATGCCGCCAGTCGCTGACGGGGGCGAGGGCGTTGACGGTGTCCTCGCCCAGGGTGTGGAGGAATTTCCCCACCAGACGGATGTCGTCGGCCACCTGCTCCGGGGAACGGATCAGAAAATAACGCGGGGGCATCGACAGGAAATGTTCGTCGATCTGGTCGGCCAGGTCCTCCCCGCGGGGACGCAGCAGCCGGGTCACCTCCTCGCGCAGGGCCCCCCGGGCATCCTCGGTGTGGGTGTTCTGCTCAAAGCTGCCGGCCAGAAACTCCCGCGTGCTGTGGTAGAGCTGCCAGTGGGAAAGCTCCCGCCAGTCACTGCCCGTGTTGCTGCCCACCCCCTGGCTGTCGGCAAAGGTCATTAGATGGAGCTTGTCGAGCCCGCGTTCGTCCCGGACAATCTGCGCAAACTCCCGGATGACGGCCGGATCGCACAGGTCGCGCTTGCGCCCGAATTCACTCATGGTCAGGTGATGGTCGACGAGCATGATCAGCTGCCGCCGCTCCTCCTCGGTCAGATGGAAGCGTTTGGCGATGTGCATCGCGTTTTTGGCGCTGGAATCGGAATGGTGCCGGGAGTTCTCGGCGCGTCCGGTGTCGTGCAGGATCAGGGCCAGATACAGGACAAAGGGGTTTTCGAGCTTCTGGAAAAGGGGCGTGTATTTGGCAAAAAGCGGCTCCTTCGAATCCAGCACCATGTCGAGTTTCTCAATGCACTGGAGCGTATGCTCGTCGGCGGTGTACCGGTGGAAAAACTCGTGCTGCACCAGACAGGTCAGCCGCCCAAACTCCGGCAGGTAGCGTCCGAGAAAACCGACCTCATGCATGGACCGCAAAATGCGGCCGACCTGGCCCTTGCTCTCCAGGATCGCCCGAAAGGTTTCGCGGGCGGACTTGGAATAACAGAAGGACCGGTCCACCAGACCGAGCCGGGACTGGATCAGTGACCGCAGCTCGGGGTCCAGGCTGGCCTGACGCTGCTGCTGGTACAGAAACACGCGGATCAGACGGAAGGAATCCTCGCGAAACACACTGCTGTTTTCGGCATGGATGATGCCGTTCCGGAATACAAATCCGTCAATGGTCTCCTGCTTTTTCTGCAGCCGGGCCAGAAAATTGAAGGCGGTGATGGTCTGCCGCTCCGGGGAAAGCGACAGTTTTTCGGCGGCCAGATTGGTGATGAAGAAGATATTCCGGGCATGGGTGTAATATTCCTTCATGAACACCTCGATCCGCCGCAGCACGGTGCGCTGCTGGTAACCGAAGGCATCGGCGATTTTGCCCTGCAGATTGAGGTTGATGGTGTCGTTGGGACGCCCGGCCCGGTAATGCAGCTCGTTGCGCACACGCATCAGAAAGTCGTAGGCGGCCTCCAGTTGTTTGAGCTCGGACCGGGTGATCAGGCCCTTGGACTCAAGCTCCGGGGTTGTTTCCACACCCTTTTTGACCCGGGCGATCCAGTGCAGATTCTGGTAGTCCCGCAACCCCCCGCAGCCGTTTTTGATGTTGGGCTCCTGGATAAAAACGGTGTTGCCGGCCTTGGCATGTCGGTCGGTCTGGTCGTTCATGCGCCACCGGATGTAGTCGTCCACATGGGGCTTGAGGCATTTGAGCCGGAACTGCTCCTGGAACTCCGCAAAAAGCGCGGTGTTCCCGGTCAGAAACCGGGCCTCCATCATCGCCGTCATCGACTGCATGTCCTGGTTGGCATGGGCAAGGGTGTCGGGAATGCACCGGCTGGCATGGCCCACCTTCAGCCCGATATCCCAGAGCATGTAGAGGATCTGCTGGACCATCTCGTCGGTGAAGGCCTCGGGCTTGGGCGAGCGGCCCTCGTATAAAAACAGGATGTCCACGTCACTGAAGGGGTTGAGCTCCCCGCGTCCGTACCCGCCCACGGCCAGCAGGGATAGCCGCGGATGCGGACGCGCCCCGTGTTTGTCGGTCAGGAATTCCTCCGCGCCCCGGTGGATGTGCCGCAACATCACGTCAATGAGTGTGGCCCGTCCGCGGCAGATTTCCCGCCCGCCCGCCCCGCCCCGATGCTGGATGCGCAACCGGTGCTCCTCCATGCGGATGAATTTCTGGTACAGGGCCAGAATGTCCGCCGGACGGCTTTTGGGGCTGGAGATCAGCCGTTCCTCGGCATGTCTCAATACTTTTTCCAGATAGGTGATCGCCACAGTTTTGTAAAAATAGCCCGTCACCGCCCCGGGGCAATCACATTGTTTGGGCCGGCCACAACCGGGGAAAACATTGACACGCCCGCGCACACCGGGTTTGATCCTCCTTGCAATGCCCAAACTGCGTGTCGTCGAAGGCGAATTGAAAGGCCGGGAGTTCCCCCTCTCGGGCGAAAAAATCTCCCTCGGGCGGATCGAGGAAAACACGATCTGCCTGCCTGAGGACTCCATTTCCAGCTGCCACGCCTTTTTCCGGCTCAAATCCACCGGCGACTACGCCCTCCTGGACAACAACTCCACCAACGGCACCCAGCTCAACGGTGAAAAACTGATGGGCGAAAAGGAACTCAAAAACGGGGACCGGATCCGCTTCGGCAAAATTGACTGCGATTACGATTCCGAGGTGGTCAGGGACCCGAAGACGGTCTCCGAACCCGCCAAGTCCGAGATCCGCCCCCCCTCGCCCGCCCGCACTCCCGGAGCGCCGATCACCCTCAAAAAACCGCGCGAAACCCGCAGCCCTCTGGCCACTTTCAACGTCATCCTGGGCTTGCTGGCCCTCCTGGCCCTGGCCCTGGTGGTGGTCCGGTTTCTGGGGATTTTGTAAATCCCCCCCTCGCCACCGCCCCGTCTCAGATATACTTCATGAACGCGGAAAGCACCTCGGCGGGCAGGTCCACGAGTTTGTAGTCCGCAGAGGACACAAACATCAGCGACTGTTCCCCCTTGCCGATGGTCAGGCCCCCGGCATCAACCACCACATGCTCCAAAGTGACAAATTTGCGGTTGTACGAGCCGACCCGGATCTTCACAAAGACCTTCTGGAATTCCTTGGTCTCACGGATGAACTTGTGGTTGAACTCGCGGGTGAGGATGAAAAAGGGGGTGGTCTTGAGGTCGAAAAAGGGCATGGCATGCTGGAAAAAAAGCTCCCGGGTCGACCCCACCCACTTTGCGTAATTGGCAAAATACACGTTCCCGACGGAGTTGGTGTCGCAGTAGGTCGTCGTGAAGGTGTACACAAACCATTTCCCCTCAAAATACGTGGAGCTTCCCTGATTCTCCCCCGCCGGTTGGATCGCGGGCACGTTCGTGACGTTGGCAATGGCCGTGGTCGCCATCTGCGCCACCTCCTTGGAGACGTTTTCACGGAACTCCGTGAGCCGTTCCTTCACGTCGCTCATGGCCGGGATGTTCGGACGGGTGAAAAGCCAGACCGCCTGGGCCACGGGAATCAGCGAGCCGAGGATCATCAGCCAGCAGTATTCGCGGCTGAAGTACCCCAGACAAAACACCGCCAGGGACACCAGGGCCACCGCAAACACCTGCAGGGGGGAACGCGGCATCACAAACCGGTGACGGATGGTGGCCAACAGCAATATCTCGTAACCCACAAAAAACGTGGCGTAAAAAACCATGAAATATTCCAGCTCGATCCTCAGCACGGGAATCGCCCCCACCACACCGATCACCCCCGCCAGCATCGCCAGGGGAATGGGGGAGACACACAGGGACTTGGGCAGAAAACTCAGCAGGACGCTCTGGCTGTTTTTGATGTTTTCCTGGAGATACCATTTGGTGGCCAGATAGGCGCTGTCCAGGGTGGAGATGATGGCCAGCGCCACAAAACCGAGGTAACACCAGAGCGCCACGGTGTTGGGTCCGCCGGAGGTGCTCTGAAAATAGCGGGTGATGATCTCGTGCCCGGCCAGGGCCTGGTCCCCGAACCACGACGGGGCGATGGACAGAAAACTGTCCCCGCCCTGCCCAAGCACCCACAGCGCCAGCAGGCCGTGAACCAGTATCAGCCCAAAAAACAGGACCGAGCCCACCAGATAGGCGTTGCGGATCGACCCCTTCTCCCGCGCAATCTGGATCGCCCGCTGCCACTGCTGCAGATCCAGCCAGGGGCCGACAAGGAATCCGACAATCATCGGGATGAAATAACTCCAAAAATAAAGAGTCCAGGGCGGATCCTCCCCCAAACCGAAATTTTCAGAGCTGAATATCTCGGACCGCGGATACACGCGGAAAATGAAAATCGCGCCCAGGCACAGGACAATCCCGAGAAAATACCAGCCATGGATGAACTTGATTCCGCGGATGTCAAACTCGTCCCCGATGAAGAGGGCCAGTCCCAGAAAAAGAATGGCAATGACCACCAGATATCCCTGCACCGGCAGGATCCCATACTTCAACAGCGCAAACACACTCAGCGCCACGGCCATGACCTGATAAAACAAAAAAATGGCGCGGAACCCCTTGGCCCGGGCGATAAAATCCTCCGCCAGCCTTTCAGCCGAACCCGCACGCCGGGCGATCTGATCGGTGAAAAGTCCGAAGAGGGCCAGGCCGATCCCGTTGGGGATGGCAAAACACAGCAGCCCGGTCACCCCAAACATCACACTGATCTGGACTGAAAAAAACAGGCCCAATCCCCACAACCAGGAAAGCGCAATGGAGGTGGACCAGAGAAATGTCGTGAAAGGTTTCATGGTTGAAAAAAGAGGGCCATTGTGTCCGAAAGCGGTTTGTTTGCAAAGTGTCTTCTTGCTCTTTTTGACACTCAATCACATTTTTTACTTGGCGGATGCCCCGGTTTTGGAAATAAATGTCCGTTTCCTCTATGGCCAAAAAAGCACTCATCACCGGGATCACCGGTCAGGATGGTTCCTACCTCGCCGATCTTCTCCTCGAAAAAGGGTACGAGGTCCATGGAGTGATCCGCCGGGCCAGCACCTTCAACACCTCCCGCATCGATCACCTCTACCAGGACCCCCACATCAACGGGGTCAGGCTCTTCCTGCATTACGGCGACCTGGCGGATTCCGTCCAGATGGTCAAGCTGCTCTACAATCTCCAGCCCGACGAAATCTACCACCTGGCCGCCCAGAGCCACGTCCGCGTGAGCTTTGACATCCCGGAATACACCGCCGATGTCACGGGCGTGGGTACGATCCGCATCCTGGAGGCGATCCGGGAGTCGGGCGTCAAACCCCGCTTTTACCAGGCCTCCTCCAGCGAGATGTTCGGCAAGGTCCAGGAAGTGCCCCAGAGGGAAACCACTCCCTTCTGGCCCCGCAGTCCCTACGGCTGTGCAAAGGTCTTCTCCTACTGGGCCACGGTCAACTACCGCGAAAGCTACGATCTTTTTGCCTGCAACGGCATTCTTTTCAACCACGAATCCCCCCGCCGCGGCGAAACCTTTGTCACCCGCAAAATCACCCGGGCGGTGGCCCACATCAAACTCGGGCTTCAGGAAAAACTCTACCTCGGCAACCTCGACGCCAAACGGGACTGGGGTTATGCCCGGGAATACGTCGAGGGCATGTGGCGCATGCTCCAGCACGACCAGCCCGATGACTTCGTCCTGGCCACCAATGAAACCCACTCGGTCCGCGAATTCTGCCAGGAGGCCTTCGGCCACGTGGGGCTGGACTGGGAAAAATATGTCGATTACGACAAACGCTACGAACGTCCTGCGGAAGTTGAACTCCTCATCGGCGATCCGGCCAAGGCCCGGGAAAAACTCGGCTGGGAACCCAAGACAAAATTCCGGGGCCTGGTCGGTCTGATGGTCGATGCCGACATCAAAATGCTCGAGCAAAAACGCTCCGGTCAGCCAATCACCCCGTTTTGATCCTGCCGGGCACGGCGCATCCGATGAAAAATGTTCTTCGAGCACACCTTCCAGAGTGCGTGCAGGTGGATCGGACAGGTCACAAAATTATTTAAAATGCTCTAAATTTTCTCCCCAAAATCCGTGTTTGATCCGTGGCTCTCAAAAGGTCTCATAAAATCGGAAGCCACGGATGAAACACCGATCAAATACGGATAAGTTCGTTCCTTTTGAAAATGGTCCTTCCGGGACAGGTCCGCAGCGGAAGTTCCCCCTTTGTGCCTATCGTGCCACCGACTCCACGGTCCCATCCGCCAGTTTTGTCCGCAGGACGCCGCCACCCCTGACCTGCTTGACCGACCTCACAAGCCTCCCTTTTTCATCGGTCACAATCGCAAACCCCCGCTCCAGCACATTCTGCGGACTGAGCAAGGCCAGTTTTTCCCGAAGCTGCGCCACCCGCACCTGTAACTGCTGATGCCGCCTCAGGACAGCCTTCGGCAGCCGGGCCACCGCCCCTTCCCACCGCTGCCGGGACCGCGCCACCATCGTGCGCGGGCTCCGCCTCTCCAGCGCGTTGTGCGACACGGAAAGCTGTTGGGTGCGCCGGGAAATGGTCTGCCGGGCCTGCATCAGCAAAAGCCCGATGGCCTCGTCCACCCGTTGCTGATACTGGCCAATGATGCGCTCGGGCTCCCTGAAAACGTAACTTTCCCGGCGGGACTTCAACCGCAACCCCAGGTTTTCGAGAATGCCCCGCGTTTCCCGCCGGAGCCGGATTTCGAGCATCCGCACCCCCTCCAGCACCTCCCCGGCATGGGGGACGAGTATCTCCGCGGCCGCACTGGGCGTGGGGGCCCGCAGATCGGCGCAAAAATCACAGATCGAATAATCAATCTCGTGGCCGACAGCCGAAACGGTCGGCAGGGCGGAGGCGGCCACGGCCCGCGCCACGATCTCCTCGTTGAAGGCCCACAAGTCCTCGAGGCTGCCCCCACCCCGGGCCAGCACAATGACCTCCACATTCCCGAGCCGGTTGAATTCCTCCAAGGCTTCCGCAATTTCCTCCGCGGCTCCGGCTCCCTGAACCCGTACCGGACTGATGATCAGATGCTGCCCGGGGAACCGGCGGCGGGTGATGTTGAGCATGTCCTGGAGGGCGGCCCCGGTGGGCGAGGTCACGATGCCTATGCTCGCGGGAAAACGGGGAATGGTCTTCTTCCGCCCGGCATCAAAAAGCCCCTCCGCCTGCAATTTGCGCTTCAGTTCCTCAAACCGCGCCTGCAATTCCCCGAGACCGGCCTGCTCCAGACGATGCACGATGATCTGGTACTGGCCCCGCACCTCGTACACGGATACCTCCCCGGTGGCCTTCACCTGCATGCCGTCCCGGGGCCTGAAACCCAGACGGCTGGCGGACCCGCGGAACATCACGGCCGAAATTTGCGCCCCGGCATCCTTCAATGTAAAATACAGGTGTCCGGAAGATTGCGCCCGCAGATTGGATATCTCCCCCGCCACGGACACCTCCCCGAGTTCACGCTCCAGCAATCCCTTGATTTTCCGGGTCAGCTCCGTGATCGAAAGGGGGGCGGCGGCAGTCATGGAAAATCAGATTTTGAACTGCTTGCTGAAGGCGGCGTCCACATCGGTCCGGGGCTCCTCATATCTCCGCGCGATCCGCCGGATCTCCCGGGTCCGGCCATGGGTCTCATCGACCTCCACATATACACCATGGAGCCGCAGGTCCCCGGAAGCCACGGGGAATTTCTGGGGCATGTTGGTCAGGAACCGTTTGATGATGGGCTCAATTTCACGACCGAGGCTGCCGTTGTGCGGACCCGTCATGCCGGCATCGCACAAAAATGCGGTCCCACCGGGAAAAATCTCCTCATCGGCGGTCTGCACGTGGGTGTGGGTTCCCACCACCAATGAAACAAGTCCGTCCAGATACCGGCCCATGCAGATTTTTTCCGACGTGGTCTCGGCATGAATGTCCACAAGGACGCAGGTGGCCTGCTGCCGCAGACGGATGACTTCCGCCCGGGCGGCGGCAAAGGGGTTCTCAATGGCCTGCGACATGAAGACCCGTCCCTGCAAATTGAGCACGGCCAGCCGCTTCCCGTTTTTTTCAACAACGGTGCTGCCATGGCCGTTGACCCCGGCGGGATAATTGAGCGGACGCAGCAGATGGGCTTCCTGATCCAGAACGGGCAGGATTTCGCGGTGATCCCACACATGGTCCCCGGAGGTGATCACATCGATGCCCGAGGCAAAGAGGTCCTTGATGTCCGCGGGCATGAATCCGCCCCCGTTCCGGGCGCTGTTCTCCCCGTTGGCCACCACAAAATCCAGTCCCAGTTCCTGCCGGAGCGCGGGAACAAGGGCCTTGACGATCCTCTTGCCGGGTTCACCGACGATGTCACCGATAAAAAGTATTTTCATTGTCACCGAGTAAACAGGCAACAGCCGGGGTGGGACAGGAAAAAATCCCGGAAACACTGGACCGCCGGCAAATCATTCATTCCGGTTCTCACGGGCCCGCAGCTCAAACAGGATCGGGCATCCCTCAAATCCGAATTCCTTCCGCAGTTGCGCACTCAGATAGGCATCAAAGGAATCATTGAACATGTCCGGATCATTCACAAAAAGGATGAACGTCGGCGAGACAAGCCGGCTCTCATCGGTCTTTTGCACGGCATAAAAAAGCTTCATCCGCTTGTTCCCGCGGGTGGGGGGCGGATTCTGGTCCAGGGCCTTTTTGATGACGCGGTTGAGCTCGGCGGTGCTCATGCGGATGGTCAGTTGCTGCTCCACCTTCCGGAGGGCGGTCGTAAAGTCCTTGATGTTGTGTCCGGTCTTGGCGGAAAGAAAGATGATGGGGGCGTAACGGCAGAAAAAAAGCTGCGCGTGCAGCGCCTCCTCATATTCTCCCTTGAAGGTCTGGATTTTGCGGCGCAATTCCTGCTGGTCCACGGCCAGATCCCATTTGTTGATGACAATGAACATGGGTTTGCGCAGTTTCTGGACAAAACCGGCGATCTGTTTGTCCTGCTTGGTCACCCCCACCTCGGCATCCAGCACGAGCACCACCAGGTCCGCCCGCTCGACGGATTTCTCGGCCCGCATCACGCTGAAAACCTCCACGGAGGTCGACACCTTGCTCCGATGCCGCATCCCGGCGGTATCAATCAGGACATAGTCCCGCTCCTCCCGGCCATGCTTGAGTCTGAAGGGCAGGTCGACAGAGTCCCGCGTGGTCCCGGGAAGGTCCGAGACAATGGTCCGCGCATCCTCCAGCAGACGGTTGACCAGCGACGATTTCCCCACATTGGGTTTTCCCACAATGGCGATTTTCACGGGCTTTTTGAGCAGGGCCTGTCGGTCGATGGTCTGACCGACCTTTTCGGCGACCTGCTCCTCCAGCGCATGGATGCCCCGCCCATGCGCGGCGGAAACAGTATGGATTTCCCTGAAGCCGATCTTCCGGAATCCCATCTCATCGACCATCTGACGGTCGTGATCCACCTTGTTGATGACCAGAAAAACCTCCTTGGCCGACTTCCGCAATTTGCGCGCGATCTCCCGGTCCACGGGATGCAGTCCGCTCTGCCCATCAACGACCAGCAATATCAGATCCGCACGGGTCACGGCAATATCCACCTCCAGTCCGACGTTGGCGGCCAGCGGATCGGCGGTCTCCACACCGATGCCGCCCGTATCCATCAGCTCGTACTGGCGCTCCCCAAAACGCACGGTCGCCACGACGCGGTCCCGTGTGGTCCCGGGCATGTCATGGACGATGGAAATCTGGCGTTTGGCCATTTTGTTGAAGAGGGCGGATTTCCCGACGTTGGGGCGTCCGACAATGGCGACGAGGTTGCTCATGGAATGAGATTTTTCTGGGCTTCTGGGATGGGGTGTTGGGCGGACCTGATACGGGGGGGGAGACAATGCGGACCAGTTGTAATTTCAATTGTCACTCTTGGCGAGTCCCTTTTATATCCCCCCATGCCCCAGCCTCTCCCGGACCTCCGCCTTGGTGATACCACGCTTCGTTTTGTCAGCCGTCCGGGCAGCACGGTCACCGGATGGCTCCTGTTCCCCACAGACCTCAAAGACAAACTGGCCCGGCGCCGGGAGTCCCTCGACCACATGCCCGAGGTGCAGGAGGTGCAGAAGGCGGGATTATTGGGCAAAAATCTCCCGGCGTGGAATCTGGAATCGATGATCCAAATCCAGTGTGCCGGGGACTCCCTGCCACCGTTTGCACCCGGACGCTCCAGCTTCGGCTCGGAAACCTCCAACTCATTCCGGCTCGTCTCCCAAAGAAAAAAACAGTCCGCCCAGGGGCTGACCTATCTGACGACCTTCAAGAGCAAACTGCGGGGGCTGACGGCCATCCACCATTTGATGCACCCCAAAGGGCAGCAGGCATTCCGCACTTTTCTGACGGTCAAAAACACCGGCAAAAATACGGTCCGCCTGGAATCAGTCTCCAGCTTCGCCCTCGGGGGGCTCACCCCCTTCGACAAGGCTGATGCCCCAAAACGTCTCAAGCTGCACCGGTTCCGTTCGCGCTGGGCTGGCGAGGGGGCCCATGAATCGGCCCTGCTGGAGGAACTCCACATCGAACGCTCGTGGCTGGGGCTCAATCTCTGCTGCGAACGTTTTGGCAACATGGGCACAATGACTCTCAACGGATTTTTCCCCTTCGCCGCCATTGAGGACACCCAAGCCGGCGTTTTCTGGGCGGCCCGGATCGGCTGGCCGGGCTCCTGGCAGATGCAGGTGGCCAAACGGGATGACTGCACGCATCTTTCGGGTGGTCTGGCGGACCGCGAGCTGGGTCATTGGTTCAAGGACCTCCAACCGGGCGAATCCTTCACAAGCCCGTGGGCGGATATCACCTGCTGCGCGGGAACTCTCGACGAGACCTGCCAGCGTCTGACGGCCATGTCCGCGTCCGCCGTCAACGCCCAGCCCGCCGTCGATCAGGACCTGCCGGTCCTCTTCAACGAATGGTGTACGACCTGGGGCGTCCCGAGCGAAAAAAAACTTCTCGAAATCGCCGACCGACTGAAAGCCTCCGGTTCCCGCGTGCGCTACCTGGTCATCGATGCGGGCTGGTTCAACAGGGATTCCAAAACCAACTGGGGGCCCAACGGGGACTGGATCCCCAACAAGGACCACTACCCGAAAGGACTCCGACACACCTGCGAGGAAATCCGCAGACGGGGCATCATCCCGGGGCTCTGGTTCGAAATGGAAAACTGCGGGGAGGGAACCGAAGCCTACGGCACCAAAGGTCATTTTCTGACCCGGGACGGCCACGTTCTGGTCCCGGGCAAACGGTTCTGGGACTTCCGCGACCCATGGGTCCACGATTACCTCACCAAAAAGGTCATCAACCTGATGCGGGACTGCGGCATCGGCTACATGAAAATCGACTACAACGGCACGGTCGGGCTGGGAGTCGACGGGGCGGAATCCCCGGGGGAGGCGCTGCGTCAGCATACGGAGGGTGTCCAACGCTTTGTACGTTCCATCCGCAAGGCCCTGCCCGACCTGGTGATTGAAACCTGTTCCTCGGGCGGACATCGTATTGATCCCTGGTTCATGGAAGCCTGTGCCCAGGGCTCCTTTTCTGACGCTCACGAAACGCGCGACATCCCGATCATCGCCGCCAATTGCCAGAGATTGATCCTGCCCCGCCAGTCCCAGATCTGGGCCACACTGCGCCGGCAGGACAACCTCCACCGCACGGTCTATTCGCTGTCCGCGACCTTTCTCGGGCGCCTGTGTCTCTCGGGCGAATACCCGGCCCTCTCCCCGGAACAAATCCGGCTCTCCCGCGAGGCCGAGGATTTTTACCGGCAAATTGCGCCGATCATCAAAAACGGCCTCAGCCGCATCCACGGCCCCCGCATCCTCACCTACCGCAACCCGAAGGGCTGGCAGGCGGTCATGCGCGTGGACACAACCGGACGCCGCGCTCTGGCGGTCATCCACTCCTTCGAAAAACCTTTCCCACGCCAGGTCCGGGTTCCTCTCCCGGCTGGAAAAGGTTGGAAGATCAGACGTGTCTTCGATTCACAAAAATCAAAGCCCTCCCTGAAAGGGCTTGATCTCATCTGCCCCCTCGAAGGCGAGTACCACGGGATCGTGGTCGAACTCAGCATACTGACCAGACGGTGATATGGGGGGCTGGAACGCTTTTCAGATTGTTACGGGGAGCGCACGCGCCCCCGCGTGCATCCGATCGACGCCCTCGTCGTCGGAAGCGTCGCAGGAACTGCTACCATTTCCTCCGACTGATATCACCCATTGTAAAGGCAACATTTTCCTTGGGGCGGGGTTGCCCCCTATCGTGACGGATCACCGGGAACTCGATTGCCGACAGGCGGGCCCGTTCATATCCCCGCCTGTCCCCCCTCCTTGAGCTGGAGGATCGCGTCACGGATATAATAAATGGTCGAATAGACGATAAAGATCATCACCACCCCCAGCATCCATTCAAAACGGAACCAGGGCAGGTCCAGCAGCATCAGGCCGATGAGAACCATCAAAAGGGCCGTGGATGTTTTGCCGGTCCAGTGCGGCACGACACGGACTTTTTGATTGAAGTGCTGGATGATCAGGTACCCTCCCAGCAGACCGACCTCCCGGCTGAAAAAAAAGATCACAAACCACAACGGAAACATGTCCATGTCCTGGCTGCCCTGGTAGCTGAGAACCAGGATCCCGGAAAACTGCAGGAATTTGTCCGCCACGGGGTCAAGCACCTTGCCCAGATTGCTGATCTGGTGGTAGCGCCGGGCAATGTACCCGTCAATGCCATCACTGAGCGCGGCCAGGCCGTAGACAAAAAAGGAGGTGATGATCATCCACGTCTGTCCGCCTCCCTGCTCCACGGGCAGTTTGTAATAGACGGTCAGCGTCACAAATACCGGAATCATCAGGATCCGGAAGAGGGTGATGTAGTTGGCCAGTGTCACAACGGTTCGATCCTACCCACAGTTTTCCCGCGATGGAAAAACATTTTTCTCCGCCCCCCTACGATGCCCCGGCGGCAACTTCCGCCCAGCGGGCATTGAGCTTTTCGAGGGTCTCCAGCACCCCGGCCAGTTCCCGGTTGAGTTCCATGGCCTTCCCGGCGTCCTTGTACGTCTCGGGATTCTCAAGGGCCTCGGTCAGCTCTCCCTGACGGGTTTCCAGATCGGCAATCTGGGTCTCCAGTTCCTTGACCTGCTTGTCCCGGGCGGCCTTCTCGCGCGCAAGGGCCTGGCGTTCCTTGTCCAGCCGCCGCCGCTCCTCCTTGCTCAGATGTCCGTTGGCGGGGGCGGCCTTGGCCACAGGGGTGGCCGGTGTCTCGGCGCTCCCGGTGGAGGTCAGCGCGTGTTTCTCGGAAATGGCGGCCGTCTTGTCCAGATAGTACTGGTATCCCCCGGGATAATGGGTCAGCCGCCCGGCATTCACATGCACGACGTGGTTGGCGACGGTGCGGATGAAATACACGTCGTGGCTGATAAAGATCAGGGTGCCGGTGTACTGGTCCAGGGCCTGGGTCAGCGCATCGATGCTGGCAATGTCCAGATGGGTGGTCGGCTCGTCCATCAGCAGGAGATTGGGCGGGTCGAGGAGCATTTTGACCAGCCCCAGCCGCGTTTTTTCGCCGCCGCTGAGCACTCCCACCCGTTTGAAAACGTCATCGTCACGGAACAGGAAACTGCCCAGCACGGTGCGGGCGGTCTGCTCGGGCACGGGTTTTTCAATGCTCATCACCTCCTCAAGGACGGTGTTTTTGATGTTCATCGTCTCGGCGCGATACTGCGAAAAATATCCGTGGCGCACGTTGTGCCCGAGGGTGCGCGTGCCCTGCTGGAATTCCAGCACCCCGGCGAGAATCTTCAGGAGGGTCGATTTGCCCGCCCCGTTGGGACCGACCAGAACGATGCGCTGCTCGCGCTCGGCCTGGAAATCCATCCCGCTGTAAACGACCTTCGGCCCGTAGGCCTGATGGATGCCGGTGAGGGTGATGACCTTCTGTCCGCTGCGCACGGGCTGGGGAAAACGGAATTTGATGGTCTTTTCCCTGGCCTGCGGGGCCTCGATCTTGTCCATGCGCTCGATCTGCTTGAGCTTGCTCTGCGCCTGCGAGGCCTTGCTGGCCTTCGCACGGAACCGGTCGGCAAAAAGCTGGAGGCGCTCGATCTCCCGTTGCTGCTTGTTGTAGGAGGCCAGCTGGTTCTCCTCCTCAAGGGCCTTTTGCTCCAGATAGTCGTCGTAGTTGCCGGGATACTTTCTGATTTCCTTGTTCCGAAGATCGAGGATGGTGTCAATCAGTCCGTTGATGAAATCCCGGTCGTGCGAAATCAGAAGGATCGAGTTGGGATAGTTTTTCAGGTAGTTCTTGAACCAGATGAGGGTTTCGAGGTCCAGGTGGTTGGTCGGCTCGTCGAGCATCAGCAGGTCAGGCTCCTGGACGAGCAGCCGCGCCAGATGCGCCCGCATCACCCACCCGCCGCTCAATTCCCGCGCGGGACGGCCAAAATCCGTCTCCCGGAATCCGAGTCCCGAAAGGATGCGTTTGGCCTTGGGTTCGGCCCGGTACCCGCCCAGATCGTCAAACCGCATCACGTCATCATGGTACTGGTCCGTGTTGTCCTCGCCCTTCCCCTCGGCCTCGGCCATCCGGCGGCGGATTTCGGTCACTTCCGGACTGATGGCGGTGGCCAGCTCCAAAATGGTTTCCTCCCCGGCGGGCGCACTTTCCTGCGGCAGGAAACCCACCGTGACGCCGCGCTCAATCTGCACGCGTCCCTCATCGGCCTCGAGTGTGCCGAGGATCAGCCCGAACAGCGTGCTCTTTCCGGCCCCATTGGGCCCGATCAACGCCAGGCGGTCGCCCCGGCTGATTTGCAGGGACACATCCTCGTACAGGGTTTTGCCGTGAAAGGCCTTGGAAAGGTTGAAGAGGTTGATCATGGGTTTGGACGGCCCGCAGACTGCCCGAGAGCGGATTTTTTTCAAGCCACAAAGCGCGGCCGGGCCAATCACCTCCTGTGGGAGGCGGGATCAAAATTGGGGGGGTCTCCTACCTCTTCTCCACGATCTGTGTGGCCGGGAGGGTTTTGACGATCCGGCCCGCCTCCAAAACGCCCCGCCAGTGGGTGACCGGATACAGGATCGACCCGCGTCCGAGGATCGACCCGGGATTGAGCACGCTGTTGCAGCCGACCTGTGCACCATCCCCCACCAGGGCCCCGAACTTGCGCAGTCCGGTATCCACCTTCTGGCCCCCGATCTCCACGACGACATTCCCGGCGGCCAGCTTCAGGTTCGAACAAATCACTCCCGCTGCCAGATGCGCCTTGTTGCCCAAAACCGAATCCCCGACATAGTTGTAGTGCGGGGCCTCCACCTCATTGAGCAGAATGCTGTTCTTGAGTTCGGTCGAATTGCCGATCACACAGCCGTCGCCGACAATCACATTGCCCCGGATGTAGGCCCCGTGCCGGATCTCACAGTTTTCGCCGATGATCGCCGGACCCTTGATCATGGCCCCCTCCTCCACCACAGAACCTTTGCCAATAAAAACGTTGTCCTCAATGTACGGATGGCCGAGCGCCCGGTTGCAAAGTCCGGGGCGAAGGTTTTTTTTCAGGTAATCCGCAATCCGCCCCAGGGGCTCCCACGGATAACGCACCCCGTCAAAAATTTCCCGGTGGGCAAAATGAGAAAGGTCAAAGAGTGAGTCTGCGGTGATCATGTCTCCGACTGTAAATCCTCCGGCACGGGAGAGCCACTGTTTTCATTGCAAACTTGGTTACCGGTTGTCGGTTGGGCGTTGGGCGTTGGGCGAGCGGAATCCCCGCTAGTCATTAGACATTCTCCCTCTGCGTTCCTCCGCGTCCTCTGCGGTTAAAAAAACTCTCCCCCTTCGCGGTTCTTCCCCTACCGGTACCGCGTCTTCTGTTCGATCGTTGCCAGCATCTTGGCGGCGGCCTGATGGTTGGGCCACAGTCTCAGCAGGGTGCGGAGTTCCTGCGCGGCCTTCTCACGTTCTCCGAGTTCGACCAGGGCCCCGGCCAGGTTCATGCGGTAATCGGGAATGTGCGGACCCTTCTCAATGGCCTGTTCAAAATACACCCGGGCCAGGGCGGGGTTTTTCTCGCGCATCTCCAGCAGCCCGAGATTGGCCAGCGAAACGGTATCCCCGGCATTGAGGGTGATGGCTTTCTGATAATGAAACCGGGCCAGGGCGGGTTTGTTGATCTGGATGAAACAGTACCCGAGTTTGCCATGGTTGAGCCCGTTGCCCGGATCCCGCCGGGTCAGTTCCAGAAACTCGCGCGAGGCCTCCAGAAACATCGAAAGGCGCAGGTAGGAATCCGCCAGTCCATAATGCGCCGAAATGCTTTCCGGATGCTGGATTTTGTAGGCGGCATACAACAGGAGCGCCTTCTGATACTCGCCCTGCTTGGCCAGCGCATGGATGGCCCTGAGCGCAGGATCATCGGTCTGCCCGGCCAGCCGCCCTCCCAGTTGCCCCATTGCCACCTCGATGGACGGACGGAATTTCTGCCGGAACACCTCGGGCTGGGTCCGCAGCAATTGCATGCTTTTTTCAAATTCGGCGTAGGCTTCCATGTCCCGTCCCTCCTCCTTCAGGGCAAACCCCAACTGCGCCCGCGGCAGAAAAGACCGGGGATAGACCTCCACAGCCGACGCCCAGAGTCTCCGCGCGTCCCGCCACTCCCCGGCCCGAATCATGGTCCGTACCGTCACCAACCCCAATACGATCAACATCACGGGAAGCATTCTGCGCAAAAACCCGGGCGCCTGCCCGGCCAGCAGCACGGCCAGGGCCAGGGCGAGTCCGGCCAGGGGCAGATACAGAAAACGCTCGGCCATCACGGCCCCGATGGCAAAGAGAAGGTTGCTGACCGGTAACAGGGCGACAAAAAAGAAGAGTGCCCCAAACAGGAACCACGGCTGGGTCCGGCGGAGCATGAAGGCGGCCACCCCGAGGGCGATGAGAACAAGCAGGGCCGCGACTCCCAAAAAGGGTTCAACGGTCACGTCATGAAAAACAGACTGACCCCAGCCGGTCGCAATCAACCCAAGATACCGTACCAGCACTTTGCAGGCGATCAGCAGGCGCATCCCGGTTCCGGTCACTCCCGCAAAGGCTGTTTCCTCCATCGGAATGCCCGCAAAAATCGTGGCGCGTACGGCCAGATAGGCGGCCACAACGGCAGCGAACATGGCATAAAGGGGCACAAGCCCTCTCCACTGTCGCTTCCAGTCATACCCGGCCATCCCCAGGACAATCAGGGCCAGGACGGGGGTCATCACGGCATTCTCCTTTGACAGCAAGGCCAGCCCGAAACACCCCGCGGCGGCCGCAAAATGCGGCAGGTTCCCGCCGGGAGGCCGCTGTGGCAAGGTCCCCAGCACACACCACAGGCTGGCCAACACCCAGAATGCGGAAAGAATTTCAGCACGTCCGGAAATCCAGGCCACTGATTCCGTCCCCACGGGATGGACCGTAAACAGGGCCGCGGCGATCCAGGCGGCGAGAACGACATCCCCGGAGCCGGCTTTTGGAAACGCGCCCGCCAGCAGACGCAACCCGAGTCCGTACAGAACCACCCCCACCGCAAAATGCAGCAGGAGGTTGGTCAGATGAAAATAGGGAAGTGCCGGGGACCGGGCCGAACCACCCCCGCGGGCCACATCCGGGGGAAGGCTCCAGGAATCAAGGGCAAAACTCAGGGTGACCAGGGGACGGTACAGATGCTGGTCAGGATGCCCGGGGGGATACGGGGAGGTGAAAATCGCCCCGGGATCGGGCCTTCCGGTGACCAGAGGATTGGTCACCACATACTCCGCATCGTCGTACACCCACGTGGCCCGCAGGGTCGGCCAATAGGCGGCAAAGGCCAGCAGCAGCAGCGCGAACAGGGGGGACGCGTGTCTGCAAAGGTCTCGGGTCAGAAAAGTCAGTGGCATGGGCAATGAACGTATTTCCGCAAAAATTTCTCCTTCCCGACAGCAAAAAGTTGTTGCCTAATGATCTTCGCCCATTATATTCCACTTGAAATTTAACCCCATCCAGAGAAACCACTATGGCAAACGTCGCTAACAAATACGCTCAGAACGTCGCCGGCAAGTACTATGTTGATGATCAATGCATCGATTGTGACCTTTGCCGTGAAACCGCACCCGACAATTTCACCCGTCATGATGACGGGGGTCACTCCTACGTCTACAAGCAACCCTCCTCCCCCGAGGAAGAGGCCCGTTGCAAGGAAGCCATGGAAGGCTGCCCTGTCGAAGCCATCGGGCCCGATGGTCAATAGCCCGGTATCACCCTTTAAAACCCCGCCCTCAGCGGGGTTTTTTTTTACCCCCTCATGCGCCCCCACCCCTCCAAACACCTGGTCCTGGAAGAATGGTCTGAAACATCGATCCCCAAGGAAAGGGCCACCCAGCCTCTCGCCAACGGAGTCCAGGCCTTCCTCCAAAAAAATGGCCTCGATAAACGTGAGATCGAATTGCGGATTCTGAAGGAATGGCACAGGATTGTCGGCGACTTTAACGCTAAAAACTCTCAGCCGCTTGGCATTCGCAATCGTATCCTCACCGTAGGCGTCACTCACTCGGTTTTTTTGTTCGAATTCCAACGCCAAAAATTAAATTGGAAACAAAAAATCAACCAGTATTTCAGCAAACCTCTGGTTAAGGACATCGTTTTTAAAAGCTCAATATAATTTTCAGAATCAGGATAATTTTCAGAAAAATTTCTTTTTGTTTTCAAAATTCCCTGTAAAAAGTTCCATTCTTAATCCTATGCCTGTTCCCCTGTCACCCTCTGTCCAGTCACCCTTTGCCAGGAAATAGTCAATGTCGGAAAATAATTCGCATCTCAATCAGGTCGAGGCCTTTCACAAGGTGGTGCTGGCCATCAATTCAGAGCTTTCCGTCGAAAATATCATCGATCTGATCCTCGAAAAGGCGGCGGAGCTGGTCGGGGCCACCCGCGGGTCTCTCATCAGTGTGGACCACGAAAACCAGCACCTGAATATCGTCGCCGCCATCGGACCGGATTGGACCCCCGAAAAACAATCCACCCAGCTGCGGATCGGCCAGGGAATCACGGGGAAGGTCGCGGCCTCCGGAAAAGCCCACCTCTGCAACGATACGGCCACCGACAAAAGTTATTTCCCCCTCTTCAACCGGGTTCTCTCCGAAATGGCCATCCCGGTCATCGACAGCGACACGGTCATCGGTGTCATCAATCTGGATTCCGAGCGGAAGAACGCCTTCACAGAGGCGGATGTCCGGATGCTTACCATTTTTGCCGATCATGCGGTCCTGGCCATGCGCAACGCCCGCCTGTATTCCGAGGCGGAACACTCCCGGCTGGAGTGGTTCCAGACCTTTCACAATCTCTCCGACGGCATCGCCATCTCCCGGGACGATCTGATCATCAAACGCTGCAACAAGTCCTTCAGTGAATTGCTGGAGCTTCCCAAGGAAAACATCATCGGCTGCACCATCCAGGAAATTCTCCGCCTCCCACTCGAACAGGAGCCGGGGGTCGAACGGTTCCATGTCAATGAGGCGACGCAGACGCCCAACTACATCGAGTTCCACGATTCCAAACTCAGCCGCACCTTCACCCTCGAAACCGAGGCGAGCACCAACAACGGACACTTCGCCTGGCTCTATGTCCTCCGGGATGTCACCAACGAAAAAACCATGCAAAACCAGCTCATCCAATCGGAAAAACTGGCCGCACTGGGGGAAATGATCGCGGGCATCGCCCACGAAATCAACAATCCGCTCACCACGATCACGGGTCAGGCGGAGCTGCTGGGCATCCTCAAGGACCCGGGCAAAACCGCCGCGGCCTCCAAAATGATCCTCCGCGAGGCCCACCGCGCGGCACGCATCGTCAAAAATCTCCTGGTTTTCTCCCGCAGCCATGAATCCGAAAAGGCCCCGGTCGTCCTCAACGAACTCATCGAACAGACCCTCGAACTGTGGAATTACCAGCTCCGGGTCAACAACATCCAGATCATCAAAAACTACGAACCGGCCCTCCCCCCGATCCTCATCGACTACTACCAGATCCAGCAGGTGGTCTTCAATCTCTTCCAAAACAGCCAGCAGGCGATTGCCTCCCTCCAGCGCCCGGGCACGATCCGCGTCAAAACCGAAATCACCCCGCAGGAATTTGTCCGTCTGACCCTTCAGGACGACGGACCGGGCATTCAGCCGGAAAATCTCAAGAAAATCTTCAACCCGTTCTTCACCACCAAGGCGGTGGGCAAGGGCACGGGCCTGGGTCTGTCCATCTCCTATGGGATCATCGCGGCCCACGGGGGCCATATCCACTGCGACAGCGAATACGGCAAGGGGGTTGTCTTCACCATCGAACTGCCCATCAACACGGGGGACGCCTCCGCCTCCCTCGCCTCCACCTCCGAAAACCTGGAGGAGGTCATCAAAAATCTCCCGCCCTCCCGGTTTCTGACCATCGATGACGAGCCGGGCATCACGGAGTTCCTCAAGGAACTCATCGAAAGCCAGGGTCACTCCATTGACGTCTTTTCGGACGGATTGGAGGCGCTCAAAAAGGCCTCCACCGAAAAATACGACATCATCCTCTCGGATATCAAAATGCCCAATATCGGCGGGGTCGACATCTTCAAGCAGCTCTCCGAGGACCATCGCAAACGGGTCATCTTCATCACCGGCGACTATGTCAGCGCGGGCACCAAGGAATTCATCTCCAGCTCCGGCCAGCCCTTTGTCGCCAAACCCTTCGGCCTGCGCGAACTGGGCCGCGCCATCACCGACCTGCTCAATGCCATGGGCTCAAAGTCCGCCATTTTCAAAAGACCGGACCTGGGGCTCAAGGGCTGACGGGCAACCGCTCCTCGTTCTCGGCCTTGAGCATCAACACGCCCTGTTCCTTGTAGCTCTTGAGATGAAAATGGGTCGCCGTCGAAAGCACTCCCCCGAGGGTTGCCAGCTTTTCGGAAACAAACGCCGCCACCTCCTTGAGGCTGCGCCCCTCGACCATCACCAGCAAATCGTACCCCCCGCTCATGAGATAACAGGAGCTGACCTCGTCAAACCGGCTGATCCGCTCGGCCAGATGATTGAACCCGCCCCCGCGTTCGGGGGTGATCCGCACCTCGATGATGGCCTTGACCTTTTCCTCGGTCAGCAGCGCCTCATCAATGACGGCTTTGTAGGCGAGAATCTGGCCGGATTCCCGCAGGGCCTGAATGCTCTCCCGCACCTGGTCGGGGCCGAGGTTGAGCATTTTGCCGATGCTCTCGGGCGAGGTGAGCGCGTTTTCCTGCAATATCTTGAGTATCTGTTCCATGGCGGCGCATTATGCGCCTCCCCACTGCGGGAGGCAAGTCTCTTGGCCCGGGGACCAGACCCTGCAATTGGGGTTGATCCCCCGAAAGGTTGACGGTTGACTGCCTTTCTCAATCGGAGTCATCCCCATGGTCCGTCTCGAAAACATCCACAAAACCTACGACACAGGCGGCTCCCGCGTCCTGGCCCTCCGGGATGTCTCACTCCAGTTGGAACCGGGGGAATTTGCGTCGGTCATGGGTCCGAGCGGCTGCGGCAAAAGCACCCTCCTCCATCTGCTGGCGGGGCTCGACCAGCCGGACTCGGGCGGGGTTTTCATCAATGGAAACAACCTGGCCCGGATGGATGACAACGCCCTGACACGGCTGCGTCGGGATCAGATCGGGTTTGTCTTCCAGTTCTTCAACCTCCTGCCGACTCTCACGGTCCTCGAAAATGTCATGCTGCCGTTGATGCTTCAGGGGGGACCCCCTGCTGAGAACCGTGAAAAATCCGCCCTCTGGCTCGACCGGGTCGGCCTCTCCCACCGGCTGGCCCATCGCACGCACCAACTTTCCGGGGGGGAAATGCAGCGGGCCGCCATCGCCCGCGCCCTGGTCCACAACCCGGTCCTGATTCTGGCCGATGAACCCACCGGCAATCTGGACTCCGAAACAGGGGGCCAAATCATGAACCTGCTGCAATCCATTTCCCGGGACTCCCGCACCACGATGCTTCTGGTCACCCACAGCGATCAGGTCGCGGCCTTCTCCCACCGTCTGATCCGTCTTGCCGACGGTCGTCTGCTCTCCGACGATAAGAAATGAGA
>JANRIZ010000009.1:0-14756 GCA_033764445.1 Verrucomicrobiia bacterium | reverse complement strand
GCGGCCTGTTGGGCCTCGCAGAGTGGAGGCGGGGACGCCTCCTGGTGCACGCGGGGGCGCGTGCGCTCCCCGGGCGGTTCTGAAACAGCACCCTTCGTGTGTTTTGTGATTTTTTGTGGCCAAAATGCGGTGGTCCGTTGGGCCTCAGAGAGCGGAGGCGGGGGCGCCTCCTGGTGCACGCGGGGGCGCGTGCGCTCCCCGGGCAGTTTTGAAAGCATCCCCTTTTGAGTGTTTTGAGCCTTGAAGTTTACCCCGGATTGATCGGGGCGGCAAAAATGCGGCGGCCTGTTGGGCCTTTTTCACAGGCAGTATCCCTATGTCACGCGCCCTAATTCAGGTGGATGTTGGCGCCGAAGGTGTTGAAGTCGCCGTTGTTGTACATGGGGTTGCCATTGTATCGAACGGGGCTGGTCAAGCCGAAGGTCACCTTGCCGGGGACGGGGGTATTGCCAAATTGGGGATAACCGAAGTTGGGAGAGCCCGAATTGAGGAAGACCTGGCTTCCGGCGGGGAACTGGATGCCCTGGAGGAAAATGGTCTGGGCCTGCATGTTGATGGTGGAGGTGTTGATGAAGTTGACAAAGCTCAGTGACAGGAGGTTGTTGGCCTGGAGATCAACACTGAAAGCGTCGAAGGAACCGACATTCATCACCAGACTGCCTTCGGTTTCGACGTTGAGCTTGTGGCCGACCGCCTTGAGGACCAGCTGGTTGACAGTAAAAGCCTGTTTGACGGAAAGACTCAGGTCGCCGTTGAGATTTTCGATGTGGCCGCCCGGGGAGGTGATGATTTTTCCGTTGGCCGCCAGGACGACCTTTCCGTTGAAGCCCTGAATGATCAACTGGTTGAAGACCTCGATGTCATTGAGGGCGGCAAAAGCGAAGGTATCCGCCTGGTACCCGGAAAGATCGACATGCGGGGAGACAAAATACATGTTCCGGGCCGGGAACGCGTAAAATTTTGTGGGGAGATTCTTGGCTCCGAAGATGTTCTGGGCCTCGAGAAAGGGATTGAGAAAGACGTTGTTGCGGTCGAGGGTCGGAGAGACCAGAAACTGGTCGTTGAAGAGGCCTTGGATGAAGGCGAGTCTTTCCGTGTCCGCCACAACCGCCTGCAGGGTGTTGAGGTCGAGGACTTTGACATTGCCCTTTTTATCGACCTCACCGATGAGTGTGCCCGTATCCCGGACCTCCCCCTTGGCGATTTTCTGGTCCTGTGCCTTGACCTCGGTTTCGATCTTCTGGGTGGAGCTGAGGTTCTCATCGAAACCGTTGACCAGAGTGGAGCCCTTGATGAGGTCGCCGAGATTGAATTCGATGACCCGCGGGGGTTCGGTCATCCCCGGCAGGATGAATGAAAGCTGGCCCGCCTTCAAATCCGTGCTGTAGCCATTGGGCATGGTCACTTTCCCCGACCCTTCCAATACCAGCATTTTGAAGCCTCCGTTGGCCGTGGCCACCACGATGATGGTCGTGCCGGTGACCGCCGCCGTGGCGGCGGCGGTGCGGATCTGGCCACCCCCCTTGCCGGAGGGGGAATTGAAAAGAATGCTGCCTGTCTGGAGATTGATTTCACGGGTATCCCCCTTGAAGGAAAAAACCGAGTTGGCTCCCACACGGGCGATGGTTTTGTCGGCAAACTCAAGGCTGGCCCGGGATTTTTTCCCGGTTTTGAGCGTTTCAGCGGCCGACACCCTTTCATTGATTTTTGCCGGGGAGGGCTTCTGATCCTTGATGACAAAGACCTCGTTGATGGTCTCGGTGATGGTGGCCGACTTGAATTCCCCCGCTTGGGCTGAAAAAAGGCCGGGAACAATGACCGGGAGAAGGGCCGCAAACGTCATTGAGGCGATTTGAATTTTCATCGTGGTTCCAATCGGTGACAGTGCGTCATGTTTTCGGCGGTCTGGTCTCCACCAGAGGCATCGGCTGCCTCCCGTGGCGGGAACAACAGACCCCGACAGGGTTGGGTTGGTTATGAAAAAATCAATAGCGGAAGGTCAGGGTGGCCCCGCCGCCGCCGTCAAACTTGTCGTAATCGGCGATGGTCCGGTCATCCGAATCCTTCATGTCGTACGAGCAAAAAAGGCGGACACTGGCCCAGTCATTGAACTGGTAGGAGAGGATCAGCCCCACGGTGTTCAGGTAGTCGGTCCGGTCATCGGCGTTCAGATTTTTGTTGATGTAGGTGGTGTGTTGAAAGCGGTAGTAGGGCCGGGCGATGAAGCGGCGGACCACCTGCTGGGTCCAGGCCAGGGTGAGACTCTGGTCGGTGCGGTCATTGATGTCGGACATCGGCTGGGGGGTGACGCTGGTCAGATGGTAGTTGCCATCGTAGGAGACGCTGAAGATCATTTTGTCGCCAAACGGGAAGAATTTGTCCAGTCCCCAGCGGGGCAGGGCCTCCTCGTAAAACTCGTTGCCGACCTTTTCGTGGGTGATCAGCCGGGTCCAGTCCGCGCCCATGCGGGCCTGCCAGGTTTCGTAGAAGAGATAGGAGAGGTCGGCAAAGGCCGTCTGGGCGTCGAAATCGAAATTATTGAGGGAATTGACCAGGTCATCATTTTGCAGGGAGTAAAAGTAGGTTTGCTGGCGGAAACCCAGACGGGGGGAGAGTTTTCCCCCGCCGACATCGAAGGCCGTCGGGGCGAGGGCAAACTGGCCGGTGAGGACCAGGATGGTCGTATCGGTGATGCCCAGCTGGCTGGATTCCTGCAAAAACATGTTGTCGGAGTAATAATACTGGGCATCGGCCGTGGCTTCGATCCAGTGACGGCGGGGTTTGGATTTGACGATGAACTGGGGGCCCACGTCCTCCATTTCGCTGGAGTTGATCATGGGCACATTCTGTTCGGCCTCCTGCAGGGCCGTACCTGACTGACGGAACTGCTGGCCGCGGCGGTTGACATCCTCGACAGTGCCAATGGCCGTGGGGGCCGGGACCTGGGCCAGGAGCGGCATCGCCATTCCGGCAAACAGAAGAGGGAGGAGGGATCGGGCGATGTGCATGGGGAGGAGGATGGTGAGGATTGATTTGAAATCAGTTCAAATTGATGGCCCCGGGATGTAAACCATCGAATATGGTCCAATCGCCGGGGATTGACAGGTCATAACCCGGGTTATCACTGTGGTGGACGTTGTTGAGAAAATTCACACGCCCTGGAATGGCGCTGCCAAAACCGGGACTGCCTCCGTTTGGCAGCGAGGAATTCAGTTGGACGATGCTGCCGAGGGGGAATGTCACGTTCTGAAGAATGATCGTATGGGCGTCCATGTTGATCTGGCTCATGTTGGCGCCGAAATTCAGACCATCGACATTGAGTGTTCCGCCGTACGAATTCAGATAAAGCGATTCCGTATAAAATCCCCCACCGGTGATGTAGATGTCCGAATCTGATGAAATGTCGAGTTTGCCATAGTTCATGTGGACGCTGAGCTGATCCAAATAAAGGGCCTGGCTCGACTCCAAATGCAGGGCCTGACCGTAGTTAAACGTGATGACCGTAAAGGTGGGAAAAAGCAGGTATTCCCCGGCCAGAAAACCCACCTCTCCGCCGTCAAAACCCGTAATTGAAAAGGAATTGTCGAAGTAAATGTCGCCCAGGGCGACAAACGCAAACTGCGAGACGTCGTTGTAGGGGGAAAGGTCGAGCGTGGGAGTGGCAATGTAGAGGTTGTTGGCCGGGAAGGCGTAAAAACTATCCGTCGGACCGTCCAGTTCGCCCAGGGCCTGCAGCAGTTCCAAAAAGGGATTGAGGAACACATTGTCGGGGTCCAGGGTCGAGTCGAAGATAAACTGGTCGTTTTGCAGGCCCTGCAAAAACGCCCGTGTGGTGGTATTGCCCACCAGCGCCTCAAGCGTGTTCAGGTCGATGACCTCCACATCCCCGTTGTTGTTGGCCTCGCCCAAAA
This sequence comes from Verrucomicrobiia bacterium, assembly GCA_033764445.1. Taxonomy (GTDB): domain Bacteria; phylum Verrucomicrobiota; class Verrucomicrobiia; order JAWXBN01; family JAWXBN01; genus JANRIZ01. Next base: position 10,845 of record JANRIZ010000009.1, on the reverse strand, counting down.
GCAGACCCGTGTCCTGGCTTTCCCCGCTGGCGATTTTCTGTTCCTGCCGCTGGACCTCGCCTTCGATTTTCTGTGCCGAGGGAAGGTCGCCTTCAAAGCCGTTGACCAGGCCCGATCCCTTGACCAGGTCCCCGAGGTTGAACTCGATGACCCGGGGAGGCTCGGTCATCCCCGGCATGATGAATGAAAGCTGGCCCGCCTTCAAATCCGTGCTGTAGCCATTGGGCATGGTGACCTTGCCGCTGCCCTCGAGCACCAGCATTTTAAATCCGCCATTGGCCGTGGCCACCACCATGATCGTCGTGCCCGTGACCGCCGCCGTGGCCGCCGCGGTTCGGATCTGGCCGCCCCCCTTCCCGCTGGGGGAATTGAAAAGGATGCTGCCCGTCTGGAGATTGATTTCCCGGGTATCCGACTTGAACGAAAAAACCGAGTTGGCACCGACCCGGGCGATGGTTTTATCGGAAAACTCCAGGGAGGCCCGGGATTTTTTCCCGGTTTTCAGGGCATCATTGCCGCTGATTTTTTCGCTGACCTTTGCAGGAGTCGGCTTCTGGCTCTTGATGACCACCACTTCATTGATCGTTTCGGTGATCACCGCGCTTTGAAAGGCCGACGCCAGAACCGAGGGGGTGCCCCAAAATGCCATCAGCAGGGACAAGCCCCAAAAAATGTATTGGATTTGCACACGGTTCTTCATAAAAGAGAGGTTCGCCTCAAAAAAACATGGTCTCCTTTTTAACCCTCACAGGTTAATTTTGTCAAACCATTAAAAATTACTGAAAAAAATTAAACAAATCCCATATCATCATTTTAATGAATATCTTGCAGGAAATTGTTGAATACAAAAAAAGCTTTTTGGTCGAGGTTCAAAAAATCCGTACCCTGGCACAGGTGCGGACCTTGGCGGAAATGCCCCGGCGGAAATACAATTTCAAGGGGGCCCTTCGTAAGCCCGGCGCCGTTTCCCTGATCGCTGAAATCAAAAAAGCCTCGCCCTCGGCAGGAATCATCTGCCCGGATTTTGATCCGATCTCGGTGGGGGATGAATATCACCGGGCCGGGGCCGGGGCCCTGTCGATCCTCACCGATGAAAAGTACTTCATGGGAAGCCTCCGCGTGTTGGAAGAGGTGCATGCAGCCAATCCCCTGCCCATTTTGCGGAAGGATTTCACCATTGATGAATACCAGATTTACGAGGCCTGTGCGAGCGGGGCGGCGGCCATTTTGCTGATTGTGGCCATACTGACCCCCGACGAGATCCGGCGGTTTTCGGAGCTGGCCCGCCGTTTGAACCTGGATGTGCTCGTGGAGGTGCACAACCGGGAGGAACTGTCCGTCGCCCTGGATTGCGGGGCGGGGATCATCGGCATCAACAACCGGGACCTCAAGGCCATGAAGAGTGACCTGCGGGTGACCGAGGAACTGGCGCCGCACATTCCACCGGGCATTGTGCGGGTCGGCGAGAGCGGGATTCACACCCGGGCCGATGTCCGGCGCTTGCAGGAGGCGGGGGTTGACGCTATCCTTGTGGGGGAATCACTCATGAAAAGCGGGGACATCACCCGCAAGATCGGAGAATTGCTTGGACGTCCGGATTAAAATCTGCGGGATCACCCGCCGCGAAGACGCTGAAATGGCCGTGGAATACGGCGCGGATGCGCTTGGTTTCATCTTTCATCCGCTCAGCCCGCGTTTCATCACCCCCGAGGAGGCGCTCATGATTTCCCTCCAGGTGCCGGTGTTTGTTTACAAGGTGGGGGTTTTTGTGGATGTGTCCCTCGAGCAGGTGACCGATACGGCCGCGCAGCTGGGCCTCAATGCCATCCAGCTTCACGGGTCGGAACCCCCCGAATTCACGACGAAGTTCTACCAACCCATCATCAAGGCCTTCCGCATGCAGAGCGAGGATGTCATCCAGGAAATGGCCTGTTATCAGGATGTCTCCGCGTATCTGCTCGACGCCTTTTCCTCCACGCGCATGGGCGGGACGGGCAAAACCTTTGAATGGGACTGGGCCATCAAGGCCAAATTGCTCCGCAAACCCATCATTCTTTCCGGGGGACTGACCGTTGAAAATGTGGGGGTCGCCATCAAACACGTCAAACCCTATGCGATTGATGTGTCCAGCGGCGTGGAGGAATTTCCCGGGAGGAAGGATCCCGAAAAACTCAAAAAATTCATCACCGAATGCAAAAAAGCCAGTGCCTATCTGATGTAGCCTCCGAGACACTCCCCGACGTCTTTGGGCGTTTTGGTCCGTACGGCGGGATGTACGTGCCCGAAACCCTCATGGCGGCCCTGGAGGAACTGACCGCGGAATATCTCCGGGCGCGTCAGGACGCCGCCTTTCAAAAGGAGCTGTCGTATTACCTCCGCGAATATTGCGGCAGACCCACCCCGCTGTTTTTGGCGCGGCGCCTGACCGAACACGTCGGCGGAGCGAGGATTTATCTCAAACGCGAGGACCTGCTCCACACCGGTGCCCATAAAATCAACAATGCGATCGGGCAGGCGCTTCTGACCCGGCGCATGGGCAAGAGGCGGGTCATTGCCGAAACCGGGGCGGGTCAGCACGGGGTGGCCACGGCCAGCGTGGCGGCGCAATTTGGTTTTGAGTGCACCATTTACATGGGGGCGGAGGATTGCCGGCGGCAGGCCCTGAATGTGGCGCGGATGAAATTTCTCGGGGCCACGGTTGTCCCGGTCGAGGCCGGGCAGAAGACATTGAAGGAGGCGGTCAACGAGGCCATGCGCGACTGGGTGACCAATGTCCGCACCACCCATTACATTCTGGGCACCGCCTACGGATCGCATCCCTACCCGATGATGGTGCGGGATTTTCACCGGGTCATCGGGGACGAGGCACGCGGGCAGATACTCGGGCAGGAGAAACGGCTGCCGGACCTGCTGGTGGCCTGTGTGGGCGGAGGGTCCAACGCGATCGGACTTTTTTATCCCTTTTTGAACGATTCGGGTGTCCGCATGATCGGCGTGGAGGCCGGGGGACGGGGCATCCTTCCGGGGGAACACGCCGCCCGTTTTCAGGGAGGCCGACCCGGGGTGTTGCAGGGGACGCGCGCGTACATTTTGCAGGATGATGACGGGCAGATCCAGGGCACCCATTCCGTTTCGGCCGGGCTGGACTACGCGGCCGTCGGTCCGGAGCACTGTTATTTGAAGGACCTGGGGCGCGTGCAGTACACCTACGCCCTGGATGCGGAGGTGCTGGAAACCTTTCAGCTGCTCTGCCGTCTGGAGGGAATCATTCCCGCCCTGGAAAGCACCCATGCTTTGGTGGAGGCCATCAAACAGGCGCGGCGCATGCCGAAGGATTCCGTGGTGGTCGTCAATCTCTCCGGACGCGGCGACAAGGACGTGCAGGAGGTCCTGCGCCTGCTGCAAAAGGCCTGATTCCAGAGGGGGGAGTTTTATCCGCAGATTGACGCAGATGAACAGAGTTTTTTTGGTTCTACTGACCAGACGGTGGTATAGGACACACTTCGCCGAAGCAGATTTGCCTGCTGTTTAAAAGTATTCTGCTTTCTTGGCCCCACTCACCGAGCATGGGGAAAAAAGCATTTACGGAGCAGACCCTAAAATTGGGGAAGAGGGTGTTGCAGGCAGAGACCCGGGCCACATGTTGTGCGTTTGGCCCCTTTTTGTGGCCACGAGAGTCTCACGTCAAGGACACGAAGGTGAAAAAAACTTCTTGGCGGCTCCGCGTGAACCTTGCCTGTGGGATGGCCTCGCCTTGCTGCAAAAGGGCACCCAACGTCATGATCATGGACTCCCTCCGCACATCTCATATCCGGTTGAGGACAACCTGGAGACCTTCGAGCGTGAGCATGGGGTTGACGTGTTGAATGGCGGGGATTTTGCGGGCGATCAGGGCACTGTATCCGCCGGTGGCCACGACGGTGATCCGGCGCAGCTTCAATTCCTTCATCACATCGGTGATGATTTCCCGGATCAGTCCCCGGTACCCGACCACCGCCCCAATGGTCATGGCCTCCACCGTGCTTTTGCCGACAAAGGAGCGCGGTTCACGGAGGGAAATTTTGGGCAGAAGTGCCGTGCGTTCGTAGAGGTAATGGGTCATGGCCGCCAGCCCCGGGGCGATGATACCGCCGATGTATTCCGCCCGGGAGTTGATGATGTCGAACGTGACCGCCGTGCCGAAATCGATGACAATGACCGGGGCCCCGTAGCGGTTGACCGCGCCCGCGGCATTGGCCAGCCGGTCGGCACCGATGGTGGCCGGCTTTGGATAACGGATGCCGATGGGCAGGGGACTGTGGCACGAGAGAAAGTGCGGAGGCGGGAGACCCAGAGCGAGGAGAGTTTTTTTCAGGGGGCCGTTGGCATCGGGGACCACCGAGGCGACCATGACCCCCGCGGCGTTTTGACCCCGTAAAAATTTTCTGATCGGTTCTTTCGGGAGGGTTCCGGTGGGGAATTCCATATCGCGCAAAATGCGGGTACCCGTTGAAAGCCCGACATGGGTGTTGGTGTTGCCGATGTCGATGAGCAGGTGAAGGCGGGCGGAGGATTTCACGGCTCAAAAGGTAGAGGTGTTTTGATCGGGGGAACAGAGCAAATTGCGGCGGCAGGCCGCAGGGTCAGGGTTTTTCAACGGTCAGATCCCCGCCGTGAATGGCCTCGATCCGCCCCGAATCATGCCGGATGAGCAGGGACCCGTCCTCGTCAATGCCTGTGGCAGTGCCCGAAATCCGATGGGTCCCGCCCCGGGTGACCGTGATTTTTTTGTGGAGAGTCGAGCAGCGGCGCGACCATTCCTCGGCAATTGTGGGAAACCCGCCCGCCAGGGATTGAGCGTAGAGGGCGTCGAGTTCCTGCAAAATGCGGACCGCCAGCCGGGCCCGCAGAAGGGGTTCGCCCGATTCCAGGCGAAGCGAGGTGGCCAGGGAACGCAGGGGAGCGGGAAAATCGCGCACGGTGGCGTTGACATTGAGGCCGACCCCGACAACCGCATAGTCCACGCGGTCGATTTCCGTGTGGAGTTCGGTGAGAATGCCGCAGAGTTTCCGGTCGCCGCACAGGATGTCGTTGGGGTACTTGATATGGGCGCGGACGGGTGTTTCCGCCTCGATGGCCCGGGCGATGGCCACGGAAAAAACGGCCGTCAGGCGTGTGACAGCCGAGGGGGGCCAGGGGGGGCGGAGCAATGCCGAGAACCACAGTCCCGAGCCCGGAGGCGAGGACCAGGCGCGGCCCAGGCGACCCCGGCCCTTTTTTTGGGATTCCGCAAAAACCACGAGACCCTCCGGGGCCCCTTCGCGGGCGAGTTTTCCGACGAGGTCCTGGGTGGAGGCGGTTTCCCGGAAGACGAGAATCTTGTGGCCGATGCGCTGCGTTTGAAGACGGGATCGCAGGTGTGCGGCGATGAGGACGTCGTCGTGGGAGTCCAGACGGTACCCCAGATTGGGCACGGCCAGGATGTGCAGACCCGCCTTCCGCAGTTCGTCGATGCGGGCCCAGACCGCCGTGCGGCTGATCTTCAGGGAGCGGGCCAGGTCCTCTCCGGAAACGTATCCCGTCGGGCCGGCTTCCTGAAGCGTTCTGAGAATGGTGACATCGGGGTCCATGGCAAAGGACTAGCAAAAAGAGAGGGACCCTCAAGGCAATTTCGGCCAGGCGCCGATCCCGGTTGATGCGGATATTTCGGGCCTTGAAGTGGGGAATGGTTTGGGGCAGCTTGCCGGGAGATGAAAGGGATCCTTTTACTCCTCCTGATGGGCGTGTTCCTCCCGCCCGGGCTTCGGGCGGAGGAGGCATTCAAGGAGTGGGAAACCTTCAGCCTCTTCAAGGCCGGGGACATGGAGGACGTCACGGACGGGGAGATTCTGACGAGGATGGGAAGTGTGGGCAAGACCCCCGAAGCGCTTTCGATCCAGATGTGTTATCTGGTGGAGCAACCCGTCGCGAAAACGGCGGCACTCCTCCTGGATTGGGATGGGGCCAAACATCCCGAGATGCAGATCTACGCCAGCCATTCCTTCAAGACCCTGCAGCCCGGTGAGTTTGATCCGTTTAAATTTGTCTCCACGTGGCCCGGCATGGAGGGATTTTTGGAGGCGACAAAAAAGGAGGGCGGGGGCGGAAACGTTTTTGCCCTGAGTGTGGAGGAGAAAAAACGGCTGGGAGAGATGTCCGGACCGGGCCGGATTGAAAAACCCGAGGAATGGACCATTCTGGCCGGGGAGTTTTGGAAGGAGACACTCCGGGGCCGGTGTGAAACATTTGAAAAGCAGGGTTTGGCCGGCATGCCGGTCAGCTTTGTGGGACCCCGGCAGTTTCAGACGCTCAGCCAGGTGGAGGCGATGCTGGCCGAGGAACCGCGGGTGGCCCGGAGATTTGACGGAATCCTGCGATCGACACTGTTGACCCCCCTGCCCGGACCGGTGGTGTTGCCGGATCGGTATTATTGGGACATTTTCAAGGCGGATTCGATCGTGGCCTGTGATCTGGGGGTCATGTACAGCCGTCCGTTTCAGAACGGGTTTCAGATAGTGGAGTGCCAGATTTATGTGAGCAACCAGTATGAGAGTGCGTTGATCCTCTACGAACTGCGTCCGATCCTTGTCGGGGGCAGGGAATGCACTGTCATTTGGAGGCAGGATTTCATCACCTCCCCCTTCTTCAAGAGCCTGACCGGGCTGCTGGGCTTGGTGGCGGAACAGGTGATGATGGCGGACGTGGAGAAATCGGCAAAGTTGTTTCAGAAAGATGCAAATAAAGTTAAATAAACAATTCCTTTCAAAAGGTTTGCAATAAATGACAATTTTCATTTATTGCCTTGATTGCGGGACGTTTCTGTAGGAATCTGACGGGCGTAAACGGGACAAAATGACACTTTTATGATTCGCTCAATGGTTTTTGACAATGGACGTCTTGTTGAGGAGAACATGGACGTGGATGCCCTGCGGCTGATTATTGCCGACAAGGGGCTGCACGTGTGGATTGATCTGGAGAATCCGACCCCTGAGGAGAGCCGGCTGGTCCTGGAGGACATGTTCCAGTTTCATCCGCTGGCCATTGAGGATTGCATCCAGGAATCGAGCCTGCCGAAGGTCGATGACTACGAGGATTACGTTTTTTTGGTGATGCACGCGGTCAGCTTCAACCGGCAGGACCTTTTCAGTGCGATCGAGTGCAATCTGTTCATCGGAAGGGAATTTCTGGTCACCTACCATGTGGAGCCCATGCGAAGCATCAGTGTGACCATGGAAAAGTGCCGCAAAATGCAGATGGGCATTGCCAAGGCGCCGGACCGGCTGGTGCATGCGATTCTGGACATGATGGTCAACAACTACAACCAGGTTCTGGATGAGCTTTCGCTGGAGCTGCAGGAGGTGGAGGACAACATCTTCACCGTGGAGGAGAAGGATCTGATGAGCAGCATTTTGCGCGCCAAACGCGAACTGGAAACCCTCAGCCAGACCATCCGTCCGCAACGGGACGTGATCGGGCGGCTGGGCATGGGGGAGCTGAAGGTCATCCGGTCGCCCGCCCTGCCGTATTACCGGGACATTCACGGCCATCTTCAGAAGATTGACGGACAGATTTCCTCCTACAAGGAGCAGTTGTTTCTGACGATGGATGTGTACCTCAACAAGGTCGCCAACAAGACCAATGATATCATCCGTGTGCTGACCATCCTCACGGCCGTGACCACACCGATCATGATTGTGGGCACCTGGTACGGGATGAATTTTGACGGAATGCCGGAGTTGCATTCCCGGTCCGGTTATTTCACGGCCATGGTTGTGACCCTTGTCTCCACGGCGGGGATCATCGGCTGGATGAAGTGGAAAAAATACATTTAGTCGGCAAGGCCGGGTGATCCCATGAAACCGCATTTTCTGGACAAGGTACTCGACCGGCTCGGACGGATTGACCCGGAGAACATCCATTCCTATCTGACCCAGCTGGCCAAGGAGAAGGGCTTTTTGCAGGCCGTCTTCAATGCGATCCAGGAAGGGGTGCTCGTGACCGATGCGCGGGGACGGATCAAGTACCTGAATTATGCCGCCACCCAGCTACTGGGACTCCGGGAGGAGGGGGCCCTTGGGGTGGAGATTGGACGAGTCGTCCGCGGGCTCGACTGGGCCGGGGTGGTCCGTTCGGATCAGGCCATTTCGCGGGACATCGAGGTCAGTTATCCGGAGAAAAGATATCTGAATGTGTATATCGTGCCGCTTGACCCCGACCGTCAGCGGGAAGACCCCGGGTATGCCATCATTTTGAGGGACCTGACCGAGCACCGGCGGTTCACCGAGGAGGCTGTGGAATCCGAGAAGGTCAACGCCCTGATGCTGCTATCGGCCAGTGTGGCGCATGAACTCGGCAATCCTCTCAACTCGCTGGCCATCCACATCCAGCTGATGGAACGGGAACTCAAAAAGTTCAAGACCCGTGAAACAACCGGGCTGCGGGAGGAGCTGGAGGTTTGCAAGGGGGAAATCCAGCGGCTGCAACATATCATCTCGCAGTATCTTGATGCGATGCGGCCCCATCAGCCCGACCTGCGGCCCCAATCGGTCAACGACGTGGTGACGCAGGCACTGACCGTGCTCAGGCCGGAACTGGCCAACAAAAACATTCTGGTGGAGCGGGAGCTGGGGGAAAAACTGCCGCAGGTTCTGCTGGATCGCGAGCAATTCACGCAGGTACTCTACAATCTGATCCGGAATGCGATGCAGGCGATGAAAACCGGGGGGATTCTGAGGGTGGCCACCACCCGGGAGGACAGTTTTGTGGTGGTGAGTCTGACGGATAACGGGGGGGGAATCGCGCCCGAGACCCTCGCCAATATTTTCCAGCCGTTTTACACCACCAAGAAAAAGGGGAGCGGCCTCGGGTTGATGATTGTGCGGCGGATCGTGCAGGCACACGGCGGAGAGATCAGTATTGAGAGTCATCTCGAGCGTGGGACCACCGTGAAGGTGTTGTTGCCGGACCCCGAAAATCGCATCAAAATGCTGGAGGCGAAATGAGGGCGAAAGAGGATCACGCTGAGGGGTCTCACACAAAGCACACGGAGAACACCAAATGAAAAGGGTGTTTATTAATCAGGATATGATTGCAACTGAGATTGTAGATGTTGCCTACAAAATACATCTGGAACTTGGTGCCGGATTGCTTGAGTCCGTCTATGAAAAGGTCATGGCCTATGAGCTTGGAAAACGTGGAATGGTTTTTGAGCGGCAGGTTTTGGTACCGATTAAGTATGATGGACTCGTGTTTGAGGAGGCATTTCGAGCTGATATTATCGTGGAACAAAAAGTGGTGTGTGAATTAAAATCGGTGGAAACTTTTGCTCCAGTGCATTTTAAGCAGTTGTTGACCTACCTGAAATTGTTGGATTTAAAACTGGGATTATTGATCAACTTTGGCGCACCCACAATCAAACAGGGCATCAAACGAATCATCAATGGGTATGATTCAGTTCAAGGAAAGGCCAAGTCGTGATCTCGAATAATATTAAACTTGGTGTCCTTTGTGTCCTTGGTGTGAGGTTTCCATGAAATCGGTCGTCCTGATTGTCGATGATGAAAAACACACGCGGGAGGGGCTGAGGCGTGCCCTGGAGCCCCGTTATGACGTGTATGTGGCCGACAGTCTGGAGTCGGCGATCAACGTCCTTGAAAGTGAGTCGGTGGATGTCGTGCTGACGGATCTGCGCATGCAGGAGACTGACACGGGATTCAAGCTTTTGGACCGGGCGAAGACACTGACCCCGTCCCCGGTGTGTCTGATGATGACCGCCTTCGGGTCCGTCGAGGTGGCGGTGGAGGCGATGAAACGCGGGGCGTATGATTATCTGACCAAACCCATCGACATTGACCGGCTGGAAATCCTCATTGCGCGGGCCCTGAGGGGACGGTCCATGGAAACGGAAGTCCGGACCCTGCGCAAACAGGTGGACAAAAAATTCGGCATTGAAAACATTCTCGGCAATTCGCCCCGGATGAAGGAGATATTTGAGGTGATCGAGCAGGTCGCGCCCAGCCGGGCGACCGTGTTGATCGAGGGGGAAAGCGGCACGGGCAAGGAACTGATTGCCCAGGCGATTCACACCCTCAGTCCGCGGAGAAATTCACCATTTGTGGCGGTGCATTGTGCGGCATTGCCGGCCACGCTGCTCGAAAGCGAGCTTTTCGGGCACGAGAAGGGGGCCTTTACCGGTGCGAATGAAAAGCGGATCGGACGGTTTGAATATGCCGACAACGGGACCATTTTTCTGGATGAAATTGCGGAGATTGAGCCGCAGATACAGACCAAATTGCTGCGCGTCCTTCAGGAGCGCAGTTTTCAACGGCTGGGGAGCAACAAGACCGTTTCGGTGGATGTGCGGATCGTGGCCGCCAGCAACAAAAGTCTGGAAAAAATGGTCGCCGAGGGGAAATTCCGCGAAGATCTGTATTTCCGGCTCAATGTGGTGCGTATTGAATTGCCCCCCCTGCGGGAACGGGTGGAGGATATTCCGATATTGGCCAACGCCTTCCTCCGGGAGTTTTCGACGGAGAACGGGAAGAGGATCACGGAGTTTTCCCCGGAGGCCGTGAATTTGCTTCAGACCCATTCCTGGCGCGGGAACGTCCGGGAACTGAGGTCGGCCATCGAACATGCCGTGGTGCTGGCACGCGGGGAAAAAATCACGCCCAAGGATTTCCCCCCCGGAATCCGGCAGCAGAGTGGACCCGGATCGGCGGCGGGGGGTGTCCGACCCGGGATGACCCTGGAGGAGATGGAAAAGGCCGCCATTGTGCAGGCCCTCAAGGATTGCGGCGAACACCGGACCAAGGCCGCCCTGAAGCT
>JANRIZ010000053.1:0-2298 GCA_033764445.1 Verrucomicrobiia bacterium | reverse complement strand
GCTGAGGTGTAGGCCGTCTGGAATTCCGTTTCCATGGCCTGCTTCAGGGCCACAACTCCGGCACCACCGGTATTGAGCAGAGTGCCGTCAATGTCCCACAGGAGCAGTTTTTTGCGAATTTCAGGCATGGCCCAAAAGATGACTGCAATTGCGGGCTTTGTCGATGGTCTTTGGCCGTCGGGATTTTTTTCAAACGATCGTATTTTCGGCATTGACGCCACCGTGCAGTTGTCCTAAAACGGTCCCTCGCTTCATTGCTAGCGGAGTCATAGCTCAATTGGTTAGAGCGCTGCCCTGTCACGGCAGAGGTTGCGGGTTCGAGCCCCGTTGACTCCGCCACTTTTTTCATTTTCCGCCTCTCAGGCCGTGACGTCTGGTCAGTAAAAGTCTTGACCCATCCCGGTGGGATAATTAGAAATTGTGGCTTCATCCTTGCCTCCCCGTTTTTCCCCAGCCTTTCGGCCATGGATCGGGCCGTGGCCAAGGGGGCAACATCTGATGGCTCCAAAAACAAACACCACGATCCGCTTTCTGGGCACCGGCCACGGGAATGCCTGTGGCAACCGCTATCATACCTCGATCCTTTTTAAAATGGAGGGTCGGACCTTTCTCTTTGATTGCGGGGAGCCCTGCTGTCATCTCCTGAAAAAGAACGGGGACGATTTCAAAAAAATCGAGGCACTGATCCTGACCCATCTGCATGGGGATCATGTGGGCGGATTTCAAATGCTCATGCAGGGCATGTGGCTCGAAGGCCGAAAACAGCCCATGCCGGTGCATCTGCCCCGGGAAGGGGTCAAGCCCCTTTCGGAAATTCTCAAAATGGGCTATCTGGTTCCGGACCTGACCGGATTCAAAATGGAGTGGCATCCCCTGAAAACCGGAAAAAAAATCAGTTTTGGTCCGGTGACAGTGACTCCGCACCCTTCGACGCATCTGGAGCAGATCAAGCAGATTGTCAGAAAATCCCTCAATGCCCCCTGCGAGGCATACTGTTTTGAAATCCAATCCCGCAGACACCGCATCGGATTTTCGGCGGACATCGGGGTGCCGCAGGATCTGGAGCCTCTGGTCAGCAAACCCCTGGATCTGCTTATCTGTGAGCTGGCGCATTTTGATCCCGAAGACCTGTTCCACTACCTGCGCGGACGGCCCATCCGGAAAATCGTCTTCACCCATCTGGCCGAACAGTTTTATGCCGTGCATGGGAAACTGCTCCGGACCGCCTCCCGTCATCTCGGGGCCGGAAAGGTGAGCCTGGCGCGGGATGGCATGGTGGTAAATCTCGTTTGACCTCCTGCGTCCGGAACGGTATAGTCCCACCGATGCAAATCCACCCGGCACTGTTGATCAGGCAGGACGGCCTTCGACTTACGGAGGCTCGGGGCCGACTGGTTTGCTGAAAAATCAACGTCACCATTTTTCACACCCGTTGCGTGGCCCCCGGGCCGGATTCATTTCCGCAACGGGTTTTTTGTTGGTTCCAACAGGACTGGCATGGGAGACGGGACACTATTATAAAAAACAAGGACAGTTATGAGTGATAAAGTATTGATATTCGACACCACACTGCGCGACGGGGAACAATGCCCCGGAGCCAGCATGAACAACCGCCAGAAACTCGAAATCGCACGTCAACTGGCCAAGTTGGGGGTGGACATCATTGAGGCGGGTTTCCCGGTCATCAGTCAGGGTGATTTTGAATCCGTCTCCACCATCGCCCGTGAGGTGAAGGGGCCGATCATTTGCGGTCTCTCCCGGTGCGTCGCGGGGGATATTGATGCCGCGGGTCAGGCGGTCAAGGCGGCCGGGAAAAAGGGGCGCATCCATGTCTTCCTGGGGACCTCCAAAATCCATCGGGAATTCAAATTGAAAAAAGCCCAGGACGAGATCATCCGTCTGACCATTGAGGGGGTCAAACGCGCCCGCAAATGGACCAAGGATGTGGAGTTCAGTCCCGAGGATGCCTCGCGCACGGAGCTGGACTTTCTGGTGAAGGTTGTCGAGGCGGCCATTGGTGCCGGGGCCACCACCATCAATATGCCTGATACCGTCGGTTATGCGACTCCCGAGGAATACGGTCACATTTTCAAACATGTGATCGAAAACGCCCGCGGCGCCCGCGATGTGATCTTCAGTTCACATTGCCACAACGATCTGGGGCTGGCGGTGGCCAATTCCCTGGCGGCGGTGGCCAATGGGGCCCGCCAGATCGAATGCACAATCAATGGGATCGGCGAGCGTGCGGGCAATGCCTCCCTCGAGGAGGTGGTCATGGCCATGAAAACCCGCAAGGAT
>JANRIZ010000045.1:0-8866 GCA_033764445.1 Verrucomicrobiia bacterium | reverse complement strand
CGTTCGGCCAGGAACTGGGCGGCCCCGGCGGAGCTGTGTCGCATGACGATGATATCCGCATGGAGCGCCTCCAGATTCCGGGCTGTATCCTTCAGGGTTTCGCCCTTGCGGAGTGAGGAGGCCTCGGTATCAATATTGATGATATCCGCGCTCAACCGGGCGGCGGCCAGCTCAAAACTCACCCGTGTGCGGGTACTGGGCTCGATGAAGAGATTGACGAGCGTTTTGCCGCGCAGGGCCGGGGTTTTTTTGACCTCCCGGGAACCGACCTCCTTGAAGGCGGCGGCGGTGTCGAGGATCAGGCTGATCTCCCCGGGGGAATAATCCTCCAGAGTGATCAGATCCTTGCGTGTCCAGGGGGCGGGGGAGGTCATGGCGCGGAAACCGTTTGGGTGGGTGTGGCGGGGGGCGTGATCAGAGTGGCCCCGTCCTCGCCATCAATTTCCCGGAGACGGACCACCACCTTTTGCTCCGGGGAGGTGGGCACATTTTTACCGACAAAATCCGCCTTCAAAGGCAGCTCCCGATGGCCCCGGTCCACCAGCACGGCAATGCGGATGCGGGCACAGCGCCCGAAATCCAGCAGCGCATTGAGGGCGGCCTGGAAGCTTCTCCCGGTGAACAACACGTCATCAATGAGCACCACATGCCGACCGGAGACATCAAAGGGGATGTGTGTGGGCTGGATTTTTGGAATGATCACCCGATTGCGCAGATCGTCCCGGTGCAGCGTGATGTCCAGCGCGCCGACGGGGATTTTCACCCCGGTAAAGGCTTCCATCCGCGAGGCCAGCCGATGGGCCAGCGGCACCCCGCGCGAGTGGATGCCCACAAAGGCCAGCAGGGCGACTTTTTCGGTCTGCTCGGCGATTTCATGCGCCATGCGTGACAACGCACGGTCAATGGCCTTGGCATCCATCATGGTGGTTTCACCGGGCATCAGACCCTCCACCGTCAATACCAAAGGAAACCCCGTCCGCCAGGATGAAACACATTTTTCCCGCCCGTGACAGGCACAACCCCTTTGAATCTGTTTTTTCCACCGTTCTTTCCTTTCTGACCTCGCGGGATCAGTTTAAAGGTGACAGACATGTCCCGCAGGAACACATCCGGATCAATTTTTACGATCGGATTGGGCCGCCTGCTGATGCTGGGCGCGGTTTCGCCGCCAGGCGGCCCGGTGCTTGACAATCCAATCCAACAAAGCCTTCTCAAAACCGATGTCCCGCCCAAGCTTTTCACTCTCAATCCACTTGTGCTTGAGAATCTCCTCCCGCTCCGCCAAAAACTCCCTGTATAAGGCGGAATTCTTCACGAGCCCCTCGGAATCGTGTCCGAAATCCCCGGGGGAACCGTCTTTGGATTTATCAAGTTCTGGTGACATCGTCAAACGCATGCATATACCTACATCATCAAATCAAATTGTAAACAAAGTTTTTCACTTAACACGCATATTATTATCGTAACAATATTGTTATAAATATTTTATACGGTTATACATATTAGTAATTTTTATAACTCCGCTCCCATGCGTCCGGTCAGAATAGTTCCTGTTGTTTGCCTGTGGGCTTGACCCCAAGCTTCTGAAATGTCAGCTCTGTGGCAACACGCCCGGCCGGGGTCCGCTTCAAATAACCCTGCATGATCAGATACGGCTCATATACCTCCTCCAAGGTGCCGGCGTCCTCCCCCACGGCCACCGCCAGGGACCCCAGTCCGACGGGGCCTCCCCCAAACTTGTGTACGACGGACTCCAGAATCCGTTTGTCCATTTCATCAAGTCCATCGGCATCAATTTCAAGCATCTGCAGCGCCCGGTCGGCCACCTCCGCAGAAATTTTGTTGCCTGCCTTCACCTGTGCGTAGTCCCGGGTCCAACGCAGGAGATTATTGGCCACGCGGGGGGTGCCCCGGGAGCGTGAGGCGATTTCAAGGGCCCCCTCCGAATCAATGTCCACACCGATCAGGCCGGCGGAGCGGAGGACAATCTTCTGCAGTTGCACGGCCTCGTAGTAGTCCAGACGGTTGGTCAGCCCAAACCGGGACCTCAACGGGGAACTGATCATCCCCGCGCGCGTGGTGGCCCCCACGAGTGTGAACCGCGGCAGGTTCAGGCGCACACTGCGGGCGTTGGGTCCCTGGTCGATCATGATATCCAGGCGAAAATCCTCCATGGCGGGATACAGATATTCCTCAATGGTTTTTTGCAACCGATGGATTTCATCGATGAAGAGGATGTCGTTTTCTCCGAGCTTGGTCAGCAGTCCGGCCAGATCTCCCGCCTTTTCAATGGTCGGACCGGAGGTGGTGGTGATCTGGGAGCCCATGGCTTTGGCAATGATGTAGGCCAGGGTGGTTTTTCCCAGCCCGGGCGGTCCGCACAGCAGGACGTGGCTGAGGGATTCCCCGCGCTGACGGGCGGCCTCGACGGAAAGCTCGAGGCGTTCCTTGATCTTTTCCTGACCGACAAATTCGGAGAATTCCGGCGGTCGCAGGCTGACATCAAAGGGGGTATCGGGCTCCACGGCGGTGCGATGCAGAAAATCATCGGGCATGGGCGAAACATTGCCCCTCCCGGCGGATCGGGACAAGTGAAAACTCAGGTGTTCCGGTTCTTCTTTTTCTTCTTTTTCTTCGGGGGTTTGTTCTCCCGGACCTCGATCTTGAAAAACAGGACATCCACATCACTGCCCGAGGCCCAGTAATTGACGGATGGCGAAAAGGTTTTCCAGGTCTGGTACCCGGGCAGATCCTCCTTGGCCAGAACCCAGAAGGCCCGTTCATTGACGGTGGTCACGCCATGGACATGCGCCCGGGTCAGGGCCCCGGGAGCGGCGGCCTCGGGATGGGCAAAAACATACCACCCATTGAAGGTGAATCCCGCATCGATGATCTTCGGGGAAACGGGACTGGTCTCGTCCCGGGTCATGTAATCATAGGCCTGTTTGAGGATTTTCTGATGGGCGATATGGTCAAGGGTCCCGGTCACCGAAAGGACAAACCACGGCACACACAGGAGTGCCGCCACCACCCGCCGGGGCAGGGTCCACTCGGGGCGCCGACACAGAAAAAGGATCAGCCACGGCGACAGCCAGATGTAGTACCGATCATGAAACTGCCACAACAGGGCCATGAGCAATGCCATGAAGACCAGTTGTAGAAAGGCCAACAAATGCACATCCCCCATCAGCGACCGGTAATGGTTGAGGGTCTCCCCAAGCGACACAATCAGGATCCCGGCCGAAATGAGCGACACCACCACGGCCATCTCATCAAACCACAACGGCAGCTGACGGGTCCCGAATTCCCCGGAAAGAAACGTGCGGCTCTGGCCCAATTCGTGAAAATTGAAAACGTAGGTGCCCAACAGCGGGGTGGGAAAGGCATCCTGACTGTATTGACCGATCACACACAGGGCCGCCACCAGCAGAATGCCGTACAAATGGCGGCGGATTCTTTGCAGACCCAGCAGGGGCAGGGTCAAGGGGCTCAACAGGAGGGAAAGATTCAGGAGGCCCCGCAGGCTCTTGTACAGGACGTCGGCAAAATAACTGGAGTAATACTCATAAAAAATCATCGGGCGCAGGGCGGGCGCGGCTTCGGTCCCAAAAAAGGTCAGACAGACCAGATAGAGGAGTCCGCAGACAAATCCGAAAACCAGCACGGGCAGCAGCTCCAGAAAATCAAAATACTGCCGTTTGCGGTTGAGGATCCGGTACAGGAGCAGGGCCAGGATCGGGGCCACGGCATACTGGCGTATGAAAAATGCCAGCACGCACACGAGCACCCCCCACCAGATGAGGCTCTCCTTCTGCCGCTTCTGGCCGATGATAAAACAATACATCGCCACGATCATGAGCGTCCACAGGGGCACCTCCCCGGCAAACGACAGGCTCAGGATGAAAAACGGCGGCATCACGGCCATCGAAAAAACACCGATCCAGGCAATCCCGGGACGGACCTCCAGCTCCCGGAGGATTCCGTAAAAGGCCCACAGGCCCAGCAATGACAGCACAAATGTCGAAACATGCAGCGCCCCCAGGGAAAACCCGCCGGGCAGACAGAAAAGGGCTCCCCAAAAAAGCTGGGTCAGAAAATAATGCACGCTCCAATCCAGAAACGCCACCCGCCCCCCCTGATACAGGGTCTGCACACTCCAGGCCCCGATCCAGTCATCAATCACAAGGTATTCCTGCCAGGGCTGCACCAGCACGGCCACCAGCACTCCGTACAGAAAAATGACCAGGGCGGCCTTCCACGAGGCGGACCGGCTGGCTTTGGCAGGGGGGATCATGACGGCTTTCTGGTTAAGCAAAAATGTCTGGCCTGTCCACCTGTTTCAACCTAAGAGCATAACCACCATGACTCGCCCCGACAATCGTCAGCCCGCCGAGCTCCGCCCCCTGACGGTTCTGCCGCAGATCGCCCCCCATGCCACGGGATCGGTTCTGATGGGTTTCGGCAACACCCGCGTCATCTGCGCGGTCTCCATCGAGGAGGGGGTTCCCCGCTGGATGAAGGAACAACAGGTCCCGGGCGGATGGATCACGGCCGAATATTCCATGCTCCCCTACTCAACGGTCGGTCGCAAACCCCGCGACATCTCCAAGGGGAAAATCGACGGACGCTCCCAGGAAATCCAGCGGCTGATCGGGCGCTCCCTCCGCGCGGCGGTGGACCTGGAAAAAATCGGACCCCGCACGATCTGGATTGATTGCGACGTTCTTCAGGCCGATGGCGGCACCCGCACGGCCTCGATCACGGGGGCCTATATCGCGCTTTCCATGGCGGTGGCCAAACTCATGGAAACGGGCAAACTCGCCTCCAACCCGATCCGTTGCCCGGTGGCGGCTGTCAGCGTCGGCATCTTTGAGGGGCAGCCGGTCCTCGACCTCAATTACATCGAGGACAGCCAGGCCAGCGTCGATATGAACGTGGTCATGACCGGCACCGGGGAATTCATCGAGCTGCAGGGCTCGGGCGAGGAATCCACCTTCTCCGAATCCGAAATGGCCGCCATGCTCGCCCTGGCCAAAACCGGCATCAACCGCCTGGTCGAATTCCAACGCGAAGCCTTGCAATAGTCAGGTGACATTCCCCCATCCGCGGTCAAAAATACCCTCTGCGTCTTTCTGCGGCATCCCGATCTATCCGGGACAAGTCTGCGGGCCTCCCCTCTCATATCTTCTCGGCCTTGTATCCGCCCTTCATCCGGTCCCGCAGATACATCGCGCCAAAAATCAGACAGAGTGTGAGGGGCAGGATCACCACGTACCGCAGGGTGGCCGCCCCGCCCTCGGCTGTCGCCTGGGCCATGATATCTTGGGGCATCATTTCCGGGGTCGCCCCGAGAGGAAGCGCCGCTTTGATCTGCGCATCATAAATCCGGCCCATGATCGGAAGTATCCAGGAAACCGACATCATTCCGGCCCCTCCCATGATGGCCAGACCCAACGCTCCGGACTTGGGCACACGCTCGGCCACCACCCCCAGCATGGTCGGCCAAAAATAACACACACCCACGGCAAACACAGTCGCAGCGGCAAATGTCATGAGCCCTCCTTGCGCGAAGCTCAGCGACAGGAGCCCCACGGCTGCAAAAAAAGAGGAGATCAACAACAGGACCACGGGACTGATCCGATGCACGATGGGCCCGGCAAACTCACGGCCCACGGCCATCAGCCCATTGATCCACACGAGCACCAGAATGCCGGAAACTCCGGCTGAGGTGGTCAGAATACTGGGAATCCACTGGTTGGGACCCAGTTCCGTCGAGGCGGTCAGCAACATGCAAAATACCATCACAAGAAAAATAGGTGCCAGCACGGCTTTGTACATGTCACCTGTGGAAACTCCGGCCTCCACCCGTTCGGTCTGGGGAAATTTCTGTCCGAAAAACATCACTCCGTACGCCAGCGTCGGGATCAGCATCACGGCCATCTTGACCTGCCATCCCATATTTCCCATTGCAAGAAAATAGGCGGCCAGTCCTCCGATTACGATTCCCCCCGGAAACCACACATGAAATTGATTGAGCTTTTCGACCTTTTTATCCGGAAAAAGTGCAGTGACCAAGGGATTGCAGGCGGCTTCCACCAGCCCGTTGGCCAGGCCGATGGCCAGTGTCCCCAAAAACAACGTCCAGAATCCCTGTGCAAAAATGGTCACCAGCACTCCCACCACATGACCGACAAAGGCAACGGTGACCAGTCGGCCCATTCCCAGGGTGTCGCACAGCGGACCTCCGAAAATCATCGCAAGGGTGAACCCCCAAAAGGCGGTCCCGGCCACCCATCCGACCTGTTCATGGGTCAGTGAAAAATGCTGGCCCAGTTCCCCCATGATGTCGGCCCGTATGGCAAAACTCATGGCAGTGACAATCAATGCCAGACAACTGGCGACAAACAGACGGTTTCCTCGATTCATAATCCCTCTTGTGGTGTTGGTCCATTCCCCGTTTGAACAGCGTCCCACCAGGAAAAAAACATGGACATCATGTCACCGCAAAGTCACCTTCACTTCAAGCCCCATTTTCTTCCCCAAAATCAAATTCCCAGCCAAATCCTGATTCTGCGATAAAAATCACGCACATTGTCTGCGGTGCGGTCCCACCATGAGCGAGGCAGTCCATTTTCCCACACCGGGTCATTCATCGGCACATGGGGCACCAACCCCTTTCGCAGTTCCATCGGGACGGTGATCATGGTTGTCGGATCAATATCCCTGTAATACACCCCGTAGGTGTGCGTCGCCGGGAACGGGGGGAATCCTTTCTCAAGATTGGACCCATGCTTGAAATATCCGGCGGTCACGAGACTGTCAAAACTGACGGATATGGGGAGGCTCAATCCATTTTCTATCGCATAAGATTCCGAGGCAGACTCAATCATTCTCGCGTCCATAAGAGTGCGATCGGCCATTCGGTAAATCAAATGAGGCTTGGGATTCTCCCTGGCCGAAATCATGACAAATAACCCCATGATGATCAGGGCAATGATTGCCGTTGGAAAAATCCAAAAAAAATGCCCCCGTTTCCCGTCAGTTTCCGGAGATTGAGGAGATTGTTTCATGGAATCAGGAGACGCCCCGTTTGTACTTCAAAAATAATCTACGGGTTTCCGGCCCGGACTCAACGGGTTTTCCCTGTCATGGGGCCCCGCACGGCCCGCCCCCCGATCCCACACTTGTTTTTTCCAGGCTCCTGTGGCACTCTGGCGGACTATGCCATTTGACATCAAAGAGATTGTGACCTCCCGTCTGGGTGAGAACTACGACCTGCACCACAACTATGTGAACCGCACGCTGGTCCAGGTCCACCGGACCATCGGCTTTGACAAGGTGTACGCCAAGGCCAAGGGGGCGTACCTGTACGACATGGACGGCCAGGATTATCTCGATTTTCTCAGCGGATTCAGCGTCTTCAATGTGGGCCGCAACCATCCGACCATCCAGAAGGCGATCCGGGATGTGCTCGACATGGACCTGCCGAACATGGTGCAGCTGGATTGTGCGTTGCTCAGCGGTCTGCTCGCCGAGGCCCTGGTCAAACGGGCCCCCAGACACCTCAACGCGGTCTTCTTCTGCAATTCCGGCACGGAGGCCATTGAGGGGGCACTCAAATTCGCACGCTGCGGGACCGGCCGCCCCCGCATTTTGAGCCTCGACGCCTCCTACCACGGACTGAGTTTCGGCTCCCTGTCGATGACGGCCAACAAGTTTTTCCAGGAGGGTTTCGGGCCCTTTGTGCCGGGCTTCGAACACATCCCCTACGACGACCTCGGGGCCCTCGAACACGAACTCAAAAAAGGGGACGTGGCGGCGATCATCTGCGAGATGGTCCAGGGCAAGGGTGTCCGCTTTCCCAGTGACGACTATTTCCCAAAGGCCCAGGAATTGTGCCGCAAATACGGCACTCTCTTCATCGCCGACGAGGTCCAGACGGGCATGGGGCGCACAGGCAAATACTACGCCTACGAACATTGGAATCTGGAACCCGACATCGTCACCATGGCCAAGGCCCTCAGCGGCGGATACGTGCCCTGCGGGGCGATCCTCACCCGGCGCGAGATTTACCAGAAAACCTTCAGCCGTCTGGACCGCTGCATCGTCCACTCGACAACCTTCGGACGCAACAACCTGGCCATGGCCTGCGGTCTGGCCACCCTCTCGGTCATGGACGATGAAAACCTCATCTCCAACTGCGAAAAAATGGGCGCATTGCTGATGCAAAAACTCACGGCCCTGAAGGAAAAACACGAGGTCATCGCGGATGTCCGGGGCAAGGGTCTGATGCTCGCCATTGAGTTTCAGGAACCCAGGTCCTTCATGCTCAAAACCGCCTGGAAACTCGTTCAGGCGATGGAAAAGGGGCTCTTTGCCCAGATGGTCGTCACCAACATGATTTCCAAATACCGGGTCCTCTCACAGGTGGCCGCACACCAGAAGGACATCGTCAAGATCCTGCCCCCGCTGATCATCACCGAAAAGGAGGTGGACCGCTTCGTCAATGCCCTGGATGAAACGCTCATGGATTGCCGCAAGTTCCCGGGGCCGATCTGGGAAATCGGCCAGAATTTCCTCAAGGCCACTGTCCGGAACAAGACGGGCAACGCCGAAATGGCCGAAACCTGATCGGTCCCCGCCAAAGGGCTTGCCAAGTCGGCGGGCTTTGGCAGAATGGGTGAAAATTGATTTCTTCGACTTTCCGGTGAGATGGCTGAGTGGTCGAAAGCAGCGGTTTGCTAAACCGCCGTACGGTGTAAAGCTGTACCGAGGGTTCGAATCCCTCTCTCACCGCCACTTTGTCAGCCGTGGCCCGCGTTTTCATTCTGCCGCCGTGTCACAGGGGACCCCCGGCACCTTGTCC
>JANRIZ010000002.1:0-4702 GCA_033764445.1 Verrucomicrobiia bacterium | reverse complement strand
GGCCAGTGACCGCAAGCCGACGACTCCACTCGAAGAATGGCAGGAGATGGTTCTCAAGGCCTTTGGGGTGTAGGCCCGGTCCGGGGGGAACTCAGAAAAGCCGCCCGGGGCGGGATTTGACCGTCACCGGGTCGTGTCCGCCCGTGGGGGCGATATGCACTTCCTTGAAGGCGGGGTCGTAGGTGACGCATTCGAATTCACAGTCCTCGTATCCATGGGCAAGGGTGCCGACTTCCACAAAAAGCCGATCTTTGCGGACCTGGGCCGTGAATCGGACCGTCGAACGTCCGCCCTTTTTGTAATCGAATGTGGTTCCGTCATCGTAGGAGTATTCAAACGAGTGGATGCCGCGGGTGGATTTGCGCAGGAACAGATGCAGTTCGATCCGGGAGAGGTCATTGGCATTGTCCCTGCGTGTGCCGCGTTGCATGGGCAGGAGCGCCCCTTCGCGGATGTAGAGCGGCGTGGTCCCGAGAGTTTGCTTGGTGGAAACTCTGCGTCCGCCCTCCACCCACCTGTTTTCATGGGCGGCAAACCATCCCCCCTTGGGCAGGGTGACGTCACGGGTGTTTTTGCCCTGTTCCACCACCGGAGCATGCATGATTGAAGGCCCCACCATGAACTGGTCGTCGATATGGCCCAACGGCAGCGAGGGGGAGTCGGCAAAATCGTAGAACAGAGGCCGCATGATGGCTTCGCCTGATTCTTCCTGTTTGATGAAGAGATTGTAGAGATAGGGGAGCAATTTGTAGCGGAGACGGATGACGTGACGGATGGGCTCCATCGTCTTTTTGCCGAAAGCCCAGGGCTCCTGATCGATCGTGCCGGTGTGGGTGTGGTTGCGGAGGAAGGGGAAAAGAAAGCCCGACTTGTACCAGGCCACCGCCAGTTCCGCGTCGGGATTGCCGCCGAATCCGGGCACGTCGGGTCCGTTGAAGGGAATGCCCGAGAGCGCGAGGTTCAGGGTCATGGCAATCGACCCTTTGAGATGGAACCAGTTGGCGACATTGTCCCCGGTCCAGATGGCGGAATGTTTGCTCGTTCCGGTAAACCCGCTGCGCGAAAGCAGGAACGGGCGCCGGTCCGGGTGTGCGGCGAGGAACCCCGCACGGCTGCCCATCTGCATGCCCAGGGCGTATTGGTTGTGGTAGCTGCCGTGGGGATTTTTGCCCCGGTTGAAAAGCATGTGGTCGAGTTCCGCCGAGCCCACGGCGGGGTCGTTCATGTCCAGCCAGGCTCCACTGAATCCCTGACGGGCAAATTGTGCCACGTGGCCCGCCCACCAGGCGCGCACCTCCGGGAGGGAGAAATCCGGAAAGACCGTTTCGCCGGGCCAGACGTAGCCGACAAAGTTCCCGCCCTCGGGATTGCGGCACCAGGCATCCATTTTGGCGCCGTCGTCAAAGACCTCGTATCCCTTTTCGTTTTTCACACCCGGGTCGATGATCGGGATGATGTGCCGGTTTTTGGCCACCAGGGCCTTGAGTTCCTTGCGCGGATTTTTCCAGTGTTTGTCGGCAAAGGTGAAGACGCGGTAGCCCTCCATGTAGTCAATGTCCAGCCACAGACCATCCGTCGGGATTTTGTGTCTGCGGAATTCGCCATCCAGCCCGTTCAGATCCTTTGGTCCCGCATAGCCCCAGCGGCACTGATGATGGCCGAGTGCCCAGAGCGGGGGCAGCGGAGTCACCCCCACCAGCCGCTGCAATTTGCGGGTGAGTTCGGGCAGGGAGGGACCCGTGAGAATGTAAAAGACTGGCAGACCCTCATCGGACCCGAAGTAAAGCGGGGTGCGGACCGCGACCTCCTTCTGGTTGGCGATGCGCAGAGGCGGATGGATCGACATGTAGCAGGCGTAGGGATTGTCGATGAGCAGGCCCAGGTATTCATTGCCCGACTTGATGATCAGGTAGGGAACGGAGAGATACATGGGGTCCGTCGGCCCGGATTGGATTTGCGAGTAGGGGAAGTCCGCCCAGACATCCGTGTTCCAGAATTTCGTTTTGACGCCCGATTTCTCGAAGCCGTTGTTTTTTTCGCCCATGCCGTAGAACTGCGCGCCCGGGACCGGGTCGAGCTGAACCATCCAGGATTTGCCGCACAGACCGAAGGCCTGGCGGGCGCGGGTGCGGAGCAGGGTTTTGTTGTGGGAATCTTTCAGGCTGAAACCGCCGTCGCGGGTCAGGGCGAGAGAAAAACGTCCGTCCTTTTTGCCGAGGGATTTGGCGAGCCCCGACTGGCTGTGGAATTTCCATTGGGGGTTCTGGTATTCGACCTTGAAGACATCCACACCGATATTTTGGGCGGAGACGGCGAAGGTGCGTCCATTGACAGTCAGTTTGCCCGAGGGGGAAAGGGGTTTGCGGGGGAAGGCGAAGTTGATCGGATTGCTGATTTTGTGGAAGTACATGGGCAGGGTCTCCTGAGGTTGACCCCCAAAATAAAAGAATCACCACGCGGGAAAAGACAAATGTTTGCAAAAGTGACGCAGACCCGTGGAAAGAATCCGTCAATGAACACAGATTTGCACAGATTCGCACAGATTTTTTGGGAGAGTTCTTTTGATGCGGAGCGGTCAACTTTGGCTCCCATGGTCCTTGGTTATTTTGTTCTGGCATCAGTGAAACTTCACGGGGAAAGAAAGGCAGTTGCGGAGAGAATATGCGTTTACACAGACGAATAAAAAACACCCACCCAAAAAAATCTGTGCGAATCTGAGAAATCTGTGTTCTCTTCCTGGTTTTATGCATGACAAAGGCGGGGGATGGTGCAATCTGCGGCGGTGAGCGATTTTGAAAAGGATTACCGCCTGGTGCGGTTGCCGTGCGGGTTTTACAGCGTGCATTCGGACCGGTACGGGGAAACCAATCATCCCTTTGTCGGACCCGAGGCGGAGGCGACCGCGCTTTACGTGGATCAGGTGCGGCTGCCCGGACGCCTCAAGCCCGGGACACCGATGGTCATTTGGGATATCGGACTCGGGGCCGGGGCGAACATCCTTTCGGCATTCCGGGTGCTTTCCGGGTCGGCCGGACACGTGGTGGCCGTGAGCTTCGACCAATCCCTGGCCCCGCTGAGACTGACGCATCAGAATCCCGGTCACATGGCCGGACTGGCGCATTTTGCGGGGGCTGTCGGGCACGTGTTGGAGACAGGTTATCATCGCTGGCAACAGGGCAGGCTGCTCATTGAGTGGCATGTGCTCGAAACCGATTTTCCGGATTTTTTGGCGGGTCCGCATCCGGCGCATCTGCCGCGCCCCGAAGTCATTTTCTACGATGCGTATTCCCCCGGGAAAAATCCCGAGATGTGGATGGGGTCGAATTTTGCACATCTCTTCAACCGACTCGAGGGAAGGGAGGCCATTTTGGTGACTTATTCACGCAGCACCATGGTGCGGGTGGGACTTCTGCTGGCTGGGTTTTTTGTCGGGAGCGGTCAGGGTACCGGCATGAAGGAGGAAACCACCCTCGCCGCCACGCGACTTTCCGATCTGGAGCGGCCATTGGATCACGCCTGGCTCCTCCGCGCGAGCCGGTCCACCGCCGCCGAACCGCTTGAAAACCGCGCGTATCAGCGTCGCCCCCTCCGACCCGAGACCCTCGCCCGGCTCCGCGCCCATCCGCAGTTTGTGGGGGGGACGGAAGGGGGGACTTTAACCGCAGATTTCGCAGATTGACGCAGAATCTTTTGGGTTTTGTGAATACCTCAACGGACCGCGATTTATAAAAGACTCGCCGGGTTCGAGCTTACAGGAAGGTGTCTGGCCGGGAACTGAGTTTTTCAGATTGGCAACGGGGGCTTTGTGACTGATGCAGTGAAGCCATGGATTTTAGGGCCTTGGAATTCCGAGTTGTTTGAAAATAGTGCGAGCTGTTAATTCTTTGATTTCCGGATGACGAGGGACCGCTGATTTCACGCCTGTCTTTGAATTGATGTAGATAGAGTGCCTGCTGCCTTCTCTGTCCAACACACAACCATTCGCCTGAAGGTGACGGACCATATCCCGTCTCTTCATATTGAAACTTTTTGAAGCGTTACATTTTTAGAGTGACGCTTTTTTCCCTCGCTGAGGGAGGCAAAATATTCCCGTGCAGCGTCTTTGAGATTGTCAACGAGCTCTGCTTTTGTTCGACCCTGAGAAATGACCGCAGGGAATTCGAGTATCTGCCCTGTGTACCAGCCATCATCCTTTTGCATGGAGATCGTAATTTTCATCCTGACAATCTATCACTTTTCATGAACAAATCGAGTTGAATCTCGTTTTCATATCCCCAAAAGGGCGCCGCGCCCATCCGCAATTTGCGGGGGGGACGGAAGGGGAGTTTAACCGCTGATTTCGCAGATTGACGCGGATTTTGGGAGGGTTCTTTTTATTCATCTTTGTAGACGTTTATTTTCTCCGTAAATGCCTCTTCTTTCCCCGTAAAGTTTCACTGACGCCAGAACAAGAAAACAAGACCCTGAGAGGCAAGGTTGACCGCTCAGTACCAAAAGAAGAATCTGCGTCAATCTGCGAAATCAGCGGGTAAACTCTCCTTCAGTGTTTTTACATGACAAAGGCGGGGGTTGACTGTTCTTCAAAAACTCATATCATCGCATCTTGATACGTTGATATGAAAAACTGTGAATCCATCATCCGCAAAATGCTTGCGGAACGCATTCTGATCATTGACGGGGCCATGGGCACGATGGTCCAGCG
>JANRIZ010000156.1:0-12113 GCA_033764445.1 Verrucomicrobiia bacterium | reverse complement strand
TGGATTCCGACCAGCCCGGTTGTATCCATGCGAACATGGATCTCTACAAGTGGGCGTACAAACTGCTGCCCTGGATTCCTTCCGAGCTGGTGGCCGACTGTTTTGAGAATGCCATGGCCGCGCGGACCATTGACATGCGGGCGAGCCCCTACGACCTGCGGGATCAGGGCTACGAACCCATCTGCATCGAGACCGAGGAGGGCCGGGATGAATACGTCCGGCATCAGCGGGAAATCACCGCCCGGGCCCAGCCACTTCGGCAAAGACTGGCGGAATTTCACGAAAAAATTCTGGAGGAGGCGGTTGAGTCGCCGCAAAAAGCAGGTTTCGCGCAGGGGATTTGGGAGCTACAGATGGACACGGATCAAACACGGATGAGGAGCGTAGCAGGAAGGGACGCACAGGGACCGCCATTGGACTCCTCACCGGATATTTGACCGCCCACTCTCAACCGGTCACTGACACCCGGGCGAATCTTTCGACATTGCCGTTGACGACTGTGGAACCGAAGCTCGTCGAGGTGAGGCGGGGTCCGTCCGCTTCAACCACACCGTTGATCTGGAATTCGATCATGAATTCCGAACAGGCTTTTCCGAGTTTGAGGGATACGAAGGGAATGAGACCTGTACCGCGGAGCCTTGCCGTGACACCTGCTTCATGCCTAAATGGACGGGTGGAAAAACCGAACCATCCCCTTCGACCCCTGGCGACATTTTTTCTGATTGCGACCCTGCTCCCCTGGGTGTCGCAGATGCTGCCATACAC
Organism: Verrucomicrobiia bacterium; assembly: GCA_033764445.1. GTDB lineage: Bacteria > Verrucomicrobiota > Verrucomicrobiia > JAWXBN01 > JAWXBN01 > JANRIZ01. Next base: position 11,348 of record JANRIZ010000156.1, on the reverse strand, counting down.
CTTCAAATTGCCGTGGATTGACTGGATTTGCCCCGTGTTGCTGGGGTTGGGCGGATTTTTTTTAAAGGAGGGACGCCATTTTGAACCGGTCAACCTGCGCCAGGGCCGGTTCTGGCTGTGGATGGGGGTGGCGGTGCTGGTGGTGGCCGTCCTGCAGGCCCCCTTGATTGTCGGATACCGGACCGGGCGGTCCTACTTTACCTATGGCAGTGAGCAATGGGGAGAATTCCGCTGGAAATTTTATTTTTTGATTGTTCCGGCCACCGCCGTTTCCGTCGTGATGTTTGAATGGGCCCTGCGGCGCAAAATGTGGCGGATTTTGGAGCGGCGTTTGGATTCGTGGGTGGTGTGCCTGCTGACCAGTGCCGCCGGAACGCTGGTGGCCCTGCCGCGGCTTTATCTGGCCTCCGGCGCGGAGGACCCCGTGTATTTTTGGGCGGCGCTGGGGGAGCTTGTATTGTTTGAATGTCTTCTGAGCCTGTTCGTCCTCCGGTCGGGTTTTGTCCTCCCGGGAATGGTCCTGAAAACCGCCCTGCAACTGGTCGGTTTTTACCTGCTTGGCGACATCCTCAGTCCGTATCTGGCCGTGCTCAATTACAGTTCCAGTTCCCCGCTGTTTTACGGGTTCAGGGTGGGGGTGACCGGTGCGGTGGTTGGGACGCTTGTCCTGGCGGGGTACTTTTTGAAACCGCCGGTTGAAGAAAAAAGCATTCTGCGGTAGGGTGGTGGGTGTCTTCGAGCCACCATCCCGAGACGGACGGATTCCGGCATGCGCCCGTGTACGCGGTTGTGCTTTTGATGTTTGTGGTGTGGTCGGTGGTCATCAAATACATCAATCCCCTGTGCTGGTCGTGGGCGCAGTACCGTCTGACCGGGCATTTCCCCGCCCCGCCGATCATGCTGGATCTCTGGCCGGTGGCGCATCTGTGGCTGGCGGCCTGGTTCTGGACCCGGCACCGTCTGGCCTGGCCGTTGGGGTTGGCTGTTTCAGGGATCGAGATCGTGGTCATCCTCGTGAAGTTTGCGGGGTTTTACATGGACCCCGCGCAGGCGCGGACGACCGCCCCGGCCGACTTTGACTTTTTCATGACCCAGAACTGGTTTGTCAACAAACTCGCCCTGCTCGCACTTTTTGTCGTCATGTTTCTGGACCTGCTCACCCCCCGGCTGCGGACCGAGCTGGGGATGAGCACCCTGGCCAAAAAGGTCTCGGGAGAAATCACATGAAAACCACGCGGCGGAATTTTTTGATCACCACCACCCTGGCGGCTGCAGGAGCCGCCGCCGCATCTGAAGTCGGAGCGCAAAATCCGTCCTTGGCCGTTCCCCCCGCCGGGCCCATGCCGCAGCGGGTGCTGGGACGGACCGGATTAAAGGTTTCGGAGATCGGATTTGGCGGGTACCCCATCAAGGATCCCGAAGTGGTGGAATATGCGTTGGAGCGGGGAATCAATTATTTTGACACCGCCAACTGTTATCCCGCCGACAGTGAGATCGCCCTGGGCAAGGCCCTGGCAAAGGGCAAAAACCGGGAGCGGGCGGTTCTGGCCACCAAATGGTGCCCGCACCACATCGGCAAACCGCCGACCAAGGCGAACCTGATCGCCCAGTTGGATGACAGCCTCAAAAAACTCCAGACCGACCATGTGGATGTGCTTTTTGTGCATCAGGTCGGACCCAGTGACGGTCAGACCAAGGGAACGGATTATGCGCGGCTGTCGAACCCCGATTTGTGGGAGGCATGGGAGACGGTCAAAAAGGCCGGGAAAGCGCGGTTTCTGGGGGCCAGCGGACATGAGGGGAACCTGATGGAGGTGATGAACTTTGTGGTGTTGAGCGGAAAATTTGATGTGATACTCTGCCGCTACAATTTCATGAATTTTCCCGCCCAGCCGGACCTGATCAAATTGTGCCGTGAAAAAAATGTGGGCTTTGTGGCGATGAAGACCCTGGCTGGCGCCAAGGGCGGGGCGGCGGAGGGGTTTCGTGACAAGTTCACCAGCTACAAACAGGCCGCCCTCAAGTGGGTGCTTTCCAATCCCGATGTGTCGAACCTGGTCATCAGCATCTCCGACCGCAACCAGGTCGACGAGTATGTGGCGGCAGCGGGGGCGGCGATCACCAAAAAGGATGTGGTGTTATTGGACGAATACCGGAACCGGTTCTCGCGGGAAATCTGCCGGTACGCCAGTGACTGTGAACCCGCCTGTCCCAACGGGGTGCGGATTGCCGACATTCTGCGTTCGAGCATGTATTACCATGAGTACCGCGAGGAAAAGCACGGCATCACCGAGTATGCCTCCATTCCCGCGGCGCACAATGCCTCGGGTTGTGCGGAGTGCGCGGCCCCGTGCCAGAAGGTCTGTCCGCATGAGTTGCCCCTTCGGGAGCTTCTGTCGACCGCCCATCAGAGGCTGACCGTGTGATTAAAATCTTTCGGGCTTTCCCTCGTCAAGGATGCGGACGCGGGAGGCGATGGCGTGTTTGAGGGAGGCTTTGAGCAGGCGTTCGAGCGGTTCGGTCACCGGTTCGTAGCTCAGGCGGAAGGAACCGTAGTGCATGGGGATGAACCATTTTGCTTTCAGGTCCTCGAAGGCCAGGACCGCCTCCTCGGGGCCCATGTGGTGGTCGCGACCGCTGGGCGGATCGTAGGCGCCGATGGGAAGCAGTGCGATTTCGGGGGCGCAGCGTTCGCCGATTTCCTTGAAGCCCTTGAAGTAGGTCGAGTCGCCGCAGTGGTAAACGCTCCGTCCGTTGTATTCAATGATGTAACCCCCGTAGCCCCGGTGGCGGTCGGTCAGGGTGCGGGCCCCCCAGTGGGCGGCGGGGACAAAGGTGATTTTCAGGCCGTTGACCGGAAGGGTTTCCCAGTGGTTCATCTCGATGATCTGGCCGAAGCGGCACCCGGAAATGACATCGGCGACGTTGTAGGGAAGGACCAGGGTCTGGCCTTTGGCGACTTTTTTGAGGGTGGGGATGTGGAGGTGGTCAAAGTGGGCGTGGGTGATGAGGACCATGTCGATGGGGGGAAGGTCCTTGAGGGCCAGGCCGGGGCGGCGGATGCGTTTCTGGCCGACGATCCAGTTGGCGTAGCAGGGATCGATGAGGATGTTGTGGCCGGGGGTCTGGATCAAAAAGGAGGCGTGGCCGATGAAGGTGATGGAGAGGTCGTTGCCCTTGAGCTTGGGAAAACGCGGCGGCCGGTGGGTGCCCTGGGGTTTGGCAAAAAGGGTGGGCAACATGACCCGGGTCAGAAAATTGCGCTCATGCCATTTGCGTTTGGGGCGGGACGGATGTTGCACGGCAAAGGTGGAATTTAGGGGGTGCCCGTCCGGAGATCAATTCAAAATCCGGGATGAGGCAGGACGACACTTGAGAAAAGGGCCGGAAGCCGATACGCTCCCCGACGATGCTTGCATTGAACCAGAGACTCGGCAGTTACCTCATCCTCGAGCTGATCGGGGCGGGAGGAATGGGGTCCGTGTACCGGGCCGAGCATCAGGTATTGGGGCGGATCGATGCGCTCAAGGTGCTGGCCACGCATCTGACCGTGGACCCGACCTTTCAGAAGCGTTTCATTTATGAGGCCAAGCTGCAGTCGAGTCTGCGGCATCCCCACGTCGCGGAGGTGTACGACTGTTTTGTCATTGGCGATTACTACTGTATTTCCATGGAATACGTGGAGGGGCATCCGCTCAGCCAGCTTTTGGAGGGGGGCGTCCTCGGGGAAGACCGTTACCGCCGGGTCTTTTTGCAGGTACTCGATGCCATCGGATTTGCCCACAGCCGGAACATTGTCCACCGAGACATCAAATCCTCGAACATTTTGCTCACCGCCGGGGACCAGGTGAAGATGGTGGATTTCGGCATTGCAAAAATTGTGGGGGAACAGACCGACTTTACCGCCGCCGGGGACCGGGTGGGAACGACCCGGACGATGTCTCCCGAGCAGATCCTCGGCAAGGAGATCACCCCTGCCAGTGACGTGTATTCACTGGGAGTGGTCCTCTATGAGGCCTGCACCGGACGGTATCCCTTTGATGGAGCCACCGACTACGCCATCAAACGGGCCCACGTGCATGACACCCCCCTCAGACCCCAGGACATTGCGTCACATGTGGGGGAGGAACTGGGAGGGTTGATCCTTCAGTGCCTGGCCAAGGAGCCTGGGGATCGGTTTAAGGACGCGCGTGAGATGGGAAACGCCCTTGAGGGCCTGACCATGCTGTATGTTTCCCCGCCTTTGCATATCGCCGGGGAAAGGCCGGAGGCCCGGGAAAACCGGCAGCCAGTCATTCCCACCCGGTTTACCACCGTCAGGATCGGACCCGGGACGGGATTATGGTGGTCGGTCACAGCCCTGATACTCATGGTGACGACCGTGTTGGGTCTGTATTTTTGGAAGAGCAGACAGAGGGTGAATCCGGCCCCGGTCACGACCGAGAGAGTCAGTGAACCGGTTCCGTCCTCGCCCCCCGAGCCCCCGCCCATCAATGTCGGGATATCCCCTCAGACAGGCGTTGTAACGGTCATCACCACCGAGGATCCGACCCTTGTGGTTGGGACAGGGACCAATCCGCCTGTTCTGGGTCCGACCGTCCCCGGGACCAATGGGACCGGCAATGCGGTGGATGCCGGATGGAGCACCACGAATGCGCCATTGGTGGAGGGTCAGGTTGCCGTGACCAATTCCGCGTACATGACCCTGAGGGAAATCGTATTGGATTCCGATCAGAAGGTCCAAAAGCCTGTGTCCCCGCAGATTATTCGTGTGGAAGCCAAAACCGGGGCCTGGGACACATATCCAAAGATATGGAGGATCATCTTTTATTCCCCGGAAACAGCGACCCGGCGACAGATCATCCACTGGGAAGAGGGGGAGATCAGGAGAGTCATCAGCAGCGTGAGCCCGCCCCTGGTCAATAACCAGCGGTTATCCTGGTCGTACGACAAGGTTTTGATTGATTCGGATATGATCCTCCAGAAATGCAATGAGTACGCCTTGGAAAGGTCCTGGAAGACGGATTCAGTGGAGCTGGTTCTGGAGAAGGTTAACGAGTATGCCGTATCGCCGACATGGACGTGCATCCTTCGGAATGAAGAACGCAAGGTGGCGACACTCCGGGTTTCCGCCCAGACCGGGGAAATTTTGAGCGAGAAGAAATAATTGATATTCAATTACTTGCGTAAATATATAAAACCATATAAGAAACATTGACAAAAAAACCCGAAAAACGTTCAAAAAAAATTAAAAATCTCCTTGCAGAATTTTTGACCGCTGCTAGAAATCTGGGAAATCTTGGATCCAAAATTCACAGGCAAGCTGGCACGATGAGTGCTTGAATGCAGTGAAGACAGGACCAAACCTAAACAAACCAGGAGATAAAAAACAATATGAACAAGTTCATCACCAGCCTCTGTGCTGTTGCAGTTGTTTCCACTTCCCTTTTCGCTGGCGACAGCGACAAGAAGGTTGAGGAAATGAAGAAGATGCTCGAAGATCAAGGCATCAAGCCTAACTTCGTTGAAACCAAGCTCCCCAGCGTCAAGCTGAGCGGCTACGTTGATACGAGCTACGTGTACAGCCCTTCTGAAGGCAATGGCGCCAGCCAGAGCGGTCAGAAGACCAACTTGCACCAGTTCGATCGCGATTCGAACGACTTCAGCGTCAACGCTGTCAAGCTCGCCCTCGAAAAGCCCCTCTCGGACAAGAACGAATTCACCGCCGGGTTCCGCACGGACCTGATGTACGGTGAAGACGCTGCGATCCTCAACGGTGCCGCTGGCATCAATGCCGGTTCCGCTGCGTTCCATCTGGAACAGGCCTATGTTCAATTCCGCGCCCCCGTGGGTAACGGTCTTGACTTCAAGGTTGGTAAATTCGTGACCCTTCTGGGCTACGAAGTGATCGAAAGCCCCGCGAACCTGAACTTCAGCCGCGGTCTTCTCTTCACCTACGCCATTCCTCTGGAACACGTCGGCGCCCTCGCCAGCTACAAGTTCAACGACACCGTTGACATGCAGCTCGGGATCGTCAACAACTGGAACGATGACGACCAATCCTTCGCCGTCATGCCCACCTCCAGCCGTAACAGCTTCACTGAAGCCATCACTGGCCGCATCAACGTGACCGCCCCCGGTGGAAACGCCAACATCGCCCAGTCCTTCATCATCAGCCCCAATGGCGACAACGGCAGTGCCTTCGGGGCAGCCGGTGGTTCCAGCAACGTCTGGGTCTATGACATCTGGGGTAACTGGGTTCCCAAGGCCTTCAACGACAAGTTGTTGCTCGGTTTGAACTTCGACATCGGTCAGTTCGATGGACGTAACACCTTTGTTGCCGGTGCCACGAGCCCCAGCGACGCGCTGTTCTACGGTGTTGCCGCTTACGCCAAGTATCAGTTCACCCCCAAATTCAGCCTCGCTGGCCGCTTCGAATACTTCGTTGACGAGTCCGGCGGACGCGTGGGTGCCGCTGGTAACGCGGGTGTTGCAGGTGGTGCGGTTGCCAAGCAGGGTAACTTCGGTTCCTTCGACGTCATCAGCGAGACCGTTACGGCCTCCTTTGACCTCTGGGAAAACATGATTGCCCGTCTTGAATACCGTTATGACCAGGTCCTGAATCAGGGCGCTGCCTTCAACAACGGTACCAATGATGACCAGCATCAGGTTGCTTTGAACTTCGTTTACAGCTTCTAATCTGTAACGAGAGTTGAAACTCTTAAACCCCGGCAGCAATGCCGGGGTTTTTTATTGTCGGAACAACTGAAAAATTAAACAATTGACTTTAGTGGCGTGGTTTTGAAGATAGTTGCACTGTGAAGGGGTTCATCATTCTGCTGATCTTGGCGGCCATCGGTGCCGGAATCTATGTTTTCATGCTCAAACCTGATCCGGCATTTGAACAGTACAAGATTTTTGCAAATCATGTTGTCAATAAACGTTTCAAGGAGGCAAAGGAGATGACCGAGGGCCAGGCTCTCTTGGCAGTGGAGGAACAGGAGGAAATGAATAAAAACATGGGCAAGGCCGGATTCAGCATGGATGTTTTGGGCGCCACCTATACCCTTGATTCAAAGGAAAATGCCGGCAGTGAAACCAACTTGAAAATCAGCCAGACCGTACGCGTCAATCCCCCCGGCCAGACTTCGGCCTTTGGAACTGCCGTGCCGCACAAGCAGGAGGCGACACTGGTTCAAAAAGGGGAAAAATGGGTGGTGACGAAATTCAAGGACGAAATTGAGAAATAAAGGGGAATTCGAACCCGATTTGTACGGTTATTTCTTTTGAACGAGAACCTTGCCCGTCATTTCCGCAGGCGGGGCAATCCCCAACAGGGAAAGCATGGTCGGGGAAACATCCGCCAGAATGCCGCTCTTGACCTCGTAGTCGCTTGCATCATCCGATACGTAGATCAAATGGACGAGATTGGTCGTATGGGCCGTGTGAGGCGAGCCATCCGGATTGATCATGCGTTCACAGTTGCCATGGTCGGCGGTGATCAGAAGATGCCCCCCCATTTTGAGGACACGTTCAACGACCTTGCCGACACAGGTATCAATGGTCTCCACAGCCTTGATGGCGGCTTTCAGGACCCCCGTGTGGCCGACCATGTCGGGATTGGCAAAATTGAGAATGACCACATCGGGGGCGTTCTTTTTGTTTTTGAACCGGTTGAGGACCGCCTGGGTCAATTCCGGAGCGCTCATCTCGGGTTGAAGATCGTAGGTGGCCACCTTGGGGGAGGGAACCAGGAGGCGTTCCTCCTTGTCGTTGGGTTCCTCGACTCCGCCGTTGTAAAAAAATGTGACGTGGGGGTATTTTTCGGTTTCCGCACAGCGCATTTGCGCCAGACCCGCGCGGGCCACCACCTGGCCGAAAATATTGTCCATGGATTGGGGCGGATAGAGGACCGGACAGGGGAAACGGGCATCGTACTGGGTCATCGTATAATACCGCACCTTGGGTCTGTAGGAGGGAATGAACCCCGTGAACCCGTCCATGATCAGGGCCTCTGTAAATTGCCGTCCCCGGTCAGACCGGAAATTGAAAAACAAGACCGTATCTCCCTCCTCCACAACAGGGGTCCGCACCCCTTTGTTGACCAGGGGAAGGAGGAATTCATCGGTCACGCCCTGGGCGTAGGATTTTTCAACGGCCAAAAGAAGGGAGGGAACCTGTTCACCGATGCCTGAGAGGATGCAGTCATATCCCTTTTGGGTCCGTTCCCAGCGTTTGTCACGGTCCATCGCATAATAACGACCGACCACCGTCACGAGATTGCCAAGGCCGATTTCGTCCAATGCCAACTGGAGTTTTCTGAGATATTCCAAGCCGCCCTTGGGAGCCGTGTCCCGTCCATCCGTGATGGCATGGATGTAGACATATTCCACACCGGCCTCTTTGGCCGCACGTACCAGGGCGATCAGGTGATCGAGTTGGCTGTGGACACCGCCGTCGGAGACCAGCCCGACCAGATGCAGAACACGACCGGAACCCCGGACCCCGTCAAAAAGCTCCCGAAGGACGGGGTTTTTCAGGAAGCCGCCGTCACGGATATCCTTGTTGATGCGGGTCAAATCCTGATAGACAACCCTTCCGGCGCCGAGATTCAGATGGCCGACCTCACTGTTGCCCATCTGCCCCGCCGGGAGACCCACATCCTCTCCACTGGCACTCAGAGTGGCCATGGGAAAGGTTTTGTAGAGCCAGTCGTGGATGGGGGTTTTGGCCAGAAGGGTGGCATTTCCCTCGGCATGGGCACCACGAAGGCCGGTCTGGCTGATTCCCCAACCATCCCGGATGACAAGTACCAATGGTCTCTTGCTGCTCATAAGAAGGGCCGATTTAAACAGTCGCCCAAGGGCTTGGCAAGCACCGAGAGGCAACTTGACGGTCCGGGACAAATTGGATAGGGTTCTGCGCTTGATGCCTCTCCGCCTCCCCTTGTTGTGCCTGTTGGCCGGTCTGTTGGCCTCGTCCGGCCTGCAGGCGGCCATTGTATGGCGTCCGGGTGAGGGATTTGAGACCGAGGGAGCCGAGACGGCGGGCAGTTCCAAGGAAACCCTGGCCCAGGCGAAGGCCCTGGAGTCCGAAAAAAAGTTTTCGGAAGCATTGAAGATTTATCGGGCGGGAGCGCGGAAGTTTCCCTTTTCCTTTGTGGCGGCGGAGCTGCAATACGGATGGGGTCGCATGGAGGAGATTGACGGGGACTTTGGGCGCGCCTTCAAGGTGTACCAAAGCATCGTGGAAAAATATCCCAACTCGGAGTTTTTCGACAAGGCGCTGGAGCGCCAGTTTTATATCGGCAATCTTTTTCTGGCCGGGGAACGTCAACGGCTGTGGAAAATCCCCACCCTTCCCTCGATGGACAAAACCGTCGAATATTTTGAAAAGATCGTCAAAAGCGCCCCGTACAGCCGGTGGGCGCCCGAGAGCCAGTTCAAAATCGGGGTGGCCCGGGAAAAACAGAAAAAATGGAGCGCGGCCGTGGAGGCCTACCAGAAGGTCCTCGACAAATATCCCGGGTCCGACCTTGCCTCGCTGGCACAGTACCAGATTGGTTATGCCTGGATGAAGGCCTCGAAGGAGGCGGAATACGATCAGAGTGCCGCCAGCAAGGCCATTCTGGGGTTTGAGGATTTTCTGACCCGGTTTCCCAACAGTGAAAAGGTCGCCCAGGCACAGGAAAACATCCAGAATCTGAAGGGGAAACAAAACAAGGGAACCTTCAACATCGCCCGGTTTTATGACCGGCAAAAGGATTACAAGGCGGCGGTCATTTATTACAGCGAGGTCATTCAGGAAAACGCCGAGTCCGAACTGGCCAAACAGGCTGCCGAGCGGATTGAGGAACTCAATCGTATCCTGGTTGAACAGGGGGAGGTCGTGCCGGGAACGAAACCACAGACGCCCAATGTCACGGGTCCGCTGCTTCCCGCCAAGCCCGCTCCCTCCGCCGTCTCCAGACAAAATGGCCCGGCCATTCCCCAGAAAAGCCAGGGCTCCAACCAACCCGCCGGTCCGCCGGTTCCACCCAATCTTCCCCCTCCCTGATATGAAGTCTTTTCCATTGCTGATAGTGCTGATTCTTCTGGCCGGGTGCGGATACCAGGTGGGGCCCACTCCCCGTGGACAGTTTTATCCCGGGGTCAAAAAGATTTTTATTCCCGTGGTCAAAAACCAGACCTTTGAGCCCCGGATACAGGTCCTGGTCACGGACACGATCATCAGGGAGTTTCAGAAGGACGGGTCCTTTGAAATCGGGACCGAGGCCGAGGCGGATGCCATTCTGATTGTCAATCTCCGGGACCTGACGCGCAGTCCCCTGCGTTTTGCCCAAAGCAACGTGGTGGTGGCGCAGGAATATGAGTTGTTGCTCCGGGGCGATTTTGAAATGAAGGGCCGGGATGGCAAGGTGCTCAGCTCCGGCTCCTTAAGCGGACGCACCACGTTTTATGTGGGCAATGATCTGATCGCCGCCCAACAGCAGGCCCTTCCCCTGGCCGCGGAAAACCTCGGGTACAAGATCGCCTCCCACATTTCCGAACAGTGGTAGTGCCGGGCCGGTTCCGCGATTGAATCTCAGAAGCAGCGAGCATTTGGCGTTTGCCAAATCCCTCCGGATTCGGGCATAACCTTTCCATGCCCGCCACGCAACACATCGAAAAACATTTCCATGCCAGTCAGTCGGTCCGGGACGTGATCATCGGCATGGCGGACGGATTGACCGTGCCCTTTGCCCTGGCGGCAGGACTCTCGGTGGGGCTTGTCAAGGAAGAGACCGCCCGGACCATCATCATCACCGCCGGCTTTGCCGAAATCGCGGCCGGGGCCATTGCCATGGGATTGGGGGGATACCTCGCCGGGAAAAACGATGTGGAGCATTACAACAGTGAATTGCTCCGGGAGAATGACGAGATCATTGAAAAGCCAGACGCGGAAAAACGGGAGTGTGCCGAGATTCTTGAGGAGTGGGGCCTGGAGGAGGACGAGGCCCGGCATGTGGTGGAAAAACTTTCGCAAAGGCCCAAACAGTGGGTTGATTTCATGATGCGTTTTGAGCTGGGCCTCGAAAAACCCGACGCCAACCGTGCCCTGTGGAGTGCCATGACCATCGGAGGCGCCTACATCGTGGGCGGTCTCATTCCGCTTTCCCCCTATCTGGCCCTGCACAACATGACCCAGGCCCTGATCTGGTCGATCGGGATCACTCTCATCGCCCTTCTGTTTTTCGGATTCATCAAGGGGAAACTCGCCGGGGTCAAACCCGTGCGGAGCGCATTTCACACCATGCTGGTGGGCGGTTTGGCGGCAGCGGCGGCCTTCGGGATTGCCAAGCTGATCGG